>NZ_BAABBY010000005.1:0-474316 GCF_039538295.1 Pedobacter jeongneungensis | reverse complement strand
CTCTCCATTGTAAAATGTTTTGTTCAATACTGACCAGTTTTAACTATTGTTAAAAATAGTCTTCTTTTTTTTATGTTGTCTGTTAGACACCACCTTTAAAATAAAGCAAAATAATCATGTACTTTGACCAGTACTCCATTACCCCGCTACGCTACATTGACATCTCTTTTAAGAACTTATCGATCTATAAACCTCGCGGCAGATCTTTATATATCTTCGGTTTCAGTTTCGGTTGGTCTTATTCGTCCAGCCTGTGTTTCATCCGTTTCAATCTTGTTTTGTGACCTTCCCGACATCCGCCGTTCCGATTCTTTTTTCCTTCCCTTTCGGTTGGGAGTGCAAAGGTAAGGATCTTTTTTAAACTTCCAAATAAAATAAATTTTATTTTTAATCCTCTTTTTCTCCTCTTTCCTTTATTTCAATACGCCAGCTTTAACCGACTTTCCGTTCTTCCGAACCGGGCTGCAAAGGTAGCAATCTTTTTCTCTCCTGCAATATTTATTTTAAAATAAATATTGCTTTCCGTATCTCTAAGCCATCCTTTCAACTAAAACCCTTCCTCCGAAGCGGGATGCAAAAGTAGGATTTTTTAATTTACAAGCAAAGCATATTTGCTATTTATTGGGAGTTTTATTGTAACTGGATGGTTTACAGCAACAAAAAGTTTTGCCCGAAGCAAAACTTTTTGAAGGATCGCGTGTTTAGGGCAGGTTTGGGCTGAAGACTTGCGAAGCTTTCAGTTGCACAGGCCTTTGGAAACTTCGTATTTAACCCCTGCCCCGCCCCAACTAAACCCGATTGAAACGGAAAGCCCACATCCCGATTTTTTCAATCGGGAGAGGACTTGTAGTAAAAAGCGGGGACAAACTTATATCGTAGCACTAAACCTGCTTTACTGAAAAAGCTAATAAAAATAAAAGCCTACTCTATATAACAGACCTTATTAAACCATATGGTATCCTCACAAATATTTTATAAATTAGTGATATGTTACAGGTTAAACAATGGTGTGATGATTTATTCGGTTTGTTATTTCCAAACCTCTGCAATGCCTGTGGTGTATCCTTATATCAGAGTGAGCACTTAATCTGCACCAAATGCCTGTACGATTTACCTTTTACCGATTATCATCAACATGCAGAAAACAGGGTGGCCAAACAGTTGTGGGGACGGGTGCCGCTTCATGCCGCCATGGCGATGCTGTATTTTAGGAAAGGGGCGAAAGTGCAAAACCTGATCCATAACTTAAAATATAATGGAAGAACGGATGTTGGTGTACTGTTAGGAAATATGTTAGGCGAAAAGTTAAAGATGAGTTTGCTTTATAAAGATGTTGATTTAATCATTCCTGTGCCCCTGCATCATAAAAAATATAAACACAGAGGATACAATCAATGTACTTTTATTGCCGAAGGAACAGCAGAAAGAATGGAGACTGGCTTTAGCGAAGAAAATTTAGTACGTAATAACGCAACTGAAAGCCAGACCAAAAAGAGCAGGTACAACCGATACGAGAATATGCAGAACGTTTTTGAAGTACACGACCAGGCCAACATTGCCGGCAAACACATCCTGTTGGTAGATGATGTAATTACAACCGGTGCAACATTAGAGGCCTGCGCAAATGAACTTTTAAATAGCGGAGCAGCAAAAGTGAGCATCGCGGCATTGGCATTTGCCGAATAACTTCATTATTTCCTATACAGTTGTAAGTACTCAAACATTTTTCTAAGTTTGATTTATGCGTTCAAATATCAGTTTAGTGCTATTGCTCTTTTTCTTAGTTTCTTCCTGCCGGAAAGGAGAACGCATCACCACAGATACAAACGCCAAGTTAACCATTGCAACTCCGGAATTGCTGTTCGATACTATTTTTACCTCAATTGGTTCTATAACGAAGCGATTAAGCATCGTAAACAATAATAAGGATGCAGTAAAGGTTTCAGAAATCACACTAACCGGGGGGAGCAGTTCTGCGTTTAGCCTTAATATTAACGGAGAAGATACATTTAACAAAAATGACCTGGTTATAAATGGTCAGGATTCGATTAATCTTTTTGTTAAGGTTACCATTAATCCAAATACAGAGAGTATGCCGTTTTTGGTGCAGGATTCCATTATTTTAAATACCAATGGGAACAGGCAAGTTGTGAAACTTTTAGCTTATGGCCAAAATGCGGTTTTTATTAACGGCCAAACAATTGCGACCAACACCACCTGGACAAAATCGCTACCATATATTATTAATGGAGTTTTAACGGTTAAAAGCGGATCATCACTCATTATCCAACCAGGTGCCAAGGTTTATTTTCATAAAGACGCCAGCTTAAATGTGGAAGGTAATTTACTGGTAAATGGAACGGTTACCGACCCGGTACTATTTTGTAGTGACAGACTGGAAAAACTGTACAATGAGGAGCCAGGCCAGTGGAAAGGCATTTTCCTGAAAAGAACTGGCAACGGAATGGTTAAAAATGCAATAATCAAAAATGCCTCAGTTGGTATTACTTCCGATTCGCTGTCATCAACTGCCGAACCTAAATTAATTTTGAGCAACAGCATTATCAAAAATATGCAGGTAGCAGCCTACATTGGTTATCACTCTGAGTTGTTGGCCTTTAACAATGTGATGTATAATTGCGGCAATTACCTTATATATGCTGTTGGAGGTGGAAACTACAACCTTAAACAAAATACATTTGCAGGTTATAATTTAAATTTCCCACGTAAAACTGCTTCACTTAGCTTTTCAGATTATTTATCTGCCGGCGCTTACAACAAGCTCCGGTTAGATTTTACAAACAATATTATTTGGGGCAGCTTAACTAATGAGCTGGATATTCAAAAGAAAACCACCGCAGCAATTCAGCTTAATTTATGGAACAACTTAATCCGATCTGCCAACAGCAGTTATAGCAGCAACGGCAATATTTTGAATATTGATCCATCCTTTATCAATAAGGAAATGGAAAATTTTGAGGTGTCGGCGGATAGTCCGGCCAGAAAGAAAGGAGCTGATTTAAGTAGTGATCCTTATTTTACAGGCTACCTTGATAAAGATAGAAAAGGCAATACAAGAATTTCTCCCTCAACCTTAGGAAGTTACGAGAAATAATCACTTTTTTTTATTTTCTGAAAACAATTCAGCGAGAAATCTCGTTTATATATACGAGAGCGTTAATTTAGATGGTAAGGGTCGATATTTCTTCAAAAGAATATCGGCCCTTTACTTTTTATCAGGATTTTAAGATTGCAGCTCGGTTCTTTCAGATTAGTTTTGAATATCCATCTATTCCAGGTATTATTATTTTGAAAGTGAACATTGGTGCCAATGGCAGCCTGCAGCCCCGCTTTTCCTCCTGCCGTTTTAATTTATCAATGTCAAAGAAATGCGGATCAAAACGGCATCCGTTCAATCGGGCTTAGTTAACAAAGTCTGTATATAAAAATTCGCCTATAACAAAAAAAAAGCAGCTACAAATTCATGCAACTGCTTTATCTATTTATTTTGTTGTTTAATTATTCTACGGTTACCGATTTAGCCAGGTTTCTCGGCTGGTCTACATTACATCCACGCATTACCGCAATATGATACGATAATAGCTGAAGTGGAATAGTAGCCAAAAGCGGCAAAAAAGCTTCGTTAGCGTCCGGAATTTCGATACAGTAATCGGCCATTTTCTTCACTTCTGTATCGCCTTGTGTTACAATGGCAATCACTTTACCCTTTCTTGCTTTAACTTCCTGTATATTGCTGATCACTTTTTCGTACGATGAGTTTTGCGTGGCAATAAAAACCACCGGCATTTCTTCGTCGATTAAAGCAATTGGACCGTGTTTCATCTCTGCTGCCGGATAACCTTCTGCATGGATGTATGAAATTTCCTTCAATTTTAAGGCGCCTTCTAAAGCTACCGGGAAGCCACTTCCTCTACCTAAGAATAAACAGTTGGTAGAGTCTTTGATTTTTTCTGCAACTTCTTTAATCAGATCGTTAGATTCTAACGCAACCTGGATTTTTTCAGGAATATGATCCAGTTCAGTTAAAAGCTCAATTAATTTTGAAGTGGTAATGGTACCTTTTTGTTGTGCCATGTAAAAGGCCATCAAAGTTAAAACCGTTACCTGTGCGGTAAATGCTTTTGTAGAAGCTACACCAATTTCCGGACCAGCGTGGGTATAAACACCAGCATGGGTTAAACGCGGGATTGATGCACCGGCAACGTTACAAATTCCGAAAATGGTTGCGCCACGTTCCTTAGCCATTTCAATGGCCGCCATGGTATCAGCAGTTTCTCCGGATTGCGAAATGGCAATTACCACATCTTTTTCTGTAATGATTGGGTTTCTATACCTGAATTCTGAAGCATATTCAACTTCTACAGGGATACGGGCATATTCTTCAATTAAATATTCGCCAACCAAACCCGCATGCCACGATGTTCCGCACGCTACAATGATAATCCGGTCTATATTTTTTAATTTCTCTGCAAATTCTTTAATCCCGCCAAGCTGTACTTTACCTTCTTCAGGATATATACGGCCACGCATACAATCTTTGATCGAACGGGGCTGCTCATAAATCTCCTTTAACATAAAATGATCGAAACCACCTTTTTCCAGCATTTCGAGCTTTAACTCTAATTCCTGAATAAGTGGGGTTTGAACCACATTGTCTAAATGTTTAATTAACAGGTCTTCTCTGGTAACTAAAGCAATTTCGCCATCCTTTAAATAGATCACATTTTTAGTATATTCAATAATCGGAGTAGCATCAGAAGCAATAAAATATTCTCCCTGTCCAACGCCAATTACCATGGGACTTCCTTTTCTGGCAGCAATTAAACGATCTGGATGATCTTTATCCATAATAACGATGGCATAAGCTCCATTTACTTCGTGTAAGGCTAAACGAACAGCTTCTAAAAGATCAATCTTTTCAATTTCCTGAATTTCTTCGATCAGGTGGATCAATACCTCTGTATCCGTATCACTTTTAAATTCATGCCCACGGCTAATTAATTCTTCTTTTAGCGTAGCGTAGTTTTCAATGATTCCGTTGTGGATAATAGAAAGTTTACCACTATTTGATGTGTGCGGATGGGAATTACGATCAGAAGGAACACCATGGGTAGCCCAGCGGGTATGGCCCATACCACTTGTACCAGATTTGTCCTGATCCTCAGCAAATTCTTCTAAAACAGCAACTTTTCCAGCTTTTTTATAAATATGCTGTCCGCTGCTGTTCATCAGTGCAATACCAGCGCTATCATAACCGCGATATTCTAATCTTTTAAGACCTTTTAATACAATTGGCCAAGCTTCTCTATAACCAATGTAGCCTACTATTCCACACATAATTTTTTATTATCACATTAATTTGCCAAATATATAAAACAAACGTTTGTTTTAATACATAAGCACTAAAAAACTTGTTAAATCAAAAAAGCAGCTACAAGTTAATGTAACTGCTTTTACAATTTTATTTCTTAAGGTAACTCTTATTTATAAAGAGGAAATGCGCTTACCAGTTTAATTACTTCGGCTTTAACCGCATTCAGATTTGCTTCATCTTCAGGATTGGTTAAAACCCTGTCGATTAATTCAACAATCTGTTCCATTTCAGCCTCTTTTAAACCACGGGTGGTTATGGCAGCAGTACCCACACGGATGCCAGAAGTTACAAACGGTGATTTATCGTCAAAAGGCACCATGTTTTTATTTACGGTGATTTCTGCTTTTTCTAAAGCGTTCTCAGCAACTTTACCAGTGATGTTTTTGTTGCGAAGATCGATCAGCATTAAGTGGTTATCAGTACCACCTGAAATAATGCCGTAACCTTTAGCTACAAATGCTTTTGCCATTGCCTGTGCGTTAGCAGCTACCTGCTTAATATATGTTCCGTATTCTTCGCTTAAAGCTTCGCCAAAAGCAATTGCTTTTGCTGCAATAATATGTTCTAACGGACCTCCTTGTGTACCTGGAAAAACAGCCATGTCAAGCAAATTGCTCATCAATCTGATTTCGCCTTTTGGCGTTTTTAATCCCCATGGGTTTTCGAAATCCTGTCCCATCATAATCATACCGCCACGTGGGCCACGTAAAGTTTTGTGGGTAGTTGTAGTTACGATATGGCAATGTGGAAGTGGGTTGGCCAACAAACCTTTAGCAATCAGACCTGCGGGGTGAGAAATATCTGCCAAAACCAGCGCGCCAATTTTATCAGCTACCGAACGGATAAATGCATAATCCCACTCGCGTGAGTAAGCAGATGCCCCGCAGATGATTAATTTTGGTTTTTCAGCTAAGGCTACTTCTTCTAATTTTTTATAATCGATCAGTCCGGTTTCTTTTTCAACACCATAAAATAAGGGTTGATATAATTTACCCGAAAAGTTAACTGGTGAGCCATGTGTTAAGTGACCTCCGTGAGAAAGATCGAAACCTAATATTTTATCTCCAGGTTGCAAAACAGCAAGCATCACTGCTGCATTGGCCTGTGCACCAGAGTGCGGCTGAACATTTACCCACGCTGCAGCGAACAATTCTTTAGCCCTATCGATAGCAATCTGCTCTACCACATCTACCACCTGGCAACCGCCATAGTAACGTTTTCCCGGTAAGCCTTCAGCATATTTATTGGTTAGTACCGATCCGGCAGCTTCCATTACCTGCTTGCTTACAAAGTTTTCTGATGCAATAAGCTCTAAACCATGCTCCTGGCGGTTCAGTTCTTTATCGATAAGTTCAAAAATTTGGTTGTCGCGTGTCATCATTATATGAGGTTTGTATTTTTTTGGCAAAAGTAAGAATTTCAAATTTAATATGTGCCGTATTTAGGATAATGCTTTCACATTAAAGTTATTAAAGCCGCTTCCAATGGTTATCTCAACAATCTGTTGCTGCAGCATTTCCAAAATGGCCAGGAAGTTATAAACGAAATGCACTTTATTTTCGGAATTTTTAAGCACTAATGCAAAATCGATTTGTTTATTAATATCGAGTAAATTCGCTATGAAGTGCTTTTGCTGCTCAATGGTGTACGGATATTGTACCACGGTATGTTTAACTTCCTCACTACGCAACTCATATTTCTGCATCGTCCGGTGATAAACGGTTAAAAGTTTATAAAGATCCAGCGATAAAAGTTCATCCTGGTGAGCGGAAGAGGCAGCAGCAAGGGTTAAATCAAAGGCAATGTTTCCCCGGTGATCCTGCTTTAAACGCTCCCCCTCAAAAATCTTCATCTCCTCGGCAGCAGATTTAAACTGTTTATAGGCAATCAGCCGGGCAATCAGGTCCTGTTCGGCATTGATTTCGTTTCCGGCTTCATCAACCTCAATCCTCGGCAAAAGCATTTTAGATTTTATGCGCATCAGGGTTGCAGCCACCAAAATAAATTCGCTGGCTACTTCTACATTTAAAGCGAGGAGTTGATGAATATAAGCTAAAAAGTCGTTTGTAATCTTTGCAATCTCCACATCCTGGATATTAAGCTCATCGCGCTCAATAAAGAACAACAATAAATCGAAGGGTCCTTCGAATACCGGAAGTTTTATCTCAAAATTCTCTGCCTGCATGTGAAGGCACAAACATAATGAAAAAATCGTGTCTGAAAGATATTTAACCCGAATGTAAAAAGATCTCTTCCATTTATCTTCAGGTAATATAAAGCACTAAACACTAACGACTTAACCATCAATAATAAACCAACATTTTTCTTTTCTATTTTAAAACAAAAATACCTTACTTTGTACCTTGTTTTTTACCATAAATTTCGAATGCAAGTAAAAGCTGGCCCCCTATTATCTAAAATTAACTATCCTGCTGATTTAAAGCAATATAGCGAATCTGACTTAGAACAAATAAGCCAGGAATTACGACAGTATATTATTGATGTAGTAAGTGTTAACGGAGGCCATTTTGCTTCCAGCTTAGGCGTTGTAGAACTCACAGTAGCTTTACATTACGCTTTGAATACTCCTTACGACAAATTGGTTTGGGATGTAGGCCACCAGGCTTATGGTCATAAAATCTTAACCGGTCGCAGGGATCAGTTCCACACCAATCGTGTATATAAAGGCATTAGCGGTTTCCCGAAAATTTCGGAAAGTGAGTACGATACCTTTGGCGTTGGCCATTCTTCTACTTCCATTTCGGCTGCGCTGGGTATGGCTGTAGCTTCGCAACTAAAAGGTGAAACAGACAGACAGCATGTGGCCATTATTGGTGATGGCGCCATGACAGCGGGGCTGGCTTTTGAGGGATTAAACCATGCGGGAATCGAAAACAGCAATGTGCTGGTTATCTTAAACGATAACTGTATGTCTATTGATCCAAATGTGGGTGCGCTTAAAGAATATTTAACCAGCATCACCATTTCAAAATCGTACAACCGTTTTCGTGATGATATCTCTCATGTACTGGCCGGGCTTTCTAAATTAGGCCCAAATGCACATAAGTATGTCAAAAAAATAGAGAAAAGCATTAAAGGAACGCTGCTAAAGCAAAGTAATTTATTTGAAGCCTTAAACTTTAGGTATTTCGGACCTGTTGATGGTCACGATGTAAAGCGTTTGGCTCAAACCATAAAAGATCTATCTGCTATTCCTGGTCCGAAACTGCTTCACTGCATTACGGTGAAAGGTAAAGGTTTCGCCTTAGCAGAGAAAGATCAGACGGTATGGCATTCGCCAGGACTTTTTGATAAGATTACCGGTGAAATCAAAAAAAGTGTTCCGGATAAGCCACAGCCCCCAAAATACCAGGATGTTTTTGGACATACTATGGTAGAATTGGCTGAGGCTAATGATAAAATTGTAGGGATTACGCCTGCGATGCCTTCAGGATCTTCATTAAATATCATGATGAAAGCTATGCCAAAACGTGCCTTTGATGTGGGTATTGCCGAACAACACGCAGTAACATTTTCTGCTGGTTTAGCTACGCAAGGATTAGTTCCATTTTGCAACATCTATTCAAGTTTTATGCAAAGGGCTTATGATCAGGTGATCCATGATGTGGCTATACAAAAACTGAATGTAGTTTTTTGTTTGGATAGGGCAGGTCTGGCTGGTGCTGATGGTGCTACACACCATGGTGCTTATGATATCGCCTACATGCGCTGCATCCCAAATCTGGTTGTTTCTTCTCCTATGAATGAGGAGGAACTTCGTAACCTGATGTTTACCGCTCAACAAGAAAACGTTGGTCCTTTTGTAATCCGTTATCCTCGTGGTAATGGTGTAATGCCTGATTGGAAAAGACCTTTCAAAGCATTAGAAATCGGCAAAGGACGTAAAATATGTGATGGAGAAGATGTAGCTTTATTAACCATTGGCCACGTGGGTAATTTTGCAGTTGAAGCGAGGGCCGAATTGAACAGCGAAGGTTTTTACCCGGCGCATTACGATTTACGTTTTGTAAAACCACTGGACGAAGCTTTATTACATGAGGTATTTGCTAAATATAAACATGTAATTACGGTAGAAGATGGTTCTTTACCTGGAGGGGTAGGATCTGCAGTGCTGGAGTTTATGGCCGATCATGGTTATAGCGCAAACGTAATTCGTTTAGGTATCCCGGATCAGTTTATCGAACATGGCGAACAGGCTGAACTTTGGGCTGAATGTGGTTATGATAAAAATGCAATTATTGAAGCGGTTAGGAAAATTGCGGTAAAAAGGACAACTAATACGATGGCTGGGTAATTTTCTACAGTCAAATTCCTGACGTAGTTTTATTTTAGGTTATTAAATGGTTAAATTTTTATTGATTTTTCTAAAATTACCCAATAATAAGTATTGATATATGTCATAACTACTCATAGATGACCAGAATCGATTTTATTGTCCCAATAATCTACTTTGATCTGCAAACAATATTTAAGTTACTATGTTTAGTGGTATTATATTTGTTATAATACCACCAAACCCTAATAAAATAGTAATGACAACGTTTAAAAAATCCATCCTATTTACAAAAACAGTTCTTAATTTTTTTGGATATTTATTCAATCAATCTTTAAACAGAGATAAATTAAGCAAAAAGTCTGGATAAAAACCGGCATTGCAAATCCTTAAAAATCGTGGTATATATTTCTAAACGAGCTTCTTAAACCAATGGTTAATAACCCCGTTTTGTTGATACCTAAATCGTTACTTTCTCTTCTATATGTACCTGCCACTTCTAACCTTAAATTGTATTTAGGGTTTAGTAGATAAGCTACCTGGCCTTTCACATAGTAAAGGTCTGTACCAATACCTTGCCCTATGTGACTACCATACTGGACAGACCTGGTATCATAACTCTTAAAAATATCGCCTCCATAATTCATCCCGGCAGGATCCAGTCCGTATCTTGAATACAGTGCTTCGCCCTGAAGATCAAATCTCTTATAGCTGTAATTTAAGATTCCTAAAAACTCTCTAAAGTTTGCACCACGAGGATGTGCTAAAGATTGATTGTAATTTGCATAGTTCGAAATTCTATCGAAGTGGGCATAAGTATAAGGCCTCGCGGTGTTAAATTCAGCAAGATAATTCAAGCCCTGTACTTTAAAAAGATCAGATCCCCGTACACCAAACTGAACAGCAAATTTATTTGCCCAGTAACCGTTTCCTTTAAAAAACTCTTTCGCCGTAAATTCATCAAACATAAACTGACCGTATAATGTTGTTTTTTCCAACAACTCATACTTAAGGTTAATTCCTAAGCGCATTTTATCAGGTGAAGTGGTATTGGTATTTTCGACAGGGCGCAAAAATATAAAAGGATGAACATAGTTAAAATCAAATCCTCTTTTACCTTCCGGTTCTGCATCAGCCCAGGTAACTGCCTGAAAGAATCCAACAGAAAAACGTTTGGTAGCATTCCAGTCTACGTAATGCGCGGCCATCCATTTCCCACGGTCTCCCAGTCTTCTGTCGCTTGCCAATTTAGGCGCTCCTGGATCGAGCATATAAGCAAATATGGTTTGATATTGCACACTTCCTAAAGTTGCCCTAACCCTAAAAAAAGAATAATTGGAAGAAACATCAGACAGCAACATTGAACGGTAACCATCACCAATAAAATTCTTATCATAGCCTAAAGCAAAATTTAAATACTTATTGGGTGTGTAAGACAATAAAGCAGTAACATAAGACCAATCTTGCGTATTTGTAGCTAACTTTCCATAGCCCTGACCAGGCACTACCTGATTAGCCACAATAAAGTTATTTACATAATCAACAAATTTGCCCTGGTTTTCGAAACCATTTAAATAGAAGGAAAACTGCTTGCCCACATTTCCACCAACCTGAAAGCCACGTGTATTTAACCAGGTTGATCTATTCCCGCTAAAATCTTTTCCGATCTGAAAATCGGGTAAAAAGTCTGCATATATATTATAATCTTCGTTTTTAAACTCTATAAGATGCTCCTGGAATAATTTACGATGCACCCAGCTTCTTCTATTTAAACTATCCGTTCCGGCGTTCATTAATGAATCATAGTGCAGCTGTAAGGCACTGTCATCTCCATAAAAACCTTTAATAGCAGAGTGAAATTTTGAATGTTGATCGTAAACAGCCGGATTTAGTTTTTGATAAAATTGATAATCGTATGGGATAATACGGTTGGGAGTAGGGTTTTGTGCAGCAGCAGTTAAAGCAAAAATGGCCATAAAGGCCATTAAAAAGATTCTTTTTATCATATTTTAGTTGTTTATTACCTTATCTAATTCTTCAAATATCGAATTTTTACTCTTAAATTCCGGAACCAGTTTTTTCATATTCATTACTACCTGCCGGTCATTATCAGATTTAGCAGATGTAATCAATTCGTAAATCTGTTTTTCAACATCAGCAAATACATATTCCCTTACTTTTCCGATCATAATTTTCTCATGATGGGTAGGCATGGTATTTTCATTGTCGTTTAATAGTTCTTCGTACAACTTTTCTCCTGGGCGTAAACCAGAATATTCGATTTTAACATCAACATTGGGCTCTAACCCCGCAAGTCTGATCATTTTCTTAGCCAATTCTACAATCTTAACTGACTTGCCCATGTCGAAAACGAATATTTCGCCTCCTTTTCCCATACATCCTGCTTCCAATACCAAACGGCAGGCTTCAGGAATAGTCATAAAATAACGTGTAATTTCCGGGTGGGTTACCGTAACCGGACCGCCTTTCTCAATCTGTTGTCTAAATCTGGGAATTACAGAACCATTTGAACCTAATACATTTCCAAATCGTGTAGTAATAAATTTAGTAATGGGTTTAACATTAAGATCGTTGATATATTGTAAACCATTACTGAAGATAAATCCATCAGTGCTCAAAGAATTATTAAGTGATTGAACATATATTTCAGCAATCCGTTTTGAAGCCCCCATAATATTGGTCGGATTTACTGCCTTATCAGTAGAAATCATCACAAATTTCTGGACACCATATTTAACAGATTTATCTGCAATGGTTTTAGTTCCCAATACGTTGGCTTTAATGGCCTCTGCAGGATTATCCTCCATTAAAGGGACATGTTTATAGGCAGCTGCATGATAAACGTAATGAGGCTTATAAGTTTCAAACAGTTTATCCATCCGCTGTTCATCACGAACATCACCAATAAAGGCGTGAAAGTTTTTATTGCCATTCGTTTCTTCCAACTCTAAATACAATTCATGCAAAGCCGTTTCCGATTGATCGCAAAGAATAATCAGCCCCACATTAAACTTAGAAAGCTGACGAACAATTTCACTACCGATAGATCCTGCTGCACCTGTAATTAGAATCCGCTTTTTATCCAGCATATTTCCGATTCCATCAATATCAATTTTAATAGATTTACGGTTCAACAAATCTTCAATATTAAGCTTTTGAATCTGTGTCGATTTTAACTGCCCGTTAGTCCATACATCAGGAGGTGGAATATTTAAGATCTTTATATCGTTTTCCAGACACAAGTCAACAATTTGATCCTTTTTCTCATCCGGTATAGTATAGGATGCAAAAATGATTTCATCCAGTTCATGCTCACCTATCAAATAGTCAAGATTTGCAGCATCTAAAATCTTAATTCCGTCTATGGTTTTACCTACTTTGCGAGGATCATCATCAACAAATGCAACAATATTTTTATTTACGCTTCCATCATGATCAAAAGTTCTTTTGGTGGCCAGACCAGCTTCACCTGCCCCATATATAATGACCTTCTTTTTATCCAGGTTAAGATTTTTAACATAAATAAAGAAATATTTAATCAAAACCCGATAAGTCATTAGAAACAAAAAGCTGGTTAGGCCATTTGTAATCAATATTGTAATGGAGATTAATGGATATTGAAAAAAGGTAATAGCAATTAGATTCAGTACAAAAAAAGTACCATTACCAATTACAACTGCGATTAAGATACGAAATGAATCTTGTGCACTGGTATAGCGAATAATACCTGTAAATGTTCTGATATGAAAAAAAACAGCAATATTGATCGTACTGATAATCAAGAGATTTCTTGCGAGCTCAGGCAACTCGATTGCCATTAAATCAAGGTTATGCTTAAGGGAGTAAGCAAATATTAAAGAACAAGTGCAAATGGTCAAATCCAATAGGAAAATGACCCAGCGTGGAACAATATTAATTTGTGTAAACAAAATACAATAGGCTAAATTTTGTTAAATATACGCATTATAACAAGATTAATACAAGTCTAATGCAACAACTTCTTCAGGCTCAAAGGCCTTCGGGATTGTACTAAATCTGGGAATTGCTGTGCATGCTTCTATGATTGCACCTGTACCAACTCTGGCACCGCCCCCTATATAAGAATTTGGATAAACACAGCAGAAATCTTCAATAATTACATCATGATCTATGGTAACATTCGCATTTACAATTACATGTTTACCGATGATAGCACCTGATTGAATTACTGCTCCCGCTAAAATAATACTCCCTTCTCCTATTATAGCATCAGAAGCAACTATGGCCTTTGGGTGAATCACTATTCCGAAATCGTGAACAACATACCTGGCAATATTTCTACGCACTTCATTGTTACCAATTCCAAGAATCATCTTAGCCTGCTGCTCTGCATTTTCGTGATATGGTAAAACAGGAGTTCCATTAATAGACGATAACTCTTTATTATCATCAAAATAAGTAATTAACCTATCTTTATTTAACGTGATTGCATCACCAATTACCCTGGCATGACCTCCGCCACCATAAACTACCCAATCATTCATTTTTTATTGATTTTGTCAGTCTAACTTTCCCCTCCGTTGTGAAACGGACAACAAGGAAAATAATTCCCGACGTTACAATCAAAAACAGTGCCGTTAGCGAATCTTTTCCCACAAATAAAATGAGAAGTACATTGATGATCAATTGGATTAAAATATAACTGCTAACGACCACTAAATGAGGCCATTTTTTTTCATTAGAAAGAAATTGATAAAAATGGCTTCTGTGCGCTTCAAAAATATTCTCTTTTCTAATAACCCGAAATACAATAGTGGTTACAGCGTCTAGTCCATAAAACAATAATAATAGGATATAATTAAAGTTCTGTGTTTGGATTACCAGCTGTCCTATAAGAAAAACAATAATGAAAGCGATACTTACACTTCCTACATCACCGGCAAAGCATTTAGCCTTCTTGCGGAAATTGAAAAAATTAAATACTAGTAACGATAGCCCAACGATAATCAATAAATCTGAAGAAGTAAATGAAACAACCTGTTCGTTAATATAGTATAAGGTTGCGATTACCAATAAACTGTAGCCGCCAGTAATTCCATTGATGCCGTCCATAAAGTTATAGGCATTAATTGTTCCGATAACAAAAATCAATGCCACCGGAATCCAATACCAGTTTAAACTAAACAACTGCCATTGATAGAACATCAGAATCACAGCTAAGAGATGAATACTAAGTCTAATTTTATTATTGAGTGTAAAAATATCATCTAAAAAACTAATCAGGCTAATCAAAAATAAACCCAGAATAAAATAAGGATATTGAAATCCAAAAGTGAAGAAAAAAATCAGGGCAGCTATCGTAAAAATAATTCCTCCACCACGGATAGTAACTGTGGTATGAGAACTTCTGTGATTTGGTTTATCGATGATGTTAAAGTGATCGGCGACTTTAAAGTAAACCAGTTCAATAATAAAAAGAGCAATTAAGGTAATCAGGGTAAAAACCAATGTCATAAATCTTTATTTTGGCGAAGATAGAGAAAATTAGGAGGGAGTACAAAAAAAGAAAAAGCAGACTAAAACTAGCCTGCCTTATATAAAATTGTGATTACAAATATTCATTTCCATAGTTGCTCACCATTTTTGCTGCAACTTGTTTTATTTCCTGTTCATCAGATTTTGGATAAATCAGCAATACTTTACCATCATCTACAATAATATAATTTTCCATTCCTTTAATTACTGCTGCTTTATCGGCTGGTATTTGTATGATACATTTGGAAGTATTCTCCAAATGTAAATGCGTACAGTTAACTGCATTCTCATACTCATCTTTATTGGCAACGCTATGTAGTGAAGCCCAGGTGCCTAAATCAGACCAACCAATATCAGCGGGAATGGTATATACATTATCAGCTTTTTCTAAAATGGCATAATCGATAGATATATTCGGCGATTTCGGATAATTTTCTGCAATAAAATCAACTTCTTTGCTCGTATTATAGAACTTGTTTCCTTGTTCAAAAATACTATCAATCTCAGCAGCATGATTTTCAAATGCCTTTTTTATTGATTTTGCTGACCAAATAAAAATTCCTGCATTCCATAAATACTCTCCACCTGATAAATATTCTTTTGCTTTTTCTAACGATGGTTTTTCTTTAAATGCTAATACTTTACGAATACCATCTTCATTTAGTAGCGTTTCTTCAAATTGAATATAGCCATAGCCAGTATCTGGCCGGGTTGGCTGAATCCCTAAGGTAAGCAAAGCATCATGATTAGCTGAAAAACTTAATGCTTGTTGAACTTTACTTAGAAATTCTTCTTCCTTCAAAATCAGGTGATCAGACGGGGCCACTACAATATTAGCCTCAGGATTGATTGCTAAAATCTTATAGCTTGCATAAGCAATGCAGGGAGCGGTGTTATTCCGACTTGGCTCCAGTAATACCTGACCTTCATTTAATGCAGGAAGTTGACTCAACACTAAATCCTTGTAATTTTCATTACTCAATATATATATATGTTGTGGGTCACAAATATGCGTAAACCTTTCATAAGTAAGTTGCAACAACGATTTACCCAAACCCAATATATCTATAAATTGTTTGGGAAATTGGTTACGGCTTTTCGGCCAAAAACGAGATCCCACGCCCCCCGCCATGATTAATACATAGGTATTAGTATGAGTTCCAGTCATTATTTTTAATCTCCTGATATACTTGTGTTATTCCCTCTTCTAAGGATATTTTAGCCTTCCATCCCAATCCGTGAAGCTTATTCACATCCATTAGCTTACGAGGTGTGCCATCAGGTTTACTCGGGTCAGTTAAAATCTCACCTTTAAAGCCTACCACATCTTTCACCAATTTTGCTAAATCTAATATGGAAAGGTCATTGCCGACACCAATATTTACTAAACCCGACTCATTATAATTTTCCATTAAAAAGATACAAGCTTCCGCTAAGTCATCTGCATGAAGAAATTCTCTTTTTGGGCTTCCCGTACCCCAAATGGTTACTGCTGCATCACCATTTTGTTTGGCTGTAATAAATTTTCTTAACAACGCCGGTAATACATGAGAATTATTTAAATCGTAATTATCATTAGGTCCATATAAGTTGGTTGGCATAACCGAAATGAAATTACAACCGTATTGATCTCGGTAAGCATCACACATTTTGATACCCGCTATTTTAGCAATGGCATAGGGTTCATTGGTCGGTTCAAGCTCTCCAGTCAGCAGATAATCTTCTTTCAGCGGTTGTGGCGCTAGCTTTGGATAAATACATGACGAGCCCAAAAACATAAGTTTGGTTACCGAATTCAAATAGGCTTGATGGATCACATGATTTTGGATCATCAAATTTTCATAAATGAAATCCGCCCGGTAGGTATTGTTGGCAATAATCCCCCCCACCTTCGCTGCAGCCAAAAAAACATATTGTGGTTTTTCTTGTTCAAAAAACGCAGCAACTGCTTGACCATCCCGAAGGTCTAATTCAGAAGAGGTCTTCGTAATGATGTTAGTATATCCATTAGCCTCTAAGTGACGCTTAATGGCAGAACCCACCATCCCCCGGTGGCCAGCTATATAAATTTTTTCGCTTCTATTCATTATTGTGGTTTGATTATGAAAAGCCACTCACGTGTGCTCTCCATAAATAATTTTATTCGAACTGATTTTTAACACTATAACCTGCGGTTTTCAGCATTAATTCTTTTCTAAAGTGATTCACATCAGAAGCCATCATATCTGCTACCAAGCCAGCCAGATCATACTGTGGTTTCCAACCCAATTTAGTTTTAGATTTGGTCGGATCACCAATCAGTAAATCTACTTCTGTTGGTCTAAAATATGTAGCATCAACCGCAACTACTTCTTTACCATTTTCTATTTGATAATCAGTATTTGAACAAGAAACTACATAAGCCTTTTCTTCTACACCCTCACCTTTGAACTCCAGTTCTATACCTACTTGTTTAAAGGACATTTTAACGAAATCCCTCACTGAAGTAGTCACACCTGTCGCAATCACATAATCTTCAGGAGTTTCTTGTTGTAAAATTAACCACATTGCTTCTACATAATCTTTGGCATGCCCCCAATCGCGTAGCGCATCAAGGTTACCCAAATAAAGTTTATCCTGAAGACCTAATGCAATTTTAGCAGTTCCTCGAGTAATTTTACGTGTCACGAAAGTTTCTCCTCTTAATGGACTCTCATGATTAAATAAAATACCATTACAAGCAAACATATTATAAGCTTCGCGATAATTTTTAGTTATCCAGAAACCGTAAATCTTGGCTACACCATACGGTGAACGAGGATAGAATGGTGAATTTTCATCATAAAATCCTTTATGATTCTTATTTTCAGGCATTCCACCAAATAATTCAGATGTCGATGCTTGATATACTCTTGTTTTCTTTTCTAAACCTAAAATTCTTACTGCTTCTAAAATCCTTAAAGTACCAATACCATCGACATTGGCCACATATTCTGGCGAGTCAAATGAGACTTTCACATGACTCATAGCGCCTAAATTGTAGATTTCGTCCGGCTGTACTTCCTGTATTATCCGAATAAGATTGGTTGAATCGGTTAAATCTCCATAATGCAATTTAAACCTTACATCAGCCTCATGCGGATCTTGATATAAATGATCAATTCTGTCTGTGTTAAATAATGAACTCCTACGTTTGATACCGTGAACTTCGTAACCTTTTTTTAAAAGTAAATCTGCCAGGTAGGCGCCATCTTGTCCTGTAATACCTGTTATAAGGGCTTTTTTCATATTATTTTAAATATTAAGATAGAATTACCTCTTTTCGAACGAATTAGCTGTATTTGATAATCCTTCTCTAGATGTAACTGGTAAAGGCGAATTAATCGCCTCTTTTATTTTTCTGTTACTGACTATATAATTTTCGGTTAATTTATCTAAACGTTCGGTATTTAATGGTAGTTTAATAAAATCTGCTATTTTCGCTACCTTTCTTACTAGCCAAATCGGTAATGCCCATAATTTTGGTTGTTTGTTTAACGATTTGGCTAATATCTTAACAACTTCATTTGTTGACAATGGCTCATCGTCCGCAATGTTGTAAACTCCTGATTTCACGTTTTGTTCTAGTAGCGTATTGATTACAAAACAAAGATTCTCTATACTCAAAAAAGACCTTTTATTGTCAAAAGCCGCTAAAGGATATGGTATTCCCATTTTTACAAATTTGTATAAAAGATTTAGATTTCCTTTATTTTCAGGACCATGAATCATACATGGCCGTAAAATATAACAACTTTTTCCTGGCGGCAAGGGCTGTCTTAAAATATATTCTTCGGCCATAAGTTTAGATATCCCATAGTGCGTCAATGGGTTTGGAATGGAATCTTCTGTCAAAACTCCTTGTACCACATCAGCTACCGCTTTTACAGAACTAATAAATATAAATTTTTTTGAATTAGACTTTAAAAATTTATCATATAATTTTTTAGTTAATTCAAAATTAATCTCATAATATTGATCTGGATTTGAAGCTGCTTTCATATCGTGAGCCTTGCCAGCTAAATGTATAATTGGTAGTACACTACCAGTCTCTAATTCATTTGACCAATCACCTCTTAAATTTAAGTCTTTTGCGGAGCCTAAATACTTACTAAGATTTCTTCCGACAAATCCATTTATCCCAGTTATTAAAGCCGTCATTAACTTATATCTAAAAATTTACGCCCTATCTCTTCCCAGATAATTCGTTGCTTAAAATTCTCTACAACAAATCTCCTACCATTTTCACCATGTGTTTTTGCTAAGTCCCAATTTAATAAGTATCCTTTTATATTTTCAGCAATACCATATGATGAAATTTCAGTGTATTTCCCAGTTTCATTTTCAATTATTGAATCGATACATCCAGTCGATTTGCTGGTAATAACTGCCAGCTCCATAGCTGATGCTTCCAATACTACTGTTGGGAATCCCTCACGAAAAGACGGTAGAATAAAAATATCCATCAAGCCATAGTATGGTTTCACATCATCAATCAATCCCGTATGGATAATAGATGGTTCATTGATTATAAAATCTTTTACCTGGGATGAAAGGCCATCTCTTTCTTCAAATGGACCTATTAACAGTAGCTTTATATCACAGAATTCTTTTATTAATAATTTCCAAGCGCCGATTAACTCATTGATACCTTTGTCGTTCACCAAACGTCCAACGTAACCTACTATACGATTATTTGATGTAATATTATGAAGTTTTTTCAATTCATTCTGCATTGCAGGCAATAAGGTATGACGGGAAAATCTATCACTATCAATACCATTACAAGTACCTTTACTCAATAGCATATTTTTTTTTGGATTGTTTAGCCTTTCTTGGTTACTTTTATTAATGACAGACTGACTTACACAAACAATTTCAGTTGCCAATCTGCTCGTTAATTGTTCTATTTTTTTTAACAAAAAGCGTTTAAGACCAGTCGATGTCTCATACATAAGACCATGACGAAAATATACTCTCCGTTCAACACCGCTAAGATACCCTGCTACAATTCCTATCAGCGCTCCTTTAGGTGTATGCCCAAATACAATTTCTATTTTATTTTTTTTAATAAAATGCCGCAATGCCAAAATCGACTTTAAATCTTGAATCGGATTTATAGATCTTAAAATTGGAATATCTATCTTTCTGAATTTTTTCTCCTCAGCATATTTATTCAAGTGTTCTGAATTTGAACAAGCAACATAAAACTCTATTCCCTTATTTGCAAAATACGTAAACTGCTCACCTATATAATATGGTAGAACAAACGAAATATTGACAACATGTAATACTTTTCGCATATATTTTACAGATTATTTAAATTATTCAATATCGTCCTTGCATGAGAACGTTGGTTATCCGTTAGGGTCATATTTCTACGCGATGAAAGTATATGCTGCAATTTGAAGAGCCCAAATGTTTGATAAAGCGCATTCTTCAGATAGGTCTTTGAAATTTCAATGTACAACTCGGAACAACCCAAATATTTTTTACCATAGTTTTTCAGTATTTTTCGCAATGTTCGCATACTCAATTTATAATTATTCAAACTCACATTGCCCTCTCTGTAGAAGAATAGAGGCTCAGTAATCCTATAAAAAGCAGTATGGTTAAATGTTCTGCACCAAAGTTCATAATCTTCGGCCCGGAAATATGCATTATCATACCTATTTTGAACAAACCATGACTTTTTAGCCATCACAGTAGGGTGAATTAATATCGAAGATTTAATGACATCCCTACCAGAACGAATTTGGATTGAATGTATGTCTCTAATCCCAATTACGTTATTCTGTTCATCAATCGTGTAGGCTGCGGTAGCAACTACGTCAATTTCCGGATATTCTTCAAAACATTTGACCTGTTTCTCCAATTTATCCAACATCATGATGTCATCTGCATCCATTCTCACCACATACAGACCATTAGAAAAGTCTATAATTTGGTTCAAACGACTTATCAATCCCTTATTCTCACCATCCCTAATGATAGTTACTCTAGCATCTTCGCCGACAACTTGTTTTGCAATATTATAAGATTGATCTGTTGAACCATCGTCGATTAAACATAGTTCGAAATGAATATATGTCTGATTTAACACTGATTTAATTGCTTGAGCAATTGTTTTTTCATTGTTAAAGAACGGTAACCCAATGGTTAATAATACTGGTTTAGTTGACACTTTTATTTAATTTATTAATATAATTGCTGACTAAGATATCAAAAACAAATAATTTTCACTTTTTGTTACCATCAAATGGTAATGAGTTAAAGGTATTGTTTCTTCCCTTCTTAGTTTCCTCGAAGTATGGAACAGGCCAATCTATTATTTGCGCTGTAAAATTATTATATTCTGCACCATCCAAATAAAATGCTGGGTATTTGCCTACAACATGTTGGACGATAATATTGGAGAAAAAATTAGACATTATTGTTGCTTTGCCAGCCAATACATCCTCTTTTTTTCCAGTGTTAATTAGTTGCAGCGGTCTTAGGCAATTGTAAATAATGATATTATCAAAGGTATTTGCATTAATATATGAAATTTTATTTCCGCCAAAATAATCTAAATCACAGAATATACCATCTCTGAAACCATATATGTTAATGTTAAGAAACTTACAAAAAGCAATCAACGAAAGATTATTTTCATTTTTAAGTATCTGCAGCTTGAGACCAACCCCCTGTAAATGAGGATAATTACCTAATAAATTTAAATTTTCTAATAAGATTTCTTGACCTGTAAATGAATTTTTTTGCCATGGGTTAATTATTATCGCAGATTTTAGGTCAAGGGATGTCTCAGTACAATCAAGTGTAAAATTTTTTATGACAGCGCCTCTGAAGACACTAATACCGTCGACAGGGAGAGGTGCTTTGAGTTTGATTATACAATTTCTTCCATTTCCTTTCAGTGTAGCATATTCTGGAACAGTAATGCCTCCAGAGATTTCAAATATTCCCGCAGGTATCGTAGCCGTTTTGTATTTCTGCAAAATTTTGTTGATAATAACCTGATTATCATTCCTTTTTTCATTACACCCAAACCATCTAATATCTACATTATCACCATAAACTCTCTGAAAAAAATCTTTACCATAATTGATATAAATAACATTATCACATTTCGCAGCGTTCATTTCTGAACCATCATAAAATTTAGTTACTTTCCTTAAGGAAATTGCCTCACCTGTGTAACTATCAAAAACATTATACATTACATCACCAACTCTTGTGGCCTTGGATAATATCAGTTGTCCAAAGACATTTACAACATGAAATAATAATAAAGCTGTCATTAAATACTTTTTCATGATAACTTTCCCTGAATTCTAAGTTTCGGAGGAATATTACTCTTCATCATTAAGATCGCTAACAAAAAAAATAAAGATTTTATAGGCATATCTGCGCCTAAAAATAAATCACCCTTTACGTGCGATATAAAAAAATAAGCTGCCAATAGTATAGAAAACAATTTTAAAGCTCTAGACTTACCAAGAGTATGGGAGAATTGATAAATTTTAAAAAAAATCATTATATAAATAATACACATCATAAAACTACCTAATAAACCATAATACAATATATGACGCATATAGCCTGCATCGGTATCCATATAGTATCTAGTAGTATCGAGTGGATTTACATAGTATCCATCACCAATTAAAAGTGTAGACGCATTGGGCATAAAATACATTTTTTTTAGCTCATTTGATGAAGCAGTTTCCAATTTACCCCCATTATCATTTTGAAACAGTTCAAAGGCCCAGGGGACAACATTATTTTCCACTATATCAACAACATCGGTAGGCAAGATTGCCATGATTAGTATGATTAATGGTAATGTTATTATTAATATTTTAGTTAAAAACTTACCTAATTTTAAAAAAGGAACTTCTTTAATGTTGCTCGGTATTACTAAAATCACTAACCCCAATAAAAGTCCAATAAAACCAGTTCGCCCAGTTAAAAAAATGCTAATCGCTATTAATAAGAAAAATAAGGAATTTTTAAAAGTAATCTCTTTTTTATCCAACTTAAAAAGTAAGCATAAATACATCACACCCATTGATTGCACAATAGATAAATCCCATGTAGGGTTAAACGCAAAGCCAAGAAAGCGAAAACCACCTGAGAGTAAGTTCTTTTCTATCCTCGCATCCCCATCCTTTAAAAGTGAAAAAAAGAAAAACTTTACACTAGGTATAGCTAACATAAATAGTATTATTAAACTCTGTAATACTGTAGCTAAAACAAACATTTTAAGCAAATCAATTGGAGTAAAATATCGCTTTGCCCACCAAACGATACCAAATGCACCAGGAATGTAGAACAAAAGAAATGATAGATAAGATTTAAACACCTGCAAATCAAGAGAGCCGCTTACAAGTGCAACAATTAATGAGTATAAAACAATAAAACTTATAGATACAATTATTTTCAGTATAGAACGATCTATTCTAACTGGTACTTTCACTATCAAACTGGACAAAAATTTGAAAGCATAACAACAGAAAAAAGCCATACCTACAAGAATACCCGTATTCATTGGAAAAAAGTAAATAGGCGGATTATAAATAAATAGAAATATTATTCCTACAAGAAACAAATACCGTAATTTATTACCTATCATATTCTGATCCATTCATTTGGAACTATGTTATCAACATCCTCTGTAACAAACCAATTTTTAGGGGCAATAACTTTTTTTTCAATATATGGATTTAACCATGCTGCCCACCAGCTGAACGAACTATTGGCAATGATGTTATGTTTACACTGACCCATCAAAAATAAATCATGATAATCTTCAGTTGTTGTAATATATTCATGGTCATAAGATATCTTTAAGTTTTCTTTACACCAGGAAATGTCATCAGAAAAGATATAAAACCGTACACTTTCATATTGTAGGCTATTAACTATCGCCTTAATAGCATCTTCATAATAAGCTAAACTACAAATACCATGGTAAGAATTTGCTTGTATATTTGAGACATAATCACCTCTTCTTACATGTATACTTATTGAATTAAACATTTCTATTTGTTTTACCTTTAAGGCTAACTCTGAGTTATCAAATAGCCTTTCCAGATTAAAAGAATTTAATATGTGCTCCCTATATTCTTTAAAATATTCTTCTGATTGCCAGTAACCCTCTAAAAACAAATTTTTAGTACCAATATATTCAATTGATCTGAACGATTTATCTTTTTCAATTATATAGTTGGGATTAAATATTGAAAATTTACGATTAATTATTTTATATATAGAATTAAATATTGGAACCTTAAATGTAGTTATGCATGTATTTATATCTTTTTGAGACGCAATCTCATCAGTAATTCCATGAAAAATATTTAATCTAAATTGTCGTGGCGTTTCATTTGAAATATTTTTGCTATAATGAGATATATCCAATTTCAACTCAAAATTAAATTTAAGCGCAAGTGCTTTGGCCATAGCATACTGAAACATTTGGTTACCCAACCCACCCCAAATTTTTACTATTATCATTAATTTAATTTATTAACATGTGAAAAGTATAACCTTTCATATTTTAGAGCTATTTTCTCCCAAGTAAAGCCATTTAAAAATGCAGTATGTCCGTCATAAGCATATTTCTCCATTTGATTTGTATCCTTAACTAAATCACGTAAAATATCTGCAGAAGAATCAATATCCACTATGCTGAATCCATTATCATCAAACGTAGTTGGTAATAATTTTCCACCTCTCGTCCAGTTTATAATTTCTTTTGCATTTCCTACATCATTAACAAGAAAAGGTGTTTCTCCAGCTAAAGCTTCGAACAGTACGATAGGGGAGCATTCAATTAAAGATGTTAACATAAAAAGATCAGCTTGCTTATAAGCATTCACAGTGACAGAACGTGGAAATTCTCTTATATGTATACTGTTATTCAATTTTTTACTATTATGAAGCCGAGCCTTGGTTCGACAAGAAAGGCTGCAGTTTGTTCGCTTTAGGCCAAGTAAATTTAAGTAGCCCTTCAAAATACTTTTAAACTTCCCACCACTTGTTGTCACATTTCCGATAATCAACAATGCCGAATTAGGTATTTTAGCTTTTTGGAATATCTCAATTGATTTATCGTGACCTTTATATCCCGTATGACTGCCCACTGAAAGAATTAGCGTAGTCTCATCTGGAACTCCAATAAGTTCCCTTACATTGATGAAATTAGTTTCAGAAAACTCTTTTTCGCTAGCCCCATTCGGTATGATTTTAATGGACGTAATATTATTTTCTTTGGCAAAATTTATATCCCTATAATTATCTGATAAAAATACATTGTCATCATATCCTTTCATCCAGAGTTTCATCTTGGTGAAATATTCTCTATAAATAGGTTGATTAAGAGCAGAGAATCCCGTAGGTACAAATATTTTTTTCCCTTTCATTTGATCCATTATTGGCAGCATCAAATCAGTTGCCCACTGTTGTGCAGCAAAGTTTGTAATGATATCAAAATTAGATGCCAGTAAGTAGTTCTGATATTCAGAAACATCTCCTTTAATTCCCGTTGAATAATTACCTTCAATTTTAAACGCCACAATTTTAACTCCGTTGATTACTTCAACTTTTCTGTGTTCATTGTAAGATGTCGCTATGCTTACATCATGCCCCATTTTCACGAGAGCTTCCGATAATTGAGTTACAACTTCCTGCATTCCATGCCTAGATGGCAAGTAAGATTCTACCGTGTGAAGTATTTTCATCATATTTTACCAAAAAAACAATAGTCTTATGCAAGCTGTTAAATATCTGACACTAAAGAAATAATTCTTATTTTCCCAAAGCAGTGTCATTGTCTCTTTTTTAAATTTTGGCGCTAAAATATTTGCTTTTGATAAAATATGCAATTTAATTGCTAAAGGATATTGGTCTTTAGCAGACCATTGCTTTACAATATTTGTTTTAGCATTCTCCATCCTAAGAAGGTTATTTGACATATTCGAACCATGGCGCCTGTAAAATCCTAGGTTTTCATTTATAAAGCCGATTTTATAATTCTCAGCCATTTTAAGCCATAAATCCCAATCTTCAATATAACTATCTTCATTAAAACCACCTACTTTTTCCCATATATCTCTTTTGAACATCGTTGTTGAAGCAATAATTTTGTTATCAAATAGTAAAGTTTCAAACGATAACTCTTCATTCATATCATCGCCCAAATTACCTAAAAATACATTATTGTTATCAACAATTTTTGCCTTTCCAAATACAAGCGCATAATTCTCTGAATTTTCTAGAAAGTCAACTTGTTTAGATATCTTATTTAATTCCCAATAATCATCAGATGCTATGATACTGATATATTTGCCCCCTGCGTATTTTCTAATTGCTTTGTTCAGCGTTTTAGACAATCCTAAATTTTTTTGAATCTCGAGACTAAAGGTATATTTATTTGCAAGTTTTTGTAAAATACGTGGTGTCTCATCTTTTGAACCATCATCTATTACAATTACCTCGATATTTTTATATGTTTGATTGACAACGCTCTCTAAGCAGGCCTCTATAAAATCTTGATGATTGTAACACGGTATTATGACTGATACTAAAGGTAAATTATTCATTCGGAGTTAATAGTAGTTTTCGAAAAATAATAATCATAGCTATAAAACATAAAAAATAATTACAAGCGAAAGCAATTGAAATACCCTTTAATCCAAAATTAGTTGTAAGATAATAACTCAAAAGGACATAGCCCAAACTGAAAACAACTTCAACAATAATGTACGCTTTAGTCATAGCCTTTGCAAGCATTAGATAAGCCAGCATCCAAGAAGCCATTTTAAAAAAATCACCAACAAGCTGCCAAAGGAATAAGCTTTGCATCTCATTAAATTCGGGCGTGTATAATATCCTGATAATAAAAAATCGAAGGAAGTATATCAAAATGCAGCCTAAAAATACTAAAGGAAGTATTATTTTATATCCTCTAAATATTTCATTTTTTATCTCTGTATCTTTAATTAAAGATGAAAGTTTTGGAAGATAATACGTACTTAATGCTGTGGTGATTAGCATTAAATAGCCATCAGAAACTCTCATCATTCCTTGCCAAATTCCAGCAGCATTGATTCCTAAATTTGAAATTAGCATATTCCTTAATATAATTTGAGCAACAGGCATAGTTAAAGCTGTAACTATTGCCATTAAGCTGAAATGGCCTAACTTCATCGCTACTATTTTGTCTAGAGGTCCCTTAAAGTAGTCTATTGAAAACCAAGGACTTTTTACAATGAGCACAAGAGTTATAAAAAAAACAATTGACTGAGAAAGAACAAGAGCATACAGCGCGCCTTGTACTTTATAAAAATAAACTAAAACAATAGTAAATATTAGCCCAATAATACTTCCTATTGTGTTTACCCAGGTGTATAATCTAATCTGACCCTTACCGTTCAAAATCGAAATTAAGAGAGAATTTAGCGAATATAGAACTATAGTCAGGCCTAAAATCCTTATCGGATTTGTATATACATCGTTAGTAAGAATTAGGTTAGAAAAATTTTTTGCAAAAATGAGAAGGATTACTCCAACTATAATAGAACAAAAAAGAGAAATTAGAAATGACGTTCTAAAAATCTTCTTTAATTCATCCTCATCATTGTTAAACTCTGCAGTATACTTTACAACACCAGATGTTATTGCCCCATTTGCAAAAGATAATACAACTGATATAAAATTAGCAAATGCACCAATTAATGCTACACCTGCTGGACCAGTAAAAATTGCTATTGCCTTGCTCGCAACAAATCCTGAACTTATTCTAATAAATGTAACTATAGCCGAAAAAAGACTTGTTTTTATTAACTTCACAATTATACGTTAAGTTGTTTTATAAATTTACACGGATTACCTCCAGCAATAATATTGGCTTCAACTGATTTAGTTACAACAGACCCACTGGCAATGACTGAGTTTCTTCCAATTTCTACCCCTTTCAAGATTGTAACATTTGAACCTATAAAGACATTCTCATTAATAATTACCTCTCTGGTAATGTGTTTTCCAGACAATCTCTTATTTGGATCTATTTCATGAAAGTCCGAATCAAAGACTGAAAAATTTGGGCCTATTAAAACATCATTTTTTATCACAATACCAGCCCCTTCGCTTATAAAACTTGCATTATTATTTATATATATATTATCTCCAAAAACAATAGACGATGAAGTATTTCTTGCCTCAATGTAGATGTAGCTATTAAAAAAATTTGGTGAACCGTACACTCCTAAGTTAACATTTTCACCAAATCGGACTATTCCTTGTCCTAGAGCCAACATAGGAGTAGTCAAAATAGGCTTCCCTATTATTGTTTTACAATTTGATAATAGTTTATACTTTAATATTCTTTGTTTAATATATATCCTTGAAATAATTTTATTTAAAGTCAGTGCGGCTATTTTTTTAGATATTGACTTAATACTCATTTAAGATCGATATAATATGATCAACATCTGAAGAATCAATAACATTACTTAATGGTAATGAAATTGCCTCTTCATGGATTTTTTCCGATATAGGAAACAGCAAATCATTTAATTCCCTGTAAGCCTCCTGTTTATGCGGAGGGATGGGGTAGTGGATCACTGTCTGAATATTATTGTCGGTTAAATATTCTTGAAATTCTTGACGGTTTTGAACCCTTACTACAAAAAGATGCCAAACATGTGCACTCTGTACATCGGCACTTGGCATTATAATTTTCTGGTTGTTAACTTCATTAATATATCGGTTAGCAATTTTTCGTTTTATTTCTGTTTCATCATCAAGAGCTTTAAGTTTCACATTTAGCAATGCTGCCTGCAACTCATCCAATCTGCTGTTTACGCCCTTATATTTATTTTGATATTTAATATGAGAACCATAATTTAACAATGCCCTTAAAGTATCAGCCAATTGATCATCACTTGTTGTTATTGCGCCAGCATCACCAAGAGCTCCTAAGTTTTTCCCTGGGTAAAAACTAAAGCCGGCAGCATCTCCAAAACTACCTGCAAGTTTTCCATTAATATTTCTTGCCCCATGTGCTTGTGCACAATCTTCTATAACTTTAAGATTATATTTATTAGCAATATTCAAAATTTCTTCCATTTCACAAAGTTGTCCATACAAATGCACGGGCAAAATAGCTACAGTTTTTGATGTAATAGCAGCTTCTATCAAAGTGGGGTCGATGTTGTAGGTTGAAATATTCGGCTCTAAAAGAATAGGAACCAAATTATTGGCAGAGATAGCTAAAATGCTTGCAATGTAGGTATTAGAGGGTACTATGATTTCATCACCTTCCTTAAAAACTCCTAATTCCTTATAGGCCCTTATAGTTAAAACTAATGCATCTAAACCATTTGCTACACCGATACAATGTTTGACTCCCGTATAATGAGCAAATTCGTGCTCAAAAGTCTTCAACTCCTGGCCCATAATGTACCAACCTGAGTCTAAAACTCTTGTAAAAGCCTCTACCAACTGTAACTTATGGTTCTGGTTGATTTTATATAAATCTAGAAATTTAATCATTTTGTAATCGGTTTAAATCCATCTAAAAAATATTGTATACCCGTTTGCTTATCTATTAAGTCCAGCCCTAATAAACAAGCGTCATTTGTTATATACCCATGTTGTTTTGCGGGATTACCATACCAAACCGTAAATGGTGGTATTGACTTTGTCACAACGCTCCCAGCCCCAATAAAAGCCATTTCACCAATAGTGATGCCAGCTACAATTGTAGAATTTGCACCAATAGAACAGCCCTCTCTTAAAATCGTTTTTTTGAACTCTTTAGGATAAATTTTAGACCGTGGAATCAGATCATTCGTAAAAGTCACGTTTGGCCCAACAAACACATTGTTTTCAATCTGCACACCATCCCATACTTGTACCCCTGATTTAATTGTGACATTATCCCCAATTGTAACGTCGTTCTCTATGAAACAATTGCAATTAATGTTACAATTAGCTCCAATTGAAGCACCCCCTAAAATTACAGTAAACTGCCATACAACGGTATTTAATCCAATCTGGGTAGACTGAACATCTGATAGTTTGTGAATATTACCCATACGTATATTTAATGTATTCAACATAATCTCGGATATAATCTTCTTCATTAAAGGTATGAGATGCCAATACCAAACATATTGAACCCGATGAAAAGTTAACTTCTGAGGCCCAAATTCCAGGAGGAATGTGTAGTCCTATATAAGGTCTATTTAGTTGGATCAATCTTTTGGTCCTCCCGTCATCCAGTAAAACTTCAAAACTTCCACTAGCAGCAATTAAAAATTGATGGCACTCCTTGTGAGAATGTGCGCCTCTGGATTCGCCACCAGGTATGTCGTACAAATAAAAAATTCGCTTAATTTCAAATGGGATCTCTAAATTATTATGTACAGGTGTTATATTGCCTGCACGACTCTTAATTTGAGGAAGTTCAAAAATAGAACAATCGTATGTCGTAGTCATAACCTAAAATTTATTTAACGAACAATATTTGTTGAAATCTCTCTCATAATCGTCTGCGGAAAACTTGGTTGATGCAACAATAAAACCCAGTGCATTTGTAGAGAAATTTTCCATATGCCGCCAAGTTCCTTTTGGAACATATAAGCCATAATAAGACCTATTTAGTGAGATTTTTTTTTCAGACATGCCATCATTCAATACTACATCAAAACTTCCACTTAAAGCGATGATAATTTCTTCATTTTCGTAATAACTATGTCCACCTCTCACTTCTCCTCCTGGTACATCGTATATCCAATAGGTCCTTTCAATCTTGAAAGGTATATGTTTGTATTCTTCTAGAAATGAGAGATTGCCTCTCTCATCTAAAATTTTCGGCAAATTTATTTTCTTTACCCTATCTAAGCTCATAGCCACGTAATTGGTTTTTATAAATTATTTCGAATAGTAAGAACTGATTCAGCAATTCACAAAACTACCAATGCTCTCATCAAAATCAACCACCAGAAAATTGGTGTTGCAAATGTTTATATTTATAGATGACTTGTTAGTTTCTTGAATCATTAAACTATAGCTGATCCCCTTATAAAATAATATTGTTCAAAATATCGGACTGAATCTCTTATATAAAAAATATTTTAGTTCTATTTTATCTTTTAAAGATTCTTCGGTACCATTTTTCATTTGTGTTTTCGCCATAAGTTCCATACCCGTAGCCATAACCATAATATTTACTAATAATATCATTAACCACAATTCCGAGATTCTTCATTTTGTTCGTCAGGTACAATTCTTCAACTATTTTAAGCTGATTCTTTTGTGTCACTTTCTGTCTTACCAAATACAAAGTTACATCAGCATATCTGGAAAGTAATTGAGCATCGGCGATAATTCCTACAGGGGGAGCGTCCATAATTATATAATCAAACTCAAGTTTCAATTTCTCGATAAGACTTGGAACATGTTCATTCATTAATGTCTCGGCTGGATTTGGCGGCAAAGGCCCAGATGAAATAATAAACATATTTTTATTGATCGATAATGGCTTAACAATATCGGCCATCTTTACTTCAGGACTTATGGTAAAATTACTGAATCCCATGTCATTTCGTACCCCTAATTTTGCAGACAGACCTGGTTTGCGTAAATCCAATTCCATCAACAATACCTTCTTTCCGGCTAAAGCTAAGATATTACCTAAATTAATAGCTGTAAAAGACTTACCCTCTCCACTCATACTGGAGGTTAAAAGGATAATTTTTTCATTTTCTTTTTTGAGGTAGAACGAAAGGTTAGTGCGTAAAGCCCTGAATTGCTCTGAGATGGCAGACCGGCTTTGGTTAGCAACAACCAAATTATCGTCGCTTTTATTATGGCTAATTTCACCTATTACTGGAACTCTGGTGAGTGAAGTGATCTCTTCTTTTGTATCTATGCTTGTATTAAATATTTCTAATCCAAAAACCATTGATATAGGAAAAACTATCCCCATAATTAAACCCAAGAAATAGATTATACTTTTCTTGGGGCTAGACGGCGTAACTTCCGACTTTGGAGGGTCAATAGTTTTGGCAATTGAGATATTAGCGGTTTTTGAAATATTAGTTTCTTCCGCTTTCTGCATCAAAAAGATGTACAATTCTTGCTTAATTTGTTGATTTCTGGCTAATTTCAAATAGTTTTTTTCGACTTGAGGTACACCAGAAATTTGATTCTCAGCAGATTTTAATTGGTTCCTTAGTTTATCCCTGGTAAGCAGAGCAGCTTTTTTAGTACTTTGAATGTTCGAAATTATATTATTACGCAGTTCTGCAATCTGCTGATCTATATTTTGAATAAATGGACTTTGTTCAGTAACACTCAACAGTTGTCTTTCCCGTTCGATAACTAAAGAATTGTAGTGTTCCATAATATTAGAAAATACGATATCTTGTGGGATAAGCGAAGATGGAAATGCACGTTTACTATTACCGCCGTCTTTTATGTATTTTTCTAATTCAGAAACTACGCTAACCTGAGTTTCAGCCTTAGCTAATTCTGCAGAGAATTGGCCTGAACTTTGGACCAATAACTTTCCCTGCTCACTCATATCTGCGAGTTGATTTTGTTGCTTAAAGTTCTCTACTTTGTTTTCAACATCCCCTAATTCAGAGGCAATAACATTTAATCTTTCTTTGATAAAACGATACGTACTATCAGCTACAGCATTCTTATCATTCAAATTAGATTGCGTATATTTTTTAATTAAGGTATTTAAAATATCTTCGCCTTTCTTTGGTAATGGATAAGTTAATTTCAGATCAATGATACTTACTTGCTTATTACTAGCAGCAACAGAAAATTGCCCCATAAGAGATGCAACTTTTGAATCAATTGAACTAATAGAGACATAAAATTCACCCTCACTCGACATATTAGAAGAATTTGATTCTATTTCTAAGACACCAATACCTGGAAAATTGAAAGTTTCATTCAAACTAGCTTCTTTTTTAAAATCTTTGGTACTAACTAAAAATTTATTTGGCGAAACTTTAACCACTTTCAATTTTGCAGGTGCTATCGTGTCAACACTTTTAAGAATATTAATTTTAAATGGTGATTGATATAATTCACGACTAACTAAACCTATTTTCTTTGAATAAACAATATTTAACCGCATATCCCTTACCACTTGTTCCATGAGAAATCTGGTTTTTAAGATTTCGACTTCATTATCGACGGAGTTTTTAGAACCCATTATTCCACCTAAATCCATCAAAGCTCCAGCCTGTTTGCCTATTCCACTACCTTTCTGATCATCATTGACAATTAATTTTGCTGAAATTTGAAAACTTGGAGCTGTATATTTTCCATATATATAAGCAGTAAATAGGCAAATGATGATACTTATTAAAAACCAGTTCCACTTATCTAAAAATTTATTAAATATGTCTTTAAAATTAATTTCTACTTCTTCACGCTCATGTGCGCTATTCATTTCTGGATTATTCATTTAAACAGCTGCTATTATTTAAAGTTAGAAATAGCCAAAACAATTACCGAAACTACGGAGGCAATTACGCCTATTGTTTGGATTTGAGCAGAATTAGAAGCAGAAACCTTACGCTTATTGGGTTCCACATAAATTACATCATTCTGCTTTAAATAGTAGAATGGGCTGCTAAAAATGTTACTGGAATTGAGGTCCAACCTTGCAAATTCTTTTTTACCATTATTGTCGCGAACAATCAATACATTTTCTCTTCTGCCATAAATGGTCAAATCCCCCGCCAGACTTAATGCATCTAAAATTGTCACTTTTTCATTGGGTAGCGTATAAGCAGATGGCGCATTTACCTCGCCCAACACACTTACTTTAAAATTGGCAAAACGCAATTGCACATTAGGCTGTTTGTAAACATCTGTGGCTTTTTCACGAATCAATTCCCTTGCCTGATAGGTAGTTAAACCTGCCACTTTTAATTTTCCAATAAGTGAGAGTTCAATCTCTCCATTTTTATCGACTAAAAAACCGGTACTTTGGGATGCTAAGCTACTATTTGTGTTACCACCCAATGTAGGCGTTGATGCGGCTTGATTAATAATGGCTCCACTTTGAGGGTTTAATGTAAAGACATTGATGCTTAATATATCATCTGGCTGGATTACAGGCTCCGTAAAAGCAATTGCACTATCTAATCTAGCTTGTTTAACTGACTGAATGTCTTGGAAATAAGCAATTTTTTTATTGCTCACGCAAGAGCAGGAAAGAGTAATCGCAAAAAACAGAACTGCCAGTCTTGATCTCTTATTCAAATTAAATTTTTTATTCATAGATATAAATCTGTTCTAACAATATTGTAAATGACGAACAGCTTGCAAACTTAATCATTTAATTGTAATATCTAAAAGTCATAATTTCAGAATAATTATGATAAGTTTAATTTGAGCGTTAGTTATAAATATGATGCCAATTTTGACTTTCCAATGTAGAAATAAAGATTAGATCAAAACCGATCCAAAAACTTCCTGGTTTCTAAATCCGTAAGTACCAATTAAATCGTATAGTTTTCCAGACTGCACTGCATCGGTTAAAGTGCTTAGATGCTTATCATGATGTAAATCAGTACCTGCTAGGTCATACATTTTTTCTTTTAAAAGTGACTCAGCAAGCTGCTTTACATCTTTACCATAGTATCCCAAAACCGACAAAAGATTCAATTGTAATAAACAGCCTTTTTCTTTAAAGCGTTTTAAGCGACTTTTATCTTTAAAATAGAAGGTATAGCGCTCAGGATGTGCTAGGACTGGCTTATAACCTTTAATCTCAACGTCAAATATAGTTTGACTGATACCCGGGCTTTCAGATAAGTAAGACATTTCTATCAGCAGGTGTTTTTGATCCAACGTACATAGACTTTCGTTCAGATCAAAGTCCTGATCTATCATATATTCTGCTCCGGCGCCTAACTTTGTCGAAATATTGGCATCATCAAGTGCTGTTTGTAAATCGGTTTTGGCCTTATTGATACTTTGAGGCGTATTGGGATATAGTTCCTTTAATATGTGAGGGGTAGCAATTAATTGTTCAAAGCCCAATTCGGTCAGTGATTTCACAAATCGAACAGAGGTTGCTACATCCGGTGATCCATCATCAATACCTGGCAAAATATGAGAATGTATATCTACCCCAAGCCATGAGATATCGGTAATTTTATTTTTCTTACTAAAAAAGCTTAACATATAATATTAAATCAACTCACTTATAATTAATATTTAGCATTTTAACTAAACCCTGATAATCTGTAGATTAAGAGCAAAAAGATGATTACTTAAATTAACTGTATAAATTTAAAACATTTTATACTGTTTTCCTATAAACAGTAGATTATATCAGACAAATAGTCGAAATGATCTCCTCTAAAAATTTACATCTTAATCCTAACTCCAGAAATGAATCAATATCACTTCTTTATATTATAAAATATTATTCAAAATAATCCAGGGTCTTAAAAGCACCCTCTTTTAAACATCCATCTTTTTTCATTGAATGACGATCAGAGAACATCATATCTTTAACTAAGGCAGCAAGATCATATTAGGCTCCCACCCCAATTTCTTTTTAGATTTGGTTGGATCTCCCAATAATAAATCTACGTCTGCTGGCCTGAAACATTTAGAATCAACGTGTACAATCGTACTGCATAAGAATAATTTATCGCTTCTTAATCCGTATTGATTCAAGAGCTCTTCATTTAAACCAATTATTACACCATTTTCATCTTTCCCCGAAAATCTGACACCAATCCCCAACTCTGCAAAACTCATGCGCACGAAATCGCGAACAGTGGTGGTAATACCTGCAGCTATAACGAAATCTTCTGGCCTTTCTTGTTGCAGAATTAACCACATAGCCTCAATACAATCTTTAGCATGGCCCCAATCCCTTTGAACAGCAAGATTACTTAGATAAAGGAATTTTTGCAGGGCTAAAGCAATTTTAGCTTCAGCCCTGGTACTTATGCGGGTAACAAAAGTTTCACCCCTTAATGGACTTTTGTGATTAAATAAAATTCCATTGCAGGCAAACATATCGTATGCTTCACGGTAATTTACTGTAATCCAATAAGCATACATTTTGGCAGCAACATAAGGAGAACGGGGATAAAAAGGAGTGGTTTCGCTTTGTGGAACAGCTTGTACCAATCCATAAAATTCGGAAGTGCTGGCCAGATGAACCCGGTTTTTTTTATTAAACCTAAAATACGTACTGCTTCTAATAAACTTAAGGTACAAAATACCCTTTTTTTTAGTTAAAATTCTGCCAAATATGCTCTGTCCTGTAATAGCTGTAATTAAAGCAGCATTGAATTTATTGATGTATTTTACGCGCTACAAACATACTGAATATTTTAAAATGACAATTGATGAACGATTATAATCTGGCATCAGTTAACTCTCTATCTATAAAAGATTTTGTATCGAAAATTATGGCGCCATTTTCTCGAAAGCTCCTGTAATCAATTTCTAAAAATTGCTGATGGGCAACGGCCAAAATAAGCACATCATAATGCATAAATCGGTTATTTTCGATTAGTTGGATATTGTATTCCACATTCACTTCACCAGCATCAGCCCATGGATCGTAAACATCCACCTCCATACCAAAAGACTTTAGTTCTTTATAAATATCTATTACTTTCGTATTTCTTGTATCAGGGCAGTTTTCTTTAAAAGCAAAACCTAATATCAGTGCTTTGGCACCATTGATCACTTTATCTCTGGCGACCAACATCTTGATTACCTTATTGGCGACAAACATACCCATGTTATCATTTACTCTGCGCCCAGAAAGAATTACTTCAGGTTTGTAGCCTAGAGCCTCCGATTTATGTGCTAAATAATATGGATCTACGCCAATACAATGCCCGCCAACTAAACCAGGTTTATAATTAAGAAAATTCCATTTGGTTGCTGCCGCAGCAAGCACATCGGCTGTGTCAATGTTCATACGATCGAAGATTAAAGCCAATTCATTAACAAATGAGATATTGACGTCTCGCTGCGCATTTTCGATAGCTTTTGAAGCTTCTGCAACTTTGATACTAGGTGCTAAATGAGTTCCTGCCGTAATAATTGACGCGTACAGTTGGTCGATCTCCTCTGCAATAACAGGAATAGAACCCGATGTTACTTTTTTAATTTTGGTAAGTGTATTTATTTTATCACCAGGGTTGATCCGTTCTGGTGAATAACCACAGAAAAAATCGATATTATATTTTAAGCCTGAAATTTTCTCTAAAACCGGCACACAATCTTCTTCAGTACAGCCTGGATAAACGGTAGATTCATAAATCACAATATCGCCAACTTTGAGCACAATGCCCAGCATTTTGCTTGCTGCAAGCAAAGGTTGCAGATCGGGCCTCTTAAGATGATCGATAGGTGTGGGTACAGTTACAATATAGATGGTGCAAGTTGCTAGATCAGGTAAACTTGAACTCAAGCTTAATCCATTATCTGTTAAGGAACAGACCAACTTCAGATCATCCAGATTAGCTTCATGGGTACGATCTTCGAACTGTTTTAGTTCTTCTACACGACCTTCATTGGTATCGAAACCAATTACTTTGTATTTTTTAGCAAATTCAATAGCCAAAGGAAGTCCGACGTAACCTAAACCAATAATGGCAATCTGCTTTTTTTTATTCATTTTTCTTTCGGTGATGGAGCAAAGATAAGATAAATGGAGGAAGGTTTAATTCGTTTGATTATTACCGGAGGAATTCTTGGGTCACAAAATCTTAAAAAGCAAAATACGAAAAGATGGATTTAGCTAAATAAAGATTTTATATATTGAAAGATTCTTCGCTTCGCTCAGAATGACAAAGCTATAAAAATAAAATCTCTGGTAAGTACAAGTGTATTTACCGGAGATTAACAAGGATATTTTAGATAAAATTACTTAATCTGTTTTAACAAATAACTACCATAACCACTTTTAACCAATGGGGTAGCAATAGCTTTAAGCTGTTCTGCATTGATAAAGCCCATGCGATAGGCAATCTCTTCAATACATCCGATTTTTAAGCCCTGGCGCTCTTCGATAATCTGCACAAATTGACCTGCCTGCATTAAAGAGGTAAATGTTCCGGTATCTAACCAGGCAGTACCACGACTTAACACGCCTACTTTCAATTTACCACGCTCTAAATAAACACGGTTTACATCGGTAATTTCGTACTCACCACGTGGAGAAGGTTTGATGTTTTTTGCGATTTCGACTACCTCATTATCGTAGAAATATAATCCTGGCACTGCATAATCAGATTTTGGCTGAACAGGCTTTTCTTCGATAGAAATAGCATTTTTGTGTTCATCAAACTCCACCACGCCGTAACGTTCCGGATCAGCAACCTGATACGCAAATACTACACCTCCATCTGGATCGGAACTGCCCTGTAATAATTTCGCCATGCCATCACCGTGAAAAATATTATCACCAAGCACCAGTGCTACTTTATCTTTACCGATAAACTCTTCACCAATTACGAAAGCCTGCGCCAGTCCATTAGGTTCTGCCTGCACAGCATAGCTAAATCTACAGCCTAATGAAGCGCCATCACCTAATAATTTCTCGAAATTAGGAAGATCGTGTGGGGTAGAGATAATGAGTATTTCTTTTATCCCGGCCAACATTAAGGTAGACAAAGGATAATAAATCATCGGTTTGTCGTAAACCGGCATCATTTGTTTACTACAGGCAAGGGTTAATGGATGTAAACGCGTTCCGCTGCCACCAGCTAAGATTATACCTTTCATATTAGATTTGAGATTTGAGATATTAGATTGAAGTGAATAGTCCAACCTAATGATCTATATTTTTTATCTGTTATTGTCAATTTGTTTTATACACTCCACCAGGCTATCTCTCCAATAAGGAATATTAAGTTTAAATGTATTTTTTATTTTAGATTTATCCATTACCGAAAAAGCCGGACGGGTAGCTTTAGTTGGATAAGCAGATCCTGGGATAGGATTTACTTTAACTGTTGTTTCACTGATATCAAAAATTGCCCTGGCAAAATCGAACCACGAGGTCACACCTTCATTGCTATAATGATATATCCCGTAAGCCGAAGATGAAGAAGTAATCACATCAAAAATGGCATTTGCCAGATCGATAGCATAGGTTGGTGTACCTACCTGATCGGCAATGATATTCAATTCATCACGTTCGGCACCAAACTTCAACATGGTTTTTACGAAATTATTCGCATATTCAGAATATAACCAGCTGGTACGGATGATGAAATGAGCAGGTAATATTGATGCTACAGCTTTTTCTCCATCAAGTTTTGTTAAGCCATAAACATTGATCGGTTTTGCTTCATCTTCTTCTTTAAGCAATTTCACTTCATTTCCTTCGAAAACGAAATCGGTAGAAACGTGTACTAATGTTGCGCCATTGGCCAAACAAGCTGAAGCCAGATAAGCTGCGCCAGTCTCATTAATCGCTTTGGCTAAATCAAGTTCATCTTCTGCTTTATCAACGGCAGTATAAGCTGCACAATTGATTACATAAGCAGGTTTTTCTTTTGCTAAAAGATCATTTAAGCCACTTTGATTTAATATATTTGCGTCCTTTTCGGGCGGAAAAACTATTTCAGTAATTCCTCTTCGCTCTGCAACTACCTTTAAGCACCGGCCTAGCTGCCCACCAGCACCAATTACTAATATTTTAGTCATATATGTTGTAATTCGGCAAATGTTTTTAAAAGTAAATCTTTATCAGAAATAGCCTGATCCTTTTCTGGGATCAACCAATCAATATTCAGATCCAAATCGTTATAAATCACTCCAACTTCTGAAGCTTTATTAAAAAAATTATCACACTTATATACAAATTCAGCACTTTTACTCAACACCGAAAAACCATGTAAAAATCCTCTTGGAATATACACTTGCAGCTTATTCACAGCATTTAGTTTTATTGAGAAATGTTTGCCATAAGTTGGTGAACCTGGGCGTGCATCAACCGCAATATCCAAAACCTCACCACTAATTACACTTACCAATTTAGCCTGAGCAAATTCACCAGCTTGAGCATGAAGACCTCGGATTACTCCATAAGATGAATAAGATTGATTGTCCTGAACGAATCTTCCTGAAAAACCAGTATTTGCTTCGAAGACATTTTGATTGAAACTCTCAAAAAAATAGCCCCTTGGATCTTCGAATACCCTTGGCTTAATTATCAGGCAGTCTTTTAAACCTGTTTGCTCGATTTCCATTATTTACTGCTATACTGTTGTTCGTAATAAGATTGATAATTGCCAGAAGTTACGTTGTTTAACCAGTCTTCATTTTGTAAATACCAGTCGACAGTTTTAGCTAACCCCTCTTCAAACTGCAGGCTTGGAACCCAATCCAGTTGATTTTGAAGTTTACTTGAATCGATGGCATAACGTAAATCATGACCAGCACGATCGGTTACATAGGTAATCAATTTAGCTGATTCCCCAGCTTCGCGATCTAGTTTTTGATCCATGATGGTACAAAGTAAATTGATCAGGTCAATATTTTTCCATTCGTTGTGGCCACCAATATTGTAGGTATCACCAGTTTTTGAATTGTGGAAAATCACATCGATTGCCCTGGCATGATCTTCTACCCATAACCAATCGCGTACATTTTCTCCTTTACCGTAAACGGGTACAGGTTTATTATTTTTAATATTATTAATGGCTAACGGGATCAGTTTCTCTGGAAAATGATGAGAACCATAATTGTTAGAGCAGTTAGAAATAACGCAATCCATGCCATAGGTATCGTGGTAAGCCCTCACAAAGTGATCTGAACTGGCTTTTGAAGCCGAATATGGACTATGCGGATCGTAAGCAGTGGTTTCGGTGAACATACCTTCTTCGCCTAATGCACCATATACCTCATCGGTACTTACATGGTAAAAACGTTTTTTATCGTAATCGCCTTTCCAATATTCTCGGGCTGCATTCAATAAATTTACTGTGCCAATTACATTGGTAATTACAAAAGCTGTTGGATCAGAGATAGAACGATCTACATGGCTTTCTGCGGCAAGATGAATCACTGCATCGAAATTTTCTGTTTTAAACAGGTCAAACATCGCATTTGCATCTGTAATATCTTCTTTTACAAATCTATAGTTTGGCTTGTTTTCAATATCTGTTAAATTAGCAAGATTACCGGCATAGGTAAGTTTGTCTAAATTAACAATTTCGTATTGAGGATAGTTATTGACAAAACGGCGGACTACATGGGAGCCAATAAAGCCCGCACCACCAGTGATTAAGATTTTTTTCACAGTTATTAAATGATTTTCAATGGGCTAAAGTAAGCTAGATTTATACAAAAAACAACTTAATTTTGACATAAGCTAAAAAACTAAACAAAATAATTTAGAAGCAATTAGCAAGCTTGGGGCCATTATCTTTCTATTAAAAAGATAAGCTGATAATTAAAATAGATATTCTATAATAAAGCATAGATATAATCTATCTTTAGATTTGAGCGCTTACATCGCCGCCACAGAACTTTCTAACTCTTTATACCACTCCTCTCCATACTTCCGGATTAGTGGTCCTTTTAGAAAACTATAAACCGGCACTTTAAGCTCTCGGCCAAAGGTACAGGCATCGTGACAGATGTGCCAACGATCATAATTCAGCACATCAAATTCAGGGTATTTGGTAATGCGGATAGGGTATAAGTGGCAAGAGATAGGCTTCTGCCAATCTACAATACCTTGCTCATAAGCTTTTTCGATAGCACATTTGGTAATGCCTCCTTCAAAAAGCACATAAGCACATTCTTTATTTTTATCAACACAGGGTGTGGTTAAATCGCCATCTTCGTCAACAACATAAACGCCTTGTTCTTCAATGGCCTTAATGCCTTTTTCGTTTAACAGGTGTTTGATCTTCGGATAAATCTCTTCCAAAATAGCTTTCTCATCATTATCCAAAGGTGCGCCCGAATCGCCTTCTACACAACAAATCCCTTTGCACTTGCTTAAATTACAAACAAAGTTTTCTTTCAACACATCTTCGTGCACCAGCACCTGTTCAACTTCTATCATCATTATTCTTTTGCTAAAGCGTATTTAAGGCCGTCGGCCGATTTTAATTCCATGGTTACCGCACCCACCAATATTTCTACCTGAGCTTTTACCGGTACACGGTTTCCGTCGTCGGTTACCCAAAGGTACAACCTGCTGTCTTTTTTAAAAATCCTTCCAGGCTTTATTGAAGGACTGAATTTTAAACAGCGGATATTGCCTAGTTTATTCTTAACGGTTTCTTTACCAACATATTCAACCTCAAGTGCTGAAATTTCGTCGCCAAGGAAATAGTTCAGTTTAAATTTATCGCCAACTTTTATTTTACTGATATCCAAACTTCTGGCAAAATAATAGGCCGAAACAAGATCAAAAGTCTGGTTTGTTGGCGTGGTAAATGTTCCCCTGTTCGAAACTACTTTTTTTCCGTCCTGATTAAAACGTGCTTTATCCTGACGCTTATAACTGGCTTCGCGGATATTCTCCTGATAGAAATATGGCAAAAGGTCAGTTTTATCAATATAAGAATCGTAATGATCCCTTATTTTATAAAAAATATCGAAAGTACCTGAAGTCTGCGCATCAACAGTAAGTTTATAGGTAGGCCTGTTATCAAACTTTAAATCAGAATTGGTTACTTTAATGGTGGCTTCTGCTGCTGTAATAAACCCGTACCTGAGCTTATATTGTAAAACTTCGCCTTCCTGAAATACAGCATCTTTCTTCAGCGGAAGTTCCTGAGCCACTGCAAAAAGGCTAAATAAGCTGGCCGTTAGGGTTATCAATATCTTTTTCATTGCTTTTGTATTCATTTGTGTGTGGTTGAGAAAGAACCGGGTCTCTTTAAAATCCACTCAAATTCTTTTCTCTATGAAGATATACAAAAAGCAAACCAAAATTTAATCTTTTCGCTTATATACAGGTACGGTAGAACACGGCTCGCCAAACATGATGCTTTTAACCATTGGAGTAAGCAAATTGGTAATTTCTACATAAGCCGAAACAGGTATATCGATGTCGCCGCAGCCTTTTACCACCACACGCTCATTAGCATAATCCTGCGGATTCACTTTAGATAAGGCTTTGGTAAACAATACCGCTTCTAAAGTATCCAGCCCGCCAAAAACTACTTCATTGGCATAAGGCTGCAGTTTATTGGCCAATAACATATAAGCCCAGGTAGGAACAATGGCATCTGCAGAGCAGGTAATGGCTACGTTTTTATCCTGGTACTGTGCCCAATCGTGATCTTTGATAAAAGCCCTGAAATCTTTTTCCCTCAGCATTAAGCCATGAAAAAGATTATCTACAATATCATATACAACTCTTTCGCCTTTATGGTAAAAGTCTTCGAGGTTTAAGGTGATTAAACCGCTGCTGGCAACTTTATTAACAATGTTCTCTTGAATTTCCATGGCCTTAAATAAAAAAACCGTTCCGAAGATTTATCGGAACGGTTACAAAATTACGTATTTTCTGATTAATAGAATTTCACACGATTGTCTTTTATCTTGGCATTTTCCTGTAAAGCCTGGAAAGCAGATCCTAATGAACGCTGACCTAAACTTAACAACATGCTTTCTTTTTGTTTAAACATGTTTGCAATTGGAGCGGGATTTGTAAAACCATCAACGGTAAATACATATACACCGCGCTCGCCCTGAACAGGCGCAGATACTTTACCTGGCTGCGAACCAAATACACTACCTACTAAAGCATTTTCTTGTGCAACACCTGGAATTACCGGATTGGCAAATACAACATTTTGAACTGGGTTAACCGGACGGGCAACTTTAGCAGCAACCTGATCTAAGTTAGAACCTGCATTAGCCAGTTTCTCTTTCAATTGCTTTGCTTTAACCGCATTGATTACCATTGGTTCGATTTCTTTTTTCACATCAGCCAATGATAAAATACCTTTAGGACTAATGTTGGTTAAGTGCGCTACCACATAAGCATTGCTCATGGTGTAAATTTCTGGTAATACATCACCTTTATCTGCTGCATAAGCATCCTGGATTAGTTTACGCGGATTATCTAAACCGGCTGCAAATCCTTGTGTTGGTGCAACTTTATCAGCCACACCTACTTTTAATCCTTTTTGGGTTGCAAACTTGCTAAAATCGTTACCTTTTACATCAGCTAAGAAACTGCTTGCTGCTTTATAAGCTGCTGCCTGTGTTTTGCTACTTGCTGCCAATGCTTTTTCTACATAAGCCAGTTTAGCTACTTTAGAAGAACCGATCTGTTTTTCGATTTTAATTACATGGTAACCAAATTGTGATTTTACCACTTTAATATCACCAGTTTTACCATCGAAAGCAGCGTTTTCAAATTCCGGAACCATTGCACCACGTGCAAAAGTACCCAATTCGCCACCTTTATCTTTCGAACCGTCTACACTGTAGTTTTTAGCCAGTTCGGCAAAGTTGCCACCTTTTAAAATTAATGCTTTTAATGAGTCAGCTAATTTAACTGCTCTATCTTCGCCACCTACTTTAGCAGGATCGATTAAGATGTGGCTTGCTTTTACCGAATCAGGAGAGATACGGGTAGCAACAACTTTAATAATTTTGTATGAGTTACCGGTTAATTTCGGACCATAGAAGCTACCTGCGGGTAAAGCGAACACTGCTGAATCAATTGCAGGATCTAATTTCCCTTTTGTTAAGTAAGTAAACGGAACTTTAACTTCTGAATTGATTGCTGCGAAAAGTGAATCGTTTTTAGCCACCTGGAAATCTGCAGCAATTTTATCAACCTGAGTTTTGATTGCTAATGAATCTGCCTTATTTGGGCTGATGCTGAATGTAACATACTCGAAAGCACGTGTTTCCTGAGGATTGTTGAAACGCGCTTTGTTCTGATCGTAATATTCTGAATAATCAGCATCAGTTAATTTAACCGATTTATCTGGAACAGAAGCATAATCTAAACTAACATATTTAAAGTTAGCCAGTTTGTTACGGTTGTTATATTCATCTGTAGCTTCTAATGAAGTTACATAAACCGAGTTACGGATCAAGTTAGAATATTTGGTCTGTAATGCCTGGTTTTTAATCTCTTCCTGTAACATAGTAGATTGCTGTAAAGCCTGAGGTTCTTTCGATTTCAGAAAGTTCATCAAAGTAGCACGGTCTAACTGTCCGGTTTGAGGGTTCGAGAAATATTGTTTAATCAGCGGGCTGGGATTCTGGCCTTGTAATAAATCTAACAGTTCATCTTCTGATACGGTTAAACCTAAACGATCATACTCTTTAGTTAACAAAACTTTTGCAAGCTCTGCGTTCCATGCCTGATCTACAGCCATAGCAGTCATCTGTGCATTTGCACTACCGCCATATTGTTGTTTCATTTGGTTTACACCCTGATCAACTTTTGGACCGAACTCGTCGATATTGATGTCGTTACCATCAATAGATCCTACAACTTTTTGATTTGCCGACCAAAAAGGTTTACCCACGTTAATTGCATCACCTACTAAAAATGCAACAATTGCAAAACCAATTGCGAAGACCAGGATGTAGCCCGCACGGTTACGCAAAAATGTCATTAATCCCATATTGTAATTATAAATTTATTTAGTTCTTTTTTAAGAGGGCGCAAGATACAAATTTGCATTAAAAAAGAAAATACAAAATTTTATTTATCAAGCGCTTAATTATTAAGGGAATGGAAGTCTCTTATTAATGATGGAAGGAATGAATTATTGATTGATAGAATGACAGAATTAGGAGAGGACTGAATTAAAGAATTATTGAAAAATATCAAAAAAATAGATCCAATAAAACATTCAATTAGTTCACCATTCTCTCATCCAATCATTTTTACTAAGGCGCCACGCCCTCTTTCATATTCAGCTCTCCGTTGCCGCTGTCCATTTCGTAAGTGCTAAAATCCTGAGGAGCTTTAAAATTAATCCCTTCACCGATACTGCCATCGGCACCTTTTACATACACGCGCTGGCTGGAGTAGAAATATTTTTTAGATTCGTCCCAGATCAGTTCCTGAGAAGAGAAAGTATCACCCTTGCTGTTCTTCACCACCACATTTTTCCTGAATTCGGTTTTAAGTTCAGCATCTTTCCTGATGGCATAATCGCAAACCAGGTTTCCGTCAATGGTTCCGTTAGGATTATAAAAATCGATGTTTACGCCTTTAACCATCTCCTGGTAGGAGCTTCCGTTGGCAGGCGTAACCTTATCCATTATTGGGGCGTATCCTTTTGCTTTTACTCTTGCAGAATCGCTGTAAGTAATATCAACCCCGATTGTTCTGTCGCGCGATAAAATTGTCTTATTTATAGAAACTGAACTTGCATTTTTTAGATCGTCGTCTCCACATGATGCCAAAAATAAAGGCAACGCCAGAAACAAACCATATAAAACTGCGCTAAGTTTCATTAATCAACCCTGTACTTACGGAACCAGGTATCGTTTAAAGTAAAGCCTAAGTGGAAGTTAATGTACTGCTCTTTTACCAGGTTATTGTTTAAAGTTCCCCTTTGTCCAACTTCTGTTGTAAAATTGATTTTATAGAAGGCAGTACCACCTGTTGCGGTTGGTAACGGGAAACCAAAACCTAATGATGCACCCATTTGCTTGATATCCTGATTGTTGATCCGGATATATGTTTTATCATAGTTTACGCCCAAACGATAATCAATACGTTTCAGATAACTGTTATAAGAGTAGGCATCAGGTGTCCACTGACCACCCAATGATGCTCCCCAACTATCCTGCAAGCCCTGGTTTATACCATTGATACTGGTTTTTGACCATTTGCTCATTCTAAAATCGGCACCAACTAACCACTTATCGTTTTCCTGGATAGCGATACCAAAATTATGTGATAATGGTAAAGTAAGGCTTGATTTTCCGTTGTTGATTGAGCTCAAAGTATCAATCGCTGTATTTTCATTGCCGTCCTGATCTCTGGTATATTGTGTAGCAAAGAATGTTTGTGTAGAATTTATTTTACCCGAAGTACTGCCAGAATAACCTAAAGTAACCAATGTTTTCTTGCCTACATTAAAATCATACTGGATTCCGTAAGAGTAATTTAAACCTGCAACACTGTTTTTATTCTGAAGTTTTGCGTTTAAGGCACCTGCCGACTGAAATTCGGTTGCACGTGTAGTTTGCAGGTTACCAAAAATATATTCTAAGTTACCCCCAATTCTTAAGTGATCGCCAAAACGATAACCATAGCCCAGATAAGCTTTTGATAAACCGCCTTCACCCTCGTAAAGCTGATTTAATGTTGTGGTATCAACTTTTGTAGTGCTTTTATAAGAATAACCTAAATCAGAATAAGGCAAAATACCAAAACTCAGGGCTGATCTTCTTGTAACAGGGGCTGCAAATGCCAGGTGACTGAAAGTAGAATTAAAGCTTGATTCGCTTAAATTACCCCTGGTTAAATTGGTTGTACTGGCACTCATGCCAATATCAATAGTTGTTAAGTTAATGCTAGCATACGATGCAGGATTCTGCATATTGATGTTATTGAAACCGGTAACTTTGCCTACAGCAGTAGAAATACCACCCATTGCCCTAAACTGAGGCAATAAAGATCCTTTTATATTTCCAAGCCCATATCTTGAATATGGTGATGATGTGGTAACCTGTGCCTGCGCACCAAAACCACAAACTAGAACGAGTATGGCTGCAATATAATTTATTCTTCTGTACATTTTAATCTGCAATAGCTTCATTTAATCCTTTTAATACCAGGTAGGGATCTTTTATAATTTGAGGCGCAAAGATGCTGTTTTGTAATTGCTTATACAAAAAATTAGCATCGCCACCTGTTATAATCACCTTTAAGGCACTTTCTTTTTTATTATTTAGGGCAATAAAGCCTTCAATTTCATTTATTATTCCCTGTAAAACACCGTTTTTAATTGCCGACAGGGTATCGGTTCCTTCCGCTATCCCTTCTTTTTCATCCCATTCTACCAAAGGCAACCGGCCAGTAAATTCGTGTACCGCTTTAAAACGCATTTTAATGCCCGGGCTTATGCTGCCGCCAAAATATTCTTTCGATCGGGTTAAGGCATCATAGGTAATACAGGTTCCGGCATCTACCACCAAACTTGCGCTTGTGGGGTATAATCCGTTTGCACCTAAAACTGCAGCCCACCTGTCCAAGCCTAAACTAACTGGTGTTTTGTATCTGTTTTGTACGCCATTAGTCAACAAGGTTGAAAAACGGATGTACTCAGTATGTTTCTTTAAAAATACTTCCAGTGGCCCAATTTCCTGGCTTACACTGCTGATGATGGATTTTGCAGGCGAAAATTTTTCGATCAGCTGCGCTAAATCAATGATGCCCAGTTTATTGAAACGCTGATGGTGAACAATTTCCTTATTTGCAAAAACTGCAACCTTAGCAGCAGAATTTCCAATATCAATGCTTAACCTGCGCATTTAAAATCTCCCTTTGCAAATAATATGTTCTTTAGAAATTCCAATGACTCCATTTTTTATCCATCTGATTAAAACCTAAAAGGCTTCAATTCTAAAATCATGCACAAAGCTATTAATCTTTGTCAAGTTTCGTTCTAGTTATTTGTTAAAAAAGGTTAAACAAACAGAAAATACTGTATAGAAAGTACAAATAAAAGGAACAAAGTTTCGTAAAACCAGCGTTTTTTGGCATTGCTGAAATAGTAGGCCAGCAGCACCGCACCAGGAGGCACACAGAGTAAAAAATGCCATGTTCTGAAATCGGGTTTCAGGTAAAAACTCGCTGCAGAAATGATAAACATAAAAAACAGCAGCTGGAAACTTTTCCTTGTACTGATAAAACTCCTGAAGAAATTTTCGCGCAGCTGTAAAGATGCCAGTATAATAATTACCGCCACCGGAATCAGCACCAGGTAATCGTTATAGTTGATTTTAAACACAGAAGGAAACTTATTGCCCAATGGTTTCCAGATTTGGTAAAATGAACTTAAATTATCATTCCAGTAATAAAATACCGCAAGAAAAAAGAATACGGTAATAAATCCGATCAGTCCGGCTACCCACTCACGCCAGTTAAACGACCTGAAAAGCAACAAGGCTAAAAAGATCATAAACAACATCACCATAAAAGGGAAATACACCAGTGTACCTATGGCAATAATCATCCCGATATCGAAAACCGTGTTGATTGAGTTGGCGCTTTTACCCAGTTTTAAAAATTTGTCGATAATCCAGATCAGCAGAAAATTGCAAATCAATGCCGGAGACAGGATCATGAAGGGCATAAACAAACTCGTTCCGGTAATAAACATCAGCCCGGGCAAAAAACTGGGTTTGCCCAATAAATTGTGGTTATTTACGATGCGGTTAAAAATTAATGCCTGGATGTACACCAGTATGCCTGCAATAAAAATATTGGTAGATGGTGTAAAGGCATTCTCCAAATCTACATTGATCAACAACCTTGCAAAAGGTTCTAAAAAATCGAAGTTCAAATGCGCAGGTATTTCGTAAAAGATGGCCATACGCAAGAAAAACGTGTACGCCAGCAAGAATACGAGGTTAATTGGATTTAGCTTTCTAAACTGATTAATCATGCCTTTTTAAAGAGTAGGCAAAGTAAAGAAAATAATTTAAGAGTAGGGAAGAAAGATGAAGAGTGGAGAGCGGTAGGCGCTGAGCGGAAAGACTAAAGCTTAAAGCGAGGATTTGTAGAATTGTCAGTCTGAGCGGAGTCGAAGACCATTTGGTAGTTGAATGAGGTAGAAGAAAAGGCAAATCTATTATTTTTTGGAAAGCAGGTTCCGGCTCTTTTTGGTTAAGGCAGCCCTGCCATCCGCTTTACCTCTCTGCGTTCGGTGCCCGCTCCTGTCAGGTTTAGAAAACAATGTACTGTGCAAGAACCCGTTTGAGCTTATATTCACTTACATGTCTTAAATGGTTCAAAAATTAAGAATCTTTATACTAGATTTCTCGACTGCGTTTCACTCCGCTCGAAATGACGGTATCTGGAGGGGATTTTTATAAAATAAATCACCCCCCTAGCGATGACAAAACGAGTATAATCGACTCTGGACTATAGACTCCGAACTCAAGACTTCAGACTAACCCTCGCATATTTCCTCACCATATCATCAATAATCTGCGCGGTTTCATCCGGGAAATCAAATTCGTGTTTTTGAGGATTTTCCACCCAGTTTTTAACAATCGGCAACCAGTTACGCGTACTTCCCCAAATTACAGGTAAGCCAAACTGTTTTAAAGCATAGGCATTACATTGCTGCTCAAACTGGAAACGCATAGGCGCAACCAGCAGTTTTTTCTTTAAATAAAGTGCTTCAGCTGGTCCTTCAAAGCCGCCACCGGTAAACAATCCTTCGCAGGTAGCCAGACTTTTATTAAACTTTTCGTTATTAACAGGTTCTACAAAAACATTCCCTTGCTGATAAGCAACTTTGCTGTGTTTAGAGAAAACCTGCCAGGTAATATTCGGTATCTGGGTAAAAAGCTTTACCAAACGCTTATCATCAATGGCTGGCAGATATACCGTATAATGTCCTAAATTTTCACTTTTCAGGTTTCTGATCTCTGCCCTGATTACCGGAGTATGAATAAAAGTATCGTAACGGTCAAAATGGAAACCAATGTGGTATCTGGTGGGTGCATAACGGCTCAAAATAAGCTTTCCCCAATCTAAAGTCCTAGGACGGGGTACTTTTTTTGATTTAAATGCAGCCTGATGACTTAATGAAACACATTCGATGCCCTGCAGTTTGCAGGCCCAGGCACTTACCGGTTCAAAATCGTTAACAATTAAATCGTATTCTTTAAGTGGCAACTGTTTCATATCTTTCCTAAAACGGAAAAGATTCATGTTCAGCCAGGTTTTATAATGATCTACACCACCTTTTTTCCCGAAAATGAAACTGAAACCATGTAACTGGTATTTAACGGGCTGACTTAATTTTACATCGGCCTGCGTGCCGCTAACCAAAATGTCCAGTTCGCCATATTTTTGAAGGAGAGGAATAATTTCCCTCGCCCTGCTGATATGACCGTTACCTGTTCCCTGTATTGCGTAAAGTATCTTCATTTATGCCCGAATATCTAAAATTATTGGGCAATTTCATACTTTATATTCTGTAAAAGAATATTTATGTCCAGTTTACTTTTTAAATCTTCTGCATCCGAAAGAAGTCCTTCGTCCAGTTCATCTTTGGTAAAGTGCTGGTGCTCATATTTAAATACCGTCCAGTTTTGATCCTGATACTCCAGAGCAGTCAAACTTTCAACCCAATCGCCACTGTTCAGATAAGTTACTTTTCCATCTTCGGTTGCAATTTCACGTTGCTCGGCCTGGTGAATGTGACCGCAAACCACATAGTGATATCCTTTTTCTATCGCAAGCTCGGCTGCCGTTTGTTCAAAACTGTTGATGAACTTAACAGCATCTTTAAACTTAGCCTTAATTTTTTTAGAAAAGCTCATCTTTTCCCTTCCAAACGCCGTAAGTACCCAGTTTACAAAACTATTAATCAGGATTAGCGTATCATAACCCACGGCACCTAGTTTGGCCAGCCATTTGGAATGCTGCATGGTTACATCGAAAACATCGCCATGAAAAAACCATGCTTTTTTGCCATCGAGCTCTAAAATCAGTTTATTTTGAAGGTGAAAAGTCCCCATTTCCATACCGTCGAATTTACGGAGCATTTCATCGTGGTTCCCGGTAAGGTAATGTACCTGCACACCCTCTGAAACGAATTTCATCAGTTTACGGATCACTTTCATGTGCGATTCGGGCCAGTAACTTTTACTAAACTGCCAGATATCGATGATATCGCCGTTCAGGATCAGTGTTTTGGGTTTAATGCTTTTAAGATACTTTAAAAGTTCTTTTGCATGGCAGCCATAAGTACCTAGATGTACATCGGAGATTACGACTACATCGACATTTCTTTTATCCATAAAAGGGAAATTTTAGGGGGAAGGGTATGGTTACCGCCCGTTTTGAGCAGTTTAGAGACAAATTAAATGGGTTACCATTCTTCTTCCTCATCGAGTTTTACCTCAAAAGGGCTAAAGAAATAAAGTACAACAATTAATAAGCATACGGCAAAGAATGACTCTAACATATCACCTGATTTTTCAATACAAAGATAAGACGCTGTATATCAAACAAATGTTACGACATTGTTAAATTTTAGTTTGGCGGTTAATTGGTTCATTTGCCATTGGTTTATTAGTTAACCGGTTAACCGTATAAATTGGTTAATTGGGCTGGGAGCAGTACTATAGATCCTACGCTACCATTGACAGATGCGAAGAAAAGTCGTCATTGCGAGGAGGTACGACGAAGCAATCTTTTCTGCTAGCGATCCTTGCTAGAAAGATTGCTTCGTCGGCTGAAAAAGCCTTCTCGCAATGACGAATTTGGCGGCTTATCATTGCGATAGGATTCTTCTATAATCGATTGGATACAATAAATTATCCCTCAGGATGACTAATCGCGAGGGAAAGTATAGTAAAAGGATGTCATCTCGACCGGAACATCCCGAATATTCGGGAGAGAGATCTATCGCGTGGGATTGAGTTTGGGTTAATAACTTCCGACCTCGGTCACCGGAACCCCGACTAAAAAATAAACCCCGCAAGAATTAAATCCTACGGGGTGTAAATATAATTTAAAGGAATAATTAAGCTTTAACCGCTTTCTTTTTCTTTTTTTCTTCTGAATAAAAACCGAGACCTAAACCAGCCAATAATAAGATCGATCCTGCTAAGGAGATTTTCTCACCAGTGTAATACGAAGTTGGGTGGAAAATAAATTCGAGTTTATGGTTACCGGCTTCCAGCTGTGCCGCACGTAAAACATAATCGGCCCTGAAATATGGTTTTTCAACACCATCGATATACATTTTCCATCCCTTGTTGTAATAGATCTCTGAGAATACTGCAATGGCATCTTTAGCCGTAGAATATTCGTAGGTTAAATGGTCAGGATTATAACTGGTTAATTTAATAAAGCCTTCCTGCCCGGTACCTAAACGTTTGGTATCGATTACATTTTTAAAGCTTTCATCAACAATAGCTTCTTTTTTCGCATCAAAACTGCTGATGGCTTTCATTTCTTCATCGGCATTTCTGGCAAACTGCACGCTTTGTACAAACCATGCATTACCCGCTGCTGTTGGGTTACGCTGCATTTTGTACGAGCCGTTTTGAGGATCCTGCGTAATGATGTATTTGGTGTTTAACATGTCCAATACATCCTGGTTGATGCTTTTTGTTAACTGGTTATCAACCAACTCCTGAAAACGTTTTAACCTGGCCGAGTGGAAACCACCAACGGTTTTATGGAAATAAGATGTTTCGGCACTCTTAAACGGATCGCCCAATGATAAATCGAAAACCCTGAAATTAGGATCTTTATCTGCCGAGATAAAATTATCTACATCTCTTGGCTGGTAGTGGTTATTCAGGTCAGATTTGCTTACAAAATTCTGGTTATTCAAATAACGGCGGTCTACCTGCCATAAATCGATCAGCACAAACAAAGCCAATAAACCAAAAGCCAGTTGCATGTTCAACTTTTTGGTGATGAAGGCCCAGGTAATACCAAAACCAACCGCAATAAACAATAACGTACGCAATGCATCAGCACGGGCCAAAGCTACACGATCGGCAACAATGCCATTTAAAATTTCCATGGCCGCAGCACGGTTATTTTGTAATGTTTGGGTTAAAGCATCTAAAACCTGTGGTTGGTTAGCCTGTGTAAAGCTGAAAAACGCAGTTGGAATCACGGCGATAATCAATGCGAACCCACCGGTAATGCCCGCCGACCATGTTAAACGTTGTACTAAATACTTTTGATCGTATTTACCATCTTGAGCTTCTTTAATGGCCAATATTGCCAATAAAGGAACCAGAAACCCTACAACAGCCAGAATCGATTCAACAGCCCTGAATTTATTGTATCCTGGCAGGTAATCAAAAAAGATGTCAGAGATAAATGGCAGGTTTTGTCCGAATGATAAGAACAATAACAAAATACTGGTTCCTAAAATCCACCATTTCCAACGGTGTTTTACAATAAACAAGCCGAATACGAATAAGAAACAGATAATCGCTCCAAAATAATATGGACCAGAGGTACCCGGTTTATTGCCCCAATATTGATTAGTGTTCAAATTCTGTGCAACATAACCAATGGCCTGACGCGGATCTACACCCTGAAGATTTTTCTCTACCGCTTTGTAGGTATTGCTTTCAGGTTTGATCATTTCATCAATACTGCTCGCACCACCATAAATATTCGGGATCAGGAACGAGAAACTCTCGCCAACACCCTGGCTCCACTGGTAAGCATATTCTTTATCCAAACCATTTGCAGGTTCAGCCTTATCAGTTGTTAAATTAGATTTACCACGGATGGTTTCTTTACCATACTCGTAAGTAGTCCACAAAGTACCTGCATTTACCAGTACCGATAAGAAAATACCGGCAACAATATAAGCGATTGATTTACCAAACGTTTGAAGCTGTTTCGCCTTAATGGCATGGTAAAGTTCTATACAGCCTAAAATAAACAGGGCTATAAATAAATAATAAGTCATTTGGATGTGGTTCGATCGGATCTCCAGAGCCATGAAAAGGGCCAATAAACTGGCTCCAACCAAATACCTTCCCCTTAGGGTGAGGATAATGGCTGCTAAAATAGGAGCGAAGAAACCAATGGCCAAAGCTTTATTGCTATGCCCTGCTGCTATAATAATAAAATTATAAGAGGTAAATGCAAAGGCAATGGCACCCGCAGCAGCAAGCCAGGGGTTTATTTTTAATACACAGAACAATAAATAGGCACCCAAAAGGTATAATAAAACCGTTCCAACCGGATCGGGAAATACGCCTTTAATTACATCAATACCATAAGTGGTAATGTTAAGCGGATATTGCACCCAGATCTGGTAAGCAGGCATACCGCCAAACATCTGGTTGGTCCAAAGTGGTCCTTTACCATCTTTAGCCTTAATATCCATAATTTCTTTCTGCATGGCTTTGGCCTGCAAAACATCGCCTTGCTGTGGCGCTTTGCCTTGTAAAACAGGACTGAAGTAGGCAAAAGTTATGACTACAAAAAATGCAATAATGGCCAGGTGTACGCCATTTTTATTAAACCAGTTATTCATTAAGGTTTGTTTAAGTTTAAACGAACGTCAAAAATAAAAATTTGGGCGGTATAAAAAAGGAATAAATTAAATGCGTGCTGAATAAAAAATTAGATTTGTAGCAGAGTATAAAAATTCAACCCATTTATTATGAGAAAGTTTGTTGTTACAATCGCGCTCGCATCCCTATCTATTGCATCTTTCGGGCAGATTGTAAGTTTAACCTCCGCTGAAACTGCAAAGCTGAAAAGCGCAATCAAAAATGATGAAGAAACCAAGAAACTCTATCAGGGCTTCGAAAAATCGACTTTAAAATACCTGAGCGAACAGCCCAACCCAATCGATACCATCAGAACGGAAGGTTTACTGAAAGGAAATCCGAAGAAAGTGAAAACCCAGCAGGCCCTTGCCGATATGAGCAAAATATTTGCACTGGCTTTAGAATACCGGATTACCAGTGATCAGAAATATTTAAACAAAAGTGTAGAATTTCTTTCTGCTTGGGCAAAAAACAACAAGCCCAATGGCGATCCTATTGACGATACCAATCTCGATCCGGCAGTTGAAGCTTACGACCTGATCAAAACCGACATCCCGGCCGCAGCTAAAAAAGAGATCGAAAAATGGCTGAGTGAAACGGCATGGGCAGAAATTAACAGCAAAAGGATGAAAGCAGGCAGGGGCACGGCTATCAATAACTGGAATGCACACCGTTTAAAAGTAGTGGGCGAAATTGGCTATACAATCCACAACCAGGAATTAATCAACTGGACAATCGACAACCTGAAAAGCCACATCAACATTAATTTGTACGCAGATGGTACCAGTTTAGACTTTAAAGAACGCGATGCCATGCATTACCACATTTACGACCTGGAGCCCATGTTGAAACTGGCCATCATAATCGACCGGGCTAAGGGAGAAAACTTTTATACCTACGAATCGCCAAAAGGATCATCGATCAAAAAATCGGTAGAATGGTTGATCCCGTATATCAAAGGCGAAAAACAGCATGAGGAATATGTAAATACCACGGTTAAATTCGATCGCGACCGGGCAAAGAACAACGAACCGGGCTTTGCACCAGGAAGCATGTTTAAACCAGGCCTGGCTTTGCCGGTATTAAGATTCTCAGTTTATTTTGATCCTGCACAAAGCGATCTGTTAAAACAGGTAAGCGGCAACCCAAGCACCTGGCAAAAAGTATTAGATGAACTAAAGCATAAATAACACCTTTCAAATTAAATAAAGTTTCAATAATTTTTGAAAGTTTAAAAATAAGATTATATTTGTGTATGGAATTAGCAGCAGCAAAATTAAAATTTATAGAAGCCTGGGGCAAATTAGGCTCAGAATGGGGAATTAACCGCACCATGGCTCAGGTACATGCGCTGTTGTTAATTTCACCGGAAGCATTAACCACCGAAGAAATTATGGAGCAGCTCAGTATTTCGAGAGGCAATGCAAACATGACCCTCCGCGACCTGATTGGCTGGGGATTGATTGAAAAGCAGCATAAAGCCGGTGAGCGGAAAGAATACTTTTTTGCAGATAAAGATGTGTGGAATATTGCCCGTCAGGTTGCGAAAGAACGCAAAAAAAGAGAACTAGACCCCGTTTTAAAGATTTTGAACGAACTCTCTACCGTAAATGGCGATGAAAAAGACCCGGAGTTTATTACTTTCAAAAAATCTATCAAAGACATTAACAAATTAGCCGGAAACGTAGATAAAACTTTAGAAACGATGCTAAAAGCGGAAGAAAGCTGGTTCTGGAGTTCGGTGTTGAAGGTGTTTAAATAGAGATGTGAGACACGAGATTTGAGATGTGAGACTGGTTAAGTTAGATTGGAGTAGCGAGTAGCAAGATTGGAGTATTAGGTATCAAGATTATAGTATTAAGACAGCGTTAACTTAAACCTTATAAACCATACACCCTTAAACCTTACATCTTAAAAAAGCCTTACTTATAGTCCGGCTTAATTTTTTAAATCTATGTTTCATAATTTACTGAAAGTATTAAAATTTAAATAAAATGAGAACGCTAAAGAACCATGTGATTTTATTTGACAATGAGTGCCCCATGTGTTATGCCTATACCAAGGTTTTTGTTAAAACTGGTATGTTGGCAAAAGATGGCAGAGAAGCTTATCAGGAAATGCCGCAGGATATTTGTCCGTTGGTAGACAGGCAGCGGGTAGCGAATGAAATTGCGCTGATAAACACAGAAACGGGCGAAGTTACCTATGGCATCCAAAGTTTATTCAAGATCATTGCACATGCCATACCCTTCTTTAAACCATTATTTTTATTTGGGCCGTTTATTTATTTAATGCGTAAATTTTATGCTTTTATTTCTTACAACCGCAAAGTGATTATTCCCGCAGCAGTTAAAGAAAACACCATACAGCCTGCTTTTAAACTCCATTACCGCATTGCTTATCTCCTTTCTACCTGGCTGATTACTGCTTACGTATTAACGGCTTATGCACATTTGCTTACCGATTTTGTCCCATTGGGTAACCAATACCGGGAATATTTAATTTGTGGCGGGCAGCTATTTTTTCAGGGAGCTATTATTCTTTTTTACCGAAAAGAAAAACTGTGGGATTACCTTGGCAATATGATGACCATTTCTTTCGCCGGTTCATTGTTGCTTCTGCCTGTTTTGACATTGGTTAAGTATCTTGAAAGCCAACCTGTATTTTTTGTTCTGTACTTTTTAATGGTTGCAGGATTGATGTTTTTGGAACACATCCGCAGGAGCAAATTGTTAAAGCTGGGTTGGTTAATGAGTGTGAGCTGGGCACTTTACCGCTTAATTGTTTTAGGTTTAATATTTAGTTTTTAAGATCATGAAATACGGAAAAATTGTACTGGCTGGAGGAAATGGCTATTTGGGCGGTGTACTGGCGAAACATTTTAGCAACCTGGCTGATGAAGTGATCATCCTTGCCAGAAAACCGCAGGCCGAAACCGGAAATATTAAAACGCTATTATGGGATGGTAAAACTATGGGCGAATGGGCAAATAGTTTAAATGGCGCAGACCTGCTGGTTAACCTTTGCGGCAAAAATGTAAACTGCAGGTACACCAAAAAAAACAAGAAAGAAATTTTTGATTCTAGACTGATTCCTACCCGTTTACTGGGCGAAGCGATCAATGATATGGGAAACCCGCCTAGGCTTTGGATCAATATTACTTCTGCTACCATTTACCGCCATGCGGAAGACCGGCCTCAGGATGAATTCACCGGCGAAATCGGTACAGGTTTCTCAATTGAAGTCTGTAAAGCCTGGGAAAAGAGTTTTTTCGGAACTGAAACACCTCAAACAAGAAAAATAGCCCTTAGGATGGGCATTGTGTTAGGTTTAAAAGATGGTGCTTTTCCACGTTTACTCAACCTGGTGAAACTGGGTATGGGCGGTAAACAAGGCAATGGCGAACAGTACATGAGCTGGATCCACGAAGAGGATGCTGCCCGGAGTATTGAATGGTTGCTTAACCACCCTGAAATAAAAGGGACAGTAAACTGTACCGCACCAAATGCAGTTAAAAATAATCTTTTTATGCGCAGCATCAGAAAAGCTTTTGGTCGCAACTTCGGTTTACCTACACCTGCCTGGTTACTGGCCATTGGCGCAAAAATTATCGGAACAGAAACAGAACTGATCTTAAAAAGCAGATGGGTTAAACCAGCTGTGTTGGTGAATAGTGGTTTTGAGTTTAAGTATGGGGAAGTGAAGGAGGCGGTGGAAGCGCTGAGCGGAAAGCGTTTGGCGCTTGGCGATAAGGAGAAAAGGTTATGATATTAAACGCAACCCCCCCTGGCGCCAAACGCTAGGCATATCACAAAATCGTTAATTATGCCAACCATCATTTTAAAAACATTAATCAATGCGCCAATGGGGCAGTGTTTTGATCTGGCGAGAAGCATTGATCTACACGTACAATCAATGCAGCATTGCGGAGAACAAGCCATAAAAGGAAAGATAAGCGGGTTAATCAACTTAGGTGAATCAGTTTCCTGGAGGGCCAAACATTTTGGCATTTATTTCGAAATGACCAATAAAATTACAACCCTGGAATATCCAAACTCATTCATTGACGAAATGATTAGGGGGCCGTTTAAAAAACTTCACCATCAACACTTATTTAAAACCATCGATACCCAAACCGAAATGACCGACATTTTTGAATTTAAAGCACCCTTAGACATTTTAGGATGGCTGGCTGAAAAACTTTTCTTAACCCGGTATATGAAGCAATTGTTGGTAGTAAGGAATAAAGTAATAAAGCGAGAGGCAGAGGGCGTTTAGCGATAAGCTGAGTGTAGAAAGCATAAAGACTAAAGCAGAAAGTAGATGTTCTAAAGTGACTAAGGTGGTATATCATACCGCGCAATATTTATTTTTACAACCACCTGAGTCACCAAAGATCACCTGCGTTTTACAAAATTAAACGATAACTCGATAAACTAAAATCAATGCATTTTTTCACCATGTAAGATATTTTAAGGACCATATAAACTTACATGCTCTTATATTTCTTATATGGTAAAACCTCTTACAGCTTAAATGTTTAAGATAGCTATAGTGGTGAATTATACTCGAATGCTTTTTTTAACCATGTAAGACATTTAAGTTCCATATAAGCTCACATGCCATTATCTTACTTATATGGTAAAACCTCTTATACACAATGTGCAATTGTTCAACAGCTTAAATGTTCGATCATAAATTATACCCGAATGCTTTTTTTCACCATGTAAAACATTTAAGTTCCATATAAGCTCACATGCCATTATCTTACTTATATGGTAAAACCTCTTATACACAATGTGCAATTGTTCAACAGCTTAAATATTCTAAGGTAACTAAGGTGGTGAATTATACCCGAATCCTTTTTCAACCATGTAAGACATTTAAGGATCATATAAGCTTACATGCTCTTATATTTCTTATATGGTAAAACCCTTGTAAGACGGCTAATACCATTTAACAGCTTAAATGTTCTAAGGTGGTAAATTAAAACACGCTATCTTAATTTTTTATAACCATAATCCCAGCTTTACGGTTTTCCGTAAGGATTGCCGTTGCCCTGCCTATACTTTTGATCATCTAAACAATACTAAAAGCATTAAATGTATAAATTATGAAAACAGGCAATACCCTGAAATTTTTCAGGTTAATGGGGCTACTGGGATTATTTACAATGTCAGCTTGTAAAAGTTCCGGAGGATCCCCATCAGAAGATCCCTTCGCAGCTACAAACTTCAATTTTTATGATCAGGACTTAGGGAAGCGTATCGAAGCATACCATAACGTTACCACTCCGGGCAATGAAATTAAAAGGGGCACACCGGCACTTTACATCGATTTCTCATCTGGTATAAACAAGGCTTTTAGCGATCCAACGATTAAAAACATGATGTCGGCCTGCTTCAATACCATTCTGGCACAACAGTTTGAAGTTTATAAATTAGGTTCCAATAAAATATCATTATTAAATGTAGCCAATACTACCGAACTGGGTCAACAGGTAAGCGATCCGAAACAATATGCCGACATTTGGGCGCCATTGCAATCATCAGTAGAAAAAATTGTGGCGGATAACAGCGATGCACTGCTCATTACCGATTTTGAGGAGTGGCAAAAAAACATAGAGGTGACCAACACCGCCTTTCTAAAAATCCCATTCTCTAAATGGCTCGAAAAAGGAAATTCCATTCACTTTTTTATTGCCGATTATAAAGAAGGCAAGGTTAACAAACACCTTTATTTCACCATATTCAGCTCTGGTAATCCGGATGCAGGCAGCATGATTTCAAAACTCGAATCAAAGCTTGCTCCCTCAACAACCAGGTTTGATTTATCCAACACGGCTTACCAGCTCTCAACCGGATATCCTTCAGAAAAATCAGGTGGTATTTTTTATGATGATACGGCAAAGTCAGACAAAGCCAAAAATGTACTCGATTTAAAAGAAGGTTACCTCAACGGAACAAAAAGCGGACACAACTTTGAGTTTTATCCGCTCGGATTAGACTGGAAAAACATTGATCAGCTGCACAGCACTTATGCCGCGCAAAATCAGTTTAACGATTTCTTCAGGAAACTTTTTATCGACCTCAGTAATGAAGATAGTTACACTTTCGGAAACTTCAGCGTAAAAGTTTCAGACGTAACTACCGATTTCGAAAACTTTGCAAAAGCAGAAGAAGCTAAAAAACACCAACCTAAATTAAGCAAAGGCAGTAATGGCGAGGCTAAGTTTTCTGACAAGGAAAGCGATGCAATTGCACTGGCCTGTTACAATACCGATGGGAAATTAAAGGCGCAATGGGTTTACAAAACACAGCCATCAAATCCCCTTAATGAGGTTTTTACCCTTAACCAAACCCTTTTTAGTAATACCAGGGCAGCTAATCCAAAACATGCAGAGTTGGGTGTTGCTTTCGACCCTAAATTCAGTGCAGCCAACATCCGTAATCCGGATGGATTAATCAGGGTAGATATTTTATCAAACACGGCCACACCTAATCTACAGGGTGCTAAAATGGCCAAATTTGAGTGGATAAATGCTAAAAACATCCCAAATACGGCTTTATCCGAATCAATCAAAAACACCTTGCAGGAGCTTAAACCTGTAGATAAAGTAGTGTATTCGTACTACATCAAAACTAAACAGTAATCTAAATCATTAAAATAAACTCTAAAATGGAATCAACTTCAGCTTACATCATCTCCATCATCACCGCATTAATCTTTCTGCTACTATCGGCCATTATTGCAAACGCCATCAGGTTTGAAGGAGGGAGCAACCCAAAAGATCCTAAAGCACGCAAAACCTGGTTCTGGGTATTGGCCATCTTAAATCCGGCAGTATGTTTTTTACTGGGTTATTATGCATTCAAGCCTGATGCGAACATCATGGTCGTAAATAATTATGTAACCGCCCTGAGTATCGGCACAGCCATCGGTTTCGTCATTTACATCATCATCGGTTTTGTACTGAGCAAAGTATTTGCAACCGGTAAAATCGGACACTGGTTTTAACCCTAATCAAAACATCAATGGATAAATTATTCGTCATCGCCATAGGCGGTACCGGGATGCGTTGTTTAGAAGCCTTTACCCACTTATGTGGAATTGGTATGTTCGATAATCAGGAAATCGAAGTCCTCACGCTTGATACCGATCAGAACAACGGGAATAAAGGCCGAGTTGAAGAACTGATTGCCCTTTACAACCGGATCAAAACAACCGGTACCAGTGTAGGCGGAACGCCAAATGCAAACACCTTTTTCTCTGCAAAACTGAATTTACACCGGTTTTTTACCAACTATGCCGGCCCGGGAAGGGAAACCTATAAAAACATCAGCAAAATTACCACAGGTTCGCCCGAGCAGCAGAAAGCCAATAAACTAATATCCGACCTGTTTTTGGATAATGGTTCCGTACAGGAGTTTGCTTTAGATCATGGCTACCGGGCACAAACCCACCTTGGCTCTATGCTGATGTACCATGGCATAGTAGAAGCCGCCCGCAATATTAGCAAAGGTGCTGCAGTACAATCGCAGGAGCGCGAACTGGACACCTTTATGGGCAAACTGGAGGGTGCAGGTGCAAATGCCAGGGTTTTTATCTTTGGTTCTATATTCGGTGGTACAGGTGCATCATCTATTCCGGTAATACCGAAAGCACTGCAGGATTTCGTAAAAATCCGCTCTAACGGAAATGCCAGTATTGATTTCGCCAAGGCCAAATTTGGCTCTACCTTATTAACAGAGTATTTCACTTTTAATAAACCCGATGATAAACAGAAGGCCAGCAAAGCCAATAGCGTAATTGCCGATTCGTCGTTTTTTCCACTAAACAGTCAGGCTGCGTTGCAGTTTTACCAAAGCGATCCTACCGTTCAGAAATGTTATAAACTGCTTTACCATATCGGCTGGCCGATAGAAAGTAAAAAAATTGATGGCAACAATGTTTCCAATCAAACCATAACCGGTGGCAGCGAACAGAAAAATCCCTGCCACATTACAGAGTTGTTATGCGCCTGTGCTGCTTACGATTTTTTTACCCGGAATGATGGTTTTAACAGCGCAAAGGCCGATTACCTCTATAAAGCGGTAGAATTTAAAGATAATTCGTTCAACTTCTCTTTTGACGACTTTATAGGCAACGAAAATAAATCGGGCGAAATATTTGTAAACAAGCTGGGTGCTTTTTTCTCCCTGGCACACATTTCATTAACCAAAAACGGTGGGGCTTTTGATGATGGCGGTATAAAAGGTTTCATCAAACAGTGCGAAAACCAAAAACTGAACCAGTACAGCACCATTACCGATGCAGAGTGTAAAGACATCAACGAATATTTTAAGCTTTTTGCCTATACCTTTAAAGATGCCAAATTTATACCGGGCTGGCTGTATCAGGTGAGGAGTTCTGTTGCCCCTGGCAGGTTCCTGTTCGATAGTAAGGCATTCCCGGATAACCCTTCCGAACTAAAAAAACTGGATGTGGGTACCATTTTCCTTGATGAAAAACACCATTGGAGCAAAGGAGGTCTTTTTAGAGACCGTTATGATGTTTTTGTTGAAAAACTAATTAACACCAACCCAAAAGAGGAGCAGAAAGTAAATACCACCAAAGAGAAATTCCTCGCGCACATTTTTAATGCCCTTACCATTTCACAAAACTTCGATATAAACTAAAGCACCATGTCAGATAAAAGAATCAAAGCACTGGCGATAAAAGTTCATCCCAAAACAGAGCCAAACGGTGTCGAATTTGCCTGGGATAAAATCCCCCAGCTTGAAGTATTTACCAAAAACATCCTGATTCCCGAAATCGCAGTAGATCAGGACGGTAATTCTTCGGTTAATATCGGAACCATTGTATCGGGCATCCCATCGGTATTTGCCCGTGCTAATTTATTCAAAAATGCCATAGATAATATCCGCGATAAAGAAGCTGAAGCATCGGGTTTGATGTTATTCTATAAATCACTCATCAGCGAATGGAAGGGATTGATCAGCTGTATAGCTTTAAACTATAAAGATATAGAAGCAAATAGAATCCATCTATCTTATTCGGATGGCGGGCATTTACATACCACCACAAATATATATGAACCTACCGGGGCATTTGGCAATATGTTATTTGAGCGTAAACCCTTATGGTGCGATCAATCACTGGCCAATAATGCGGATAGAATACCCTTTATCGATGTTATTTCGTTTAAAGGCCATGTGATCGGCGGAACCTCTCCTGATAGTTTTGTTTTTACTTCCGTATCCTATCAGATCAGGGAGAAATTTCCCTTCATTAACGTACAGAACGGAAAATTTATCGATCCCTTACAGTCGGAAATTAACCCGCAAGAACTCTCTACACTGTATGGTTATGCCAAACACATTTTAGATAACATTGAAAAGTTCAGGTTAAATTATGCCGGTGTAGAAGAACTGATCAGGCCTGAGTATGGCAATATTTCTACCTGTATCCAGGCGTGGATGAATGATATGATTATTTATCAGCAGGCAAAAGGTTATCCTAAACTCGATAAATCTACCGCTCCCGAAGTTGGCTCCCTGTTCAACTATCCTTTTAGCCTTCTTTTTAACTATTCTACAGCATTATTCGGCTCTGAAGGGATTATCTACAACGAATCCAAAGAGGGCAGTATCCTGTTTGATCCGAAAGATTTACTGCTTCCCGATACCACCGAAATTGCCCAGATCGATTTTGGCAGGGATGGCATGGAAACCCGGAATTTCCTGAAATCGAAACCCATATTGTTACTGGCGGCCGAAACCAAAGGGCAGTTGAACAGCTATGCCTATTTCACCCTGCCCTTAACCCCACTGGCACTAAATGTTTTTGGTGCCACACTTGATGCATTGGTCGGCATTTCCGAATCATCGAACGTAAAATCGCGCATTACCGCCATTTATGATCCGGCCGATAAGGATGGCGAACGGCTGATTGTTCAGTTAAAGTTATACACCGAAACCGGGAATGAAATTGTTAAGGAGGTGATTTACCGGGTAACTTCCGAATCGATCAGCGGTAAGGACATTTTAATGTGGCCTAATTTTATTTCCAAACAATGGAACCGTTACTTTCTGTATTCGGAAATACCGCATAACGATGCCAGGTTTCAGGCTACGCCATTTATCGGAAATGTGGACGACGATTTTTTCAGGATTGTACTCGATGAAAAAGGTAATCCTTTATACCTGGCCGCTAACGGAAAGGCAGCAGTAATCCCTGAAAAATACGGCAACATTAAAGCGCAGTTGCACATCGCATCAAACAATGCAGTGGCCGATAATAAGTATAAATACGAAATATACGAAAGCAATAAACCTTTTAAAGGGGTAAAGTTTGCACATGCAGGCGTTGATTGTGGTTTTGGGATTATCCGTTACGATGGATCAGGCAATACGCAGGCCTTACCGGTGAACATGCTAAATGCACCAAGGACATTGTCGCCGGCCTTTTTAGGGGTCGATTTTGGCAGTACAAATTCTTCCATTGCTTACTTTTCCGATCAGCGGAACGAGGTTTGCGAAAACCTGAAACTCACCAATAAAAGGGTATCGTTACTGGCGAGCGATAGTAAAAACAACGATGAACGACCAGCGGTGGAAGATGAAATTTTCTTTTTCCAGAACGACGAAATCCTCACCAATTCCATCAAATCTGTATTAACCATCCACGATTCGCGAAGAGTGGTAAATGATGGCAACATCCAGGTTAACTCCTTAATGGCCCAGGCGGTAAAGGGTGGTTTTCCCTGTTTCGAAAAAAACCTGCCGATCGAAAATGCAGAAAACAACCGCTACATTTTAGGTTATAACCGCATTGGCAGGGCAGAGCTGGTGTACAATATGAAATGGTCTACCCAGCAGATTGATAAAAGTTATAAAACTGCCTATTTAAGTACCTTACTGCTCCATGTTTATGCACAGTTATTTATTGAAGGGCATGAGCCGCACACCTTAAAATGGTCGTACCCCTCATCAATGGGTAAAGAATTATTAAGCGAATACAGGGGGATATGGGATTCGCTTAAAGAAGTATCTCCGATTGAAAGTAATGTTAAATTAAAAACCTTTCCTCCTTCCGATCTTTCTGATATAGGCGATACATCAGGCAGCAGCAGCTGGGGCGCTCCTGCAGCTCAATCAGGTGGCTGGGGCAGCCAGGCTTCAGCACCTGCCGCTACAACACCAGCATGGGGTTCAACCGGCACCGGCAATAGCGCCTGGGGCGAACAACCGCAAGAAATTGTTGCTACTGGATGGGGCAATGAGGCTAAAAAAACACTTACAGCGGTAGATATTAAAACGGAAACCGGCCCGGTAAGGTTTAATTTTAAACAATTAGGCAACGAAGAATCCTTATCCGAAGCCTGTGCCGTAGCCAATTACCTGGTGCGCCCAAACGGGGGTTACTCCATTAATCATGGAGAGTTGGTATTATGTTTTGATATCGGTGGCAGTACAACAGATATCACCGCATTGTGTTCAATGGATGGCGGAAAGGCAATGATTAAACAGAACTCCATTCGTTTTGCGGCCGAACGCGTAGCACAGGCGACAAAATTTTCGCCCAACTTTAAAAACGTGCTGCTCAGGATCTGCGAAAAGAAAAAGATATCCATCCAGGGCTTAAATTCCGGTACACCTAAATTTAACGAAAATACCGCCCCCTATTATTTCGAACAGGTTGTTGATCGTTTGGAAGCTTCAGATTTTGAAACTTTTTATCTCTTAATCGCTGCCGAATGTAAGGAAATGATGAGCATTAACCTTTACGTTACCGGTTTGATTATGTTTTACGCAGGTCAGCTGGCTTATAAGTTAAGGAATGAGATTGTAAAATCAGAAGATGCACCACCAGCCGTTAAAGCCATTCCGCCGAAAATAAAAATTGCATTTGCAGGTAAAGGCGCAAGGATATTCGACTGGTTTACCGCGGTAAATCCGGCCGCAGCAGACGATTATTATACACAGATGTTTATCAGGGGCATGGGCGGCGAAACAGTGGCCAAACAAACCATTAGTCCCATCACTACAAACCCTTTAAAAATAATCGATATCAATTCGCAACGCGGAACAGATAATTCCGATGTGAAATACGAAGTGTCGAAAGGTTTGGCCATCCCAACCAACATCACCAGCATTCTGGTACCTACCAACAAACAGGCCATTGAGATCCTGGGCGAAGATAATTTCTGTGTGGTTACGCCAAACGGCGAATTTAAATACCTCGAATCAACCAACTCCATTACCCCCGAAATGCTGGAGCATATTGGCAATCATTTTATCTGTTTACCACAGGAAGGCAAACCGCACTGCCCGAGGTTTATGGATTTTGCCGATCTGTTTTACAAGGTATCATCCGGCATGTTTGGCCTGAAAATGAATGCGACAGATTTTATGGCCGGTTTTCAGGATATGAACATCGAGAACTACATCAAAGGCGAGCCCGATTTTATCAAAGCACAAAAGCGGAAACACGATGACCAGAAAGATTTCGATTATGTAGCGCCGATCATTATTCTCGAAGGGATGAAATTCTTCGAAAAACACCTGCTTAAAGGCATTCAAAAACAATAGTAAAGATGGGATTCTGTGTATTGGCAAAAATATCGAAGCGGACGGTTACTTTCTGGTATCAAGCAGACAGTAACCCTTATGCCCCATTAAAAATGAGGGAATCGAATGAGGTTCCCTTATACTTTTATGTAAATGGCAACGATTTTATTTTTGGTGCCGCCGCTAGGGAACGCTTTTACAAAAACGATCCCTACGCTTATGGCAATTATTTCGAAATTGTAAAAGATCCGGCTAAACATTTCAGTATATATGGCAACAAAAAACCGGTTAAACAGCTATTTTATTATGGTGTAGAACAATACTTATCGCATTTTTTAAACACCGTATTATACAAAGCCGATTCTATCGAATCGTACAGGCAGCAGTTCCCTTTGCGCTTCTTATTTGATGATGATATTGAAGACAATGAGAAATCGCTGATCGAAAACCTCTTTCAGGAGGCTGGTTATTTTAATTTAGAACGCATTGCCTATCACCATACCCTTTTTAATATACTTACGCAAAAGCAGATTTTGCCAAACAACAAGGCCATTTTATTGATGAATGGCATTGATAATGTACTTTATTTAAACCTTTACAAAAACAGTAAGGCCGAAGCGCTTGGATCGGCCAAACTGGTAGGTCAGGGTGCCGACCCGAGGGTAAAAATCCTCGCCGATATGATTGTAGAATATATCATTCTGCAAAATTCTTACCTGTCGGTTAATAAAGATGCCGAAATTGCTTTCCTGCTTCCCTTCTGTGCGGCTTTACTTCAAAACATCGGTCCGATTATTAAAGGCGAGGCCGAACTATCCGACGGAAACCGGTACTGGTTTAATGTAAGGGAAAGAAACCTGAACGACAGGCTGCAATATTATGCCAATGACGGGATGATTTTTGCCGCAACAGACGATCTGTTAAGGGCAAACAACCTGCAGGCCGATGATGTAATGATCCTGCTGGGATCAGAAGAAATCAGCACCGCATATTTTTCTGATAAACTGCTGAAAAAGTATCATCATGTTATCGCCTTACAGCCGGTTGATGTTAAAGATACCATGCTGGCCATTTTTCAAACAATTGCCAATGCCGGTTACAATGTTAAAGCAAAAGTACCCACTGCGCCTCCTGTACTGCCGCGACCAGCCCTTCCAACACCAAAACTGCCACCACCATTACCACCTAAAAAGCAAAGCGATGTTTCAAAACCGGTAAACATCCCCAGGTTGCCCGAAATAAAAGTACCGCAAAACACCAAAAACAATCCGGTAAAACCACCGCCTTTACCTCCAAAAAAGAGTTAGGGCCTATAAAATCTAAAACTTAACAAAATGGCTATACAAATAGAAAAAAGAAAACCCGTATCCCTGATCAGGGAAGAACCGGGCTTAAATCACCTCATTGCCGGCCTGGGCTGGGATACCGCTGTTGTAAACGGACACCCGGTAGACCTCGACCTCTCCGTGTTTATGCTGGGCGAAAACGGCAAACTCCTTGCCGATGAATACTTTGTTTTTTATAACAATAACACGAGCCCTGATGGTTCTACCCATTATCCGGGTGATAGCAGGGGCGGCGAAGGCGATGGAGATGATGAAGTAATCCATATCGATTTATCCAAAATAGACCCGAAAGTAGAGTTCCTTTATTTCGCAGTAACCATTGATCAAAGCGAAGAAAGAGGCCACCATTTTGGCCATGTTCAAAACTCCTATATCAATATCAGGAACCATGCCGATAAATCGGTTTTATGCCAGTACCAGCTTAAAGAGGAGTTTACAAACGAAGATTCGCTGATGATTGCTTCCATTGCCAGAAACGGGGGCACATGGAATGTAGAGGCGCTAGGCCAGGCCTTTTCGGGCGGTTTAAATACACTAATAGAATTATATCAATAATGAGCAGTTTTAATTTAAATAAGGGAGACAGGTTCTCTCTATCCAAGGCAGCACCCGGACTCACCATAGTAAAAATAGGCATGGGCTGGGATCCTAACGAAGAACCGGGTGGTCCGGAGTTCGACCTCGATGTTTCGGCATTTTCAATTGGTGGCGATTTCAAAATCCCTTCTGATTCGTACTTTACCTTTTACGGGCAAATCCGCATGGGTAATAAAATTGAGGATAAGGTAGAAAAAGGCCTTTTCAGACCGTTTACCGAAGACGGCGCCATTATCGGTGCCATTGATGATCCTGACGGGAGCAGAAGTGATGGCGACGATGATGAAGATATGTTTATCGATTTATCAAAAGTTAGCCCTAAGGTTGAGCAGATTATCATTTGCTGTACGATTTGCAAATACCCTAACGACAATAAAAAAGACAGAAGAACATTAGACCTGAATTTTGGAAAAGTGAACGATTGCTACATCAGGATTGTAGATGAAAGCACCGGCTCGGAGATCCTGCGTTACGACCTGAAAGACCAATATACCAATGAAGATGCCGTAGAATTCGGGCGTTTGTTCCGTGCCGGCGAAAGCTGGGAGTTTGAAGCGATGGGCAGGGCACATACCGGCAGTTTGCAAACTTTAGTGGAGATGTACACCTAAAAAATAAAATTATGGCATTCGATTTAAATAAAAACGATGGTTCTAAAAAAGAGCGATCTAAATTTGATCTTTCAAAAGGAGAGATCGAAAAACCCGCTGGCCGATCGCGGGGCTGGTTAATTGGCTTATTTGGACTTTTAATTATTGGTGGCGGCATCTGGTATTATTCATCCGGTCAGCCATCAGATAACATTGCCAGAGAAGCCGTTCAAGATACTGTTTCGGCACCGGATAACGCAGCTGCCTCTGTTGCCCCCATAAAAGCAAATATTAACAGTACAGATCCAACGGCACCGGTAAACACTTCCGAAATCAAGGAGAAATCAGGCGGAAAAACAAGTGCAGAGGCTGCTTCGCCTGAACTAAAAACGGCAGCACTTAAAGCATTAAACCATACGGTACCGGTAACATTTGTTCAGGGAACATCATCTTTTGCAAGCATTAACAAGCCTTTAATTAAACGTATTTTAGCACATTTATCTAAAAACCCTGCAGCTTCTATCCATATTGATGGTTATGCCAGCAGTGATGGCCCGATAGCGGTAAACGAGCAGATATCGCAGGCAAGGGCCGATGCATTTAAGAACCATTTAACAGCATTAAATATCGAAGCAAGCCGGATAAGCGCGACAGGAAAAGGCATTGAAAATCCGGTTGCCTCAAATAATACGGCTGGTGGAAGAAAAAAGAACAGGCGTGTTGAGGTTACATTGCTGTAAGTTAAGGTTAATGTTGCATAATTACGTCAGACTGAATAGGTGCGAGGCGAAGCAATCTATTCATTATTAAAAAAGATTGCTTCACTCCTGCACAAAGCCCCTTCTTCAGTTCGCAATGACGAAACTAAGAGATCACTGCCGTTAAATTAACCATTTAAAAAAATCTTGTGGCAAAAAGAAGAACAAAGAAAACAAAACAAAGGGGTTTTAAAGAAATCTTAATCCTGTTGGGGATGCTTTTTAGCTGCATCCTCTTTATCATCAGAATCATTTTCGGGCGCATTGGCTGGTTAGAAGTTTTTGCCCCTGTAATCATCATATTTCTGATCCTTTTTCTCCTCTCGGTATTAAAAACCGCAGTGAGGAAAGTGTAGCTCAAAAAACAAAATTTAAAAACCCTGCCCTAACCTTTACAGGTATTAATGAGGGCAGGGCTTAATGTTTAAGCTTTCGGCATGGTAAAGCTGCCCAGGTACTGGCTGTTAGATACCACATTGTTTTCGCGCTTAACGGCGAAAGCCCAGCCATAAAACACATCGCCGGCAAAAGTATTGCCCACGGCTATGGTGTAGGTTAAAGCGGCCCTTGTTGCTTCTTCGTACACGAAGTACATTTTTTTGGTATCGTTAAATAATACCACCATCAACATATCATCGTCGAAAGCATTATAACGGTTCGGGATTCCCTGCCAGGTGAGCACAATATCGGTACCCTGTAAAACAGCATTTAAACCGTGGAACACAGAAAGCGAACCTTTGCTGAGTACAATCTGCGAAAAATCGATTACAAAATCCGGGTAATCTCCTCCAACCGCATTGTTTAAAAAAATCTTCACCGCAGCGTTGTAACCGGTGATTTTATTGAGCTGCTTATCTTTGAAACCAATATTTAAGATGTCTTTAATCGGACTGAGGTAAAGTGGAGCGAGTGCAAATTTACTCCGTTGTGCCAGCTGCAGGTCGGAACTTTGCCTGTTATTCTTTTTGGGCAGGCTTTTGAGGTAATTTACCCCGCGCCAGTTGCTGCCAACAATACTGCCTATTTTACCTGAGAATGCGCCATTGGCGCCTTTTGAATACGTTGCCATAATGTTGTTTTTTAAGTGAAAAGATGTGTGCTTCAGGATTTCCCCATTTATCAGTGGCTTAAATCCATACCCAAACTTAACTATAGGCTTTCAGGATACATTATTCCGGACTTTAATGGGCTATATTGGACCCGTTACAGGCATCATTGAGCCAAAATGAACCTTTAAAAAAGCAACTCACAATACAGAATAGAGATGCAGCAGAAATTAACCAGGGGACAGCTGGCCCGGAATGCGGCCAAACCTCCTGCATAAAAATACCCCGGCTTCGCCTTTTTGGTAAATAAAGGGTAAAGCCGGGGTAAACAAAAGGTATAGAAAAGGTAAAGGATAAGTAAGCAAAGGGTACATGTGGGGTTAACCTGGTACCTGCAAAAGGTAAAGCGCGCAGGTGGTTAAATCCGCCCCTTTCTTTGACTTTCTAAATAAGCACTCAATAAATCTTTCAGGTAAAAGCGGTCGCCACCCGGTAGTTTTATGGGTTTTAAAGTCCCGTCTTTTACCTTGCGTTTGTAAGTACTCTCGCTTATTTTAAGGTAATCTTTTACCTGCTGCCGCGTAAGTTGCTCGTTTGGGCTGCCAAAAAGATCGATAAAAGTAAAAGGCCGGTTTTCTTTATTCAGTACGAGATAAATATTGTACAAAATCTGTACAAGCGCTTCATAGTCTTTCATGTGTATAGCGTTTAAAAACATGAAAACATTCTCCCAAAACTGTCAGGGATATTCAGGTTCTAAAAATGTTTCAGTCGTTCCTGTGCTGAGTGTTAAGCCAATTGCCTTGAGCCGCTAAAATCTTCTTAAAATGGTTATTTACCATTGGATTTAAACCTGCAAACTAAGATCAACCGGCATTTAACCGTCAGCTAATTCGGGTTAATTATCATTATGTGTTGTGTGTGTGTGTAAATTGCGGTAGGTTCAGAGCTTATGGGTAACCGCGGCTCAGCCCGATCAGGCCAATACAATACCTGATGCATGGTACCTTTTGCGGGCGCCTGCAGCGTGCATAAATGCGGAGAGCATGCACAAACCGGGATGATCTAATTGTTAGGGATGGGATAAAAACCTGAATTCGTTTTTCCATCAACTGTAAATTTAATCAGTAATTAAACAGCAAAATAAACGACGCTGTATGTGATGTATAACGAAAGGAAGTTTCGGAAAGTATGTTAGGGTAAAGGTTATAAAAGATTTATTCGAGGCGGCTAGTATAATAAACAATTTTAGGGAAAGCTAGACTTTCCCTAAAAAGATTACAGTTTCGACATCACACATTCAACAAATTGCTTTCTTGGCCTGGGTGCAGATACTGTTTTGCAACATGCAGCTATTGCATTCCTGATTTCTTGTTCTGGATTGCTTTTGTGCTTTTTGATTTTGGCTACCAAATAATCTACTTCCCATTTCTCTTCGCATGAAAAGAATTTAGCATCCCTTTTGTCTCTAATTTTTCGATTGTCGTACTCGTTCCAATCTTCGTTTAAAATTCTTTGTGGCATAATTAATTTTTTTATGGTTTAACATTATAGCTTACGCTATCTCAAAATGCCATTATAAAATCGGTTTAACTTACGGGAAACCAGAACGCATTGTGTGTTTTATTTAATCCTTAAATATATTTTGCCGATGCCATTCTATTGCGGCAATTTCAGGGTATTGGGTTGATTTATTTGGTAACAAAATTCTCCGTCCATTTAATCTATTTAAAGCATAAGGATGGTTGGTGTTTTCGATCAGGTGTTTAGAAACTAAAATGGTGTAATCATTAGTTATGCTAACCAGACCACGATCGAATGCTCGATGCAGATTTGGACAAAGTGCAATACCATTAGTAACCTTATCATCGTGCGTTTGGCTAAATGGCACAATATGGCAGGCATCAATAAAGTTATGCCAAAAGTGCTGTTCAATTGCATGCCGGTAAAACTGCATTTATTCCCATAAATTTTCGGTACCAATTTCTTAAATAATCCATTCCTTACAAAAACATCTTCTTCGGTATTGATGACCATGCGTTTGTATCTGACTTCAGGCTCATTTAACACAAAATCTTCCTGATCATGCAGGTAGCCTTCACCATGATTTTTAGCTGCAATAAAACCGACTTTACTTTCAGCAAAATATGCATCAAGCAACAATGCCGTTGCTATTGCCCTATTATTAGGGTCACTAAATCGTATAAACAGCTCGGATTCAAAATAACCAAAGGCACAGGTTTCACTTAAGCGGGTTACCGATTTAATATGCGCATTAATTTGCATACCTAAATTGGGCTGTAAAATCCAAAAGGGCTTACCTTCCACTTTTTCGCTCTGCAAATAATAAAAAGGCTGTGTAAAATCGGCCTGATGTAAAGTAGGCACGAGCAACAACCAGTTTTCTTTAAAAGTGGCGACAAGATCTGCATTTACTTCGAACTGATTATTGGTGACAACACCTTTTTCAATAAGCTCAATCAAGCTTAGCAATAGCACAGGTTTATGTGGCGCTAGACCGTATGGTGTTACACCACGTTTGAGGCGGGTAAAGGCTTTAAGGTATTTTTGGAGACGATTATTCAAATTAATTGTAAAATAGAGATGTATCGATTAGGCTTGCGCTAATTTAGTACTATCTTTCCAAATGTAAGCTAGTTCAGATTTCGTTCCAAACTTTACATCATGTTTTCGCCTTCTCGCCTTGGGGGCTTAGTAAAGATTGCCGATAGCGTATGTTGCTTTAAATTTAACTTAGTTAATTATAAAAAGCACAACCAGCCTTATTGGACTAAAATTTACAGCCACGGGAAACCATATTGCTATTTGCAAAAAGATACTTACCTTAGGATTGAAAACCATAGTAAGGCACCATCGCCTAATTACCATAATCCCACAATTATAGAAACATAAGTTTAAGCCTTTAGCTTTTCAGAATAATAATTTAAATCATCCCTCATCCCTATTTTATCATGCGTTCATTTTTCATTAATGTTCTAGAACATTATATCCCTGCGTCCCAAGGAAATTTTACAGACCATCCAATAGCTGATTTGTTGCGCAATAGCTTTCCAAAATCAATAAAAGATATTATTGAAGAGTCAGACAAATATATTTTCAAGGGTTCTGCTGGCCAAAGCCGTTGGGCTGCATGCCCATGGGTTGCCATACTCGACGTACTTGTAACCACAAGTACTCAAGATGGCTACTATCCAGTTTATATATTTAGAGAAGACATGACTGGCTTTTACTTAACACTAAACCAAGGCGTTACCAGCGTTGGACAAGAGATTAAAAAAGGCTACAGGAGTATTTTGAAAAAGCGTGCGAATTCTTTAAGAATGCAAATAAATTATGACGCTCAATTATTTTCCTCAGAAAATATTAATTTAAGAAAGGGAAAAAACACCAAAAGCCATTTGCCAAGAGACTACGAGGCTGGAAATATCATTTCTAAATTTTATAGCTTAGCTAACGTACCTCCAAAAGATGAATTGGTTAGTGACTTAAAACTCATGCTATCAATATACTCCGAGCTCGTAGCCGCTAAAAATTTAACCTCTGTCGCCCAAGAAGAAAAAGATGAAGTACAAGAAATTAATAATTCTGAGAGAACCCCAACACAAAAGCAAAGACTAATCGACGCCAGATTGGGCCAAGGCAAATTTAGGAGAGATGTTGTTAGTATTGAAAAAAATTGTAGAATCACAGGGACTTCTGATATAGCTTTCTTGATTGCTAGTCATATTAAACCCTGGAGCAAATCAAACGATACAGAAAAACTTGATGGAAATAACGGCCTACTTTTAAGCCCACATGTTGACAAACTTTTTGACAAAGGTTTTATAAGCTTTAGTGATAACGGTGAAGTTCTAATCAAAGATGAGGCAAAAGATATTTTTAAAAGCTGGAATCTTCAAGAGACTAATGTCGGAAGTTTTAATAAAAAGCAGCAGGAATATTTGGCCTACCATAGAAATCAATATCAATTTTAAATGACTAAATTTCTCACTATAATCCATATATGCCAATGCTTATCAATTTGGGGGAATAATCTCACAAACACCTTTTCAAGCTCCCGTATTACGTTAAGGAACGCATATGATACCGCACTTCAAATATTAAAAGTTTGTTTTCACCATTTGCATCCATGACCTCGGGAATCAATCCATTGATTTCAATAATGTCTGTGTCAGTATTGATGTTTATAAAAGGAGCATAATCTGCAGAGGTTATACATTTAGCAAGGTCAATTGAAAAGCCATTCTTAAGTAAGCTAATCACCCTCTTGTCTGATGTTCCATATTTAATTTTTTCATAATAATCAGCCTCAACTAAGCCAATTTCGAAAAGGATTTCGATATATTTCAATAAGTTAAATTCGACAAAGTCCTGCTCTTCCTTAATTTTAAGAATTGCCAAATTCACTCGCTCCGCTCCACTTTTTTGAGACAAATCGATATAATTTTCAACAAAGTCTTCCTGATTCCTTTTGATTTCTCCCCAAGCAGAACCGAAATAAACAACCTTATCTTCAAGGCTATTCCAATACCCAACAAACTTCGTAATCATTTCTTTGTAAGAACTTCCCTGAGTACGCCAATTCAGAATCATTGAATAGAATCTTCTTGCAGGAAAATTTTCAAGTCTTTTCAGGGCTATACTCGTAACATCAATTTGATAAATGAATATTGCATATATCGCGTTAACGAGAGATTCAGTATCGATTATCTTATTATTACTACCAAACTCTTCTATGTTATTTAGCAACCTTGCTTCATTTTCTGCAATGTTGAAATCGTATACATTGTTACGAAAGCAGAGTTGTGCTATTTGCGAATCAACATATACCATTCCTGGTAATTCTACTGTATCAGGTTCGATATTTTCAAGATATTCGAGGGTTTTTCGAAGTTCGTCACGCTGAACTTGAGTTTGTAGGGATGTCTCTTCTTTCAAAAGAATATTCTCAACCTCATCTTCCAGATCTATGTCGGACTTAGCATGTGTCATTAGAAATGAAGCATGATTAGCACTAATTGCTTCATATTGACTTTTAATTAGATAGATTTCAGGCTCCAACATACTCAATCTACCTGTCTGTTTATCAAACACTTCGCTAAAGCGACATATCCTTCCGATTAAATTCTTAAACTGGGATTTGGTGAATATTCTTCTTCCAATTTTATTTGTAAGCAAGAAAATTTTTTCAGCAGGAATATTAACGCCCTCTAAGAGTGTGGAACTAGTTATGATGTAACGAAGATCTTTATTATCAGAAAAGATACTTTCCACATACAGCCGAATTAGTTCTGGCATTCCTCCATGATGATACACCACACCGCATTCAATACATTTGAGCAGGTTGTAGTCGGGATGCAAGAAATCACCAATGGTTGTCGTGGCTTCCTGAATCTTAGCAACGGAAATTTCAGTGTTTATAATGCCGGAAAGTCGTAGCGCAAAATTTACTATATCTCTTGGACGGTTTAGATATACAATATTTTTACCCGCAGACTTATCAAGAATCAGTTGGGTATCACTTTGATATCTCTGCGAAGGTAATTCAGTAAATTGGTTTAGAAATTGATCATAAAAGAACAATTGATTTCCTGATAAGGTATTACATGTAAAATATCGCTCAACTTTGATAAATTCTTCCGACCTTCCAGTAAGAAGTTTATAGCTACTTCTTGGGTTTTCAAGATTCAAGGCACTTGATATAAAGGGAGAGAAGAAATTAAATTTGCAAGATGTATTTCTCTTTCGAAGTATCATCATTACTTGAACAAGGAGAACGGCACGCTCTTCTTTTTTCAGCATATTATGAGCCTCGTCAACTAAAGCTACATCAATCCGTAACTTTGGATTTTTTTGCAACAAGCGTAGCAAACGTTCCTGAGTAAGCACAGCCACAAAGGATTGCTCGTCGCCCCTGTACATTTCGGGATGCGTAATTATCCTACCTACGTCAGAACCCCTTACACCATTTAAGATTCTCTTTTTTGTTTGCGCTAATAGAGCTTTGCTAGGCACGATTACACATATTTTCTGATTTAGATACTGATATACTTTATTGACTATGATTTCTGATTTTCCATATGAAGTTGGAGCAATGAGAACAAAGTCTCCCTGAGTAGCCTGTGAAAATTCTATCAGTTTCTTTTGACCATATGAAAGGTAAATTCCATTTTGAGAGAAATTATCTTGATATGACGAAAAATAGGTTTTGAAAAAGCTCTCGGTTTCTGCTATACTAAAATGATGCTCCTCAATAAACTTTGAAACAGGAATAAATCCCTTATTGATGGCCACATCATATAATGGCCTGTACTCATCATTTAAATTCGAATAACGCACGATAATTCTATATCCAAGTCTTTGGATACTATCATCACCATAATTAAGAAAGATTACACCTAACTTCAACAAATGAATAAGTTCTTCATCGGTCAACGAACCTCTACTTTCAATCATTAGACTGATATAGGTCTTTTGAAATTTACTTGTAGTTATCCTATTTCGTAGTTTACGAATGGTTATTTGAGGTGTCTCAATCATGGTTTGCCAGTTCTAATTCAAGGAAAGTTGCAATTGCCTCAAATGTTTTTTTCTGAATGCTAAAAACTATGGAATCGAGATAACAATCCTCTGATGCAACCTTATTCTTAAATCCAACTACTTTTTCCAATAGAATGGGATCGCTGGGGCAATGGTATAAAACTGAAATCAGTATCACATTTTTCTTGTCGCTTGACTGGTGAACAGGAGAATCATTGTCAAGAAGTTTACTGAGTTCAACAACTTTATCCCTTGAATTAATGCATAGCTTCACATCGATTAGCGCACTTTCCCATAATGAACTTCGCTCAGACTCGAACATTTGACTTATCCCCTTATGCGCACGATCAAGTAATACTTCATTATATTCATTTGAATTATGCGATCTGCTTTCACTTCTTCCTGATTTGACCTCACTATACCATAACACATCTTCCTTATAGTAGATGATGTCAAAACCCTTCTTAATGCTACGTTCTTCCTTATTCTTCAATACAGAAAGTGAATGAAACTGAGGAAATTCCTCTGGTATGAGTATATGTGCCAATAACTCCCCAATCATTCCTTTCTGAGTTTCCTCACTCTTTGAACGATATCTGTCTAAAAAGGATTCTAATGTACGTCGGTATGAGTATATTTCAGGTAAATCTTCAATATTTGCAAAACCGCTCCAAACACTCCCTAACTGCTCACGTATTTTTTGCTTTAATTCATCGCTTAAAACATCAATCCGACAATAAAATGAATTATTTTCTTTAACGAATGATAATCCTGAAAGCGCCATATTTTCTAATTTTTTTTCTGTTTGGTACCGTTACCGCTGAATATTCCTTAAATAATCATTTGATTAGTAATCCTACAACAAATATTATCAAACCCTTATATTGCTACTGAGATAGGAATTTTAATTCTTACCAACAGAAAATCTTCGTAGGATTTAGTAATTATTACAACTTTTCTTATCTTTTAACTTATAGCTAACATCATCAGCTTAAGCATGTCAATCGCACATAGTTTGTTCAAATCTCTTAAAGTAGTAGTTTTTTCAGATTAGAACAATACCTATAAATAAGTATTTACAATAGTTATTGTAAGCCTAAAGATATTTAAATAATGAGAGTGCAACTTACGGGAAACCATAAACTCATCAGTATAAAATGTATGTGTTATTAATGGAAATAACTTGTTACCAAAAGATACGCTGTTTGTAATAATATTGAAATATCAAGCTCAAATTCTTCAAGTACTTTTTTAACAATTATATCTATCAGACTATTTTTTGATAGTAATAATTAATTTTCATATTTATTCCAAATTTCAGCCATGTCGTCTGTTGATATAACTACTTTGCTAAAACATGCTTCATCTTCCGCCATTCCCATGGTGCTACTGCTATGCTATCCTGCCATAAACCTACCTTATTTTTCCTTGCGTTTATCTCCAGTTGCGCATAAAGCGGATCGCTGGAGTATTTTTTAAAATGCCAGGCCATACCCAGTTTAACCATTTCCTGATTAACTACCTGTTTTTTGTCGTTAATTACTACGGCAATTAGTCTTTTATAGCGGTCGTATTTTTGGCCCTGCACTGTTACCATTTGTCCGAAGCATAAATCAGATAATGCCTGTTTCGCTTTGGTTCCAAAAGGCTGGTGACCACGTTTCTCGGGGCAATCGATATGTGCCAAACGGATTTTAAGAGGCTCGTCCTGATATAATACTTCCATGGTATCGCCATCTAAAATGCGGATCACTTTGGCCGTAAAAACCAGATTGCTATAGTTGATGCCTTTATTTTCAGCTGGCTGGATAAAGCATGACTGAAGCGTGAGCAACAGCAGCAGCAGGCTTACTTTTCCCAGCCGCATAATGTTTTTCCGTCTTTTTTGGCTTTTTCGATATCAACCTTTACAATTTTATAAGTGCAATTGCTTAAACCACGACAATCGGAAGTGTTGTGGTATTTTTTGGCGCCAGGGCTGTTGCAGATGTAAACTGTTGTGCTTTCTTTGCAGGTAATGTTGGTGAAGAAAATAAGGAGTAAAGAGAGTGTTTTCATGATTTGAGGGATGGTTTTAGAAAATTATAAGATTTAGTTCTATGCTTATAATCAGCTTATTAAATATAAAAAATAGTTAGAATTCAATTATTGTTTAATAAAACTTTCAATTATAGGGTCTAAACTGGAAGGCAAGTCGGTTATTCGAAGTTCAAATTTTTTCACCTTCATGGCTTTAAACCAATCTGCCCAATATTGTTTAATTACATCTTCTTCATAAGGATTTTTAACGGAAGGATTGATGCCTAATACCATAATTTCGAGTTCTTTTAAGTTATAGGGGAAGGCAATAAAACCAAGGTTGTTTTTCTTCATAATGCTTTGGTAATCTGCAGTTGTGAGCTTTTTTATACTTAGAAATTGTGGAGTAATATAAGAGCTTTTACCTCCTACGTTTATTTTACTATCTTTATGATACATGTAACCATCAGTCAGTATCACTAAAATGTTCCGATGATCTGGTTTAATGCAATATTCGCGAACGTTGTTTTTAAAGAACCTCCAGATATCAGAGCCTACATAATTACCATCTTTAATGGCACGCTGGTAAATTTTAGCAGGATTATCAGTATAAAATTTATCTATATCCACAAAGTCCTTTTTACTGGTTTTAGGGTTAAAATCGACTTTTAACTGTTGACTTAGCTGATTTATATTGGGGATATTGGGCAGGGGATTAAAGAAAACCTGCATCTGGTCTTTCAACAGGAGCATCTTTTTTCCCTTTACATGGTTAGTAAATGCTTTTTGTACTGATTTTATATATTGAAGGTCGCGCTGATAAATTCCGGGATTCTTTTTAGGATCGATCCGGTCAGATAAATCCAGTAAAAAGCTGATGTTAAGGTTCTGTTTTGGCTGGGCTTTACCCTCTTTCGTAAAAGCAGCTGTAATTAAGAGCGGCAGTAATATGTTTAGTAATGTGTGCTTCATGATGCCAGGCGGTTATAAATTAGTGACGTAAACAGCATTTTGCGAATCTTCGCTGGCCCCTACGCTTTTAAGGTTTTCGTTGTAACAGTCAATACATTCTGTTTGAAGCACAATTTTTTCATGCATCGAAATATGCAGCTTTTCACTAACAAACGTAATCCAGCCTTTCATGTACTCCGAAGCATAAAGCACATACTCTTTAGTGGGGATAATTACGGCATCGATAATGCCCTGAAGGGTTTTAACCCGTTCCTGGGCTGCAATCGAATCTGTTTTGAATTTATTAAGCTCTTCTATCAATTTCGCTTTTTGGGTTTCGATGTCGGCTATCCTGTCCTGATGAATCTGGATATCCTTTTTCCTCCTCAGCTGTTCGTGCTTGATTTTATCTTTCTCGCGGTGTTCTTTCATGATAAAATCGAATACTACTCCCCAGATAAGGTACACCACAAAACCGGCAAAGATGATTCCCCAGAACTGGATTTTGCCAAAGGCAATGGGGATATTAAATTCAGGTGTATCTAGTGTTTTGGTTAGCTCGTAAATCTTTTCTTCGATCTGGTAAGCCAGAATAGCATCAAAAATAAAGGTAGTAAGTAAGAGCAGACCGATTTTTATATAATTCCCAGTGCTCTTAACCTCTCCGAACATGTGGATTAAATAACCTAGTCCTAAAAACACAAAAGGAATAAAGGTCACAAATGCGCCTTCAAGCGAACCATCATGCCAGGCTTTTTCAAAAGCTTTCGAATCCAGCACATTCATAATGATGGTACTATTGGCATCAAAGGGTTTAAAAAAGGCAGAGTAAGAAGTGGAGATATAAAAAGTGAACAGATACAAACTTAAAGGCATCAGGATGATTAAACCGATCCAGAACTTGCCCGAAGCACCTTTTGAAGCACTGATATGGTATTTTTCAGGATTCCGGGGCAGGTCGTTAATCTCGAACTTTAGCTCTTCAATATTATCTTTTACGACCCTGATATCGGTTTCTACCTTCGCAATCTGCTGTTCTTTACTTTCTTTACTGATTACCAGTGTTTTGATTTCGGTCTCCTTGCTTTTCTGCTCAGTGATATAGGGCTCTTTTGCCAGTTGCTGTTTCTCTATCAGCTCTTTTTCTTCATTCTGAAACCTGGCGTAAATGGCGTTTAAGCAAATGGAAAGCGCCAGTGGACTACCACTGTTCCGCGATCCATCTCTGAAACCGGCTTCGTGGTAAGTTCTTTTCCTTACCTCCTCCCCTTCTTCGCTAACAGGTTGTTTGATCTCCACATTTTCATCCTGAGGCGCATCAGCTGTTTTTGGATTAAAAAATTCTTCTATTTGGGCAATCATAACATTAAGTTTTAGTTTGATTTATGATGTGATTATTATTTTTCTCGTTTCGTTGCAATAATCCGGTCTCTGTAGTATGTTTTTTGAGCAGGTAAAACTTCCGCGGCCTTTTCTTCCTGTGATGCGGGTTCACTTTTTTTATAAAATGCAATGATTAAAAAGAGTATTCCGGTGATAATATCAAGCGGGATCCAGATACTTTTCTTATACAGGTAAATGGGGGAAACCGGGTTAAAGAGAATCAGCACCAACGCAAAAACACCTGCCAGGTAATAGTTCTTTTGCCTGATCCAACTGTAAATAAATATTAATGCTCCTAATGAAATGATGGTGCGGAGGAAAGTGTAATAAACTATCGGCAATCTTAAAATGGCAACAAAACAGGCTATTGCACAGATGGCACCTACATACCTTTGCACAATTACACTGCTATTGTGGTGATCTTTTTTTACAGCTGATGGTTTAACAGGATCCGTTGTGATCATTTTATTGTTGTTTAATGATTCAAAAATACCCTGATAAAGAAGGCTTTCCTTACGGGAAACCGTAAACGCGAAAAACTATTCTTATGATGCTGAAAATGTAAACACGCTACAAATCAAAGAATTAGATAAAAAATAAATCATAGCGAATAATGAAAGAAGTATGGTTATATTTTCTCAACAGATTTCTCCACTGCGGTCGAAATGACGATCTTGTTAAACCTGTCGTTTAAGATTGCCCACCTGCAGCAGACAGGCTTCCTCGGCTGAAAAAGCCTCCTCAGCAATGACGAATCATCGCAAATTATTCCTTCGGCTTAATATAATCTTCTGATTTTTCCTTCTTCCACCAGTTGTTATCGAGGTGCTTAATTGATAAAAATGTTCGGGTGATGCCTGGTTTCATAGTGGCAGTATCGAGGTGCCTGGGCCAAACGTGCATAATGGTATCACGGCCAATGCGCACCCACCAGAATGTTTTTCCATATCGTTTAGTGGTATAAACTTCGCTGATGGTTCCGTTAATTACTTTATTGTTAAAACCGGGTTCCATTAACTGGTAGGTTAAAATTTTCTGCGCCCGGGCAGTTTTTAACATTATGGTGAATACGAGCAATATAAATAGGTATTTCATATCGCTAAGGTATTCAGGCTAAAAACGGATTCCTTACGGATAACCTTAGGGGTGGGAAAAAGAATGAATGAATGAATGAGAGAGGGATGGAGTGATTGAATGAATGAGAGAGGGATGGAGTGATTGAATGAATGGGAAAGGGATGGAGTGATTGAATGATGGATTAGGTCTCCTGGGTTTGTGCTTAAAAAATGAGAGGCTGCCCTGTCTGCTCCCAATACAGGCCATGAAGCAACCCCTACATTTTTCGTGAGAGATGAGCGTTTAATTAATAATTCGCTATGGTTTGATGCAGCTGATCTCTATAATCGTAAAGTTCATCGAGGTTAAACAACTGTTTTTTCTCTCCTGCGTCTTTTCCATTATGAAAGGTTTCAAGGTATTTATTGGCGGTATTAAAATGGAACCTGCAAATCGGTTTACGGTTATTGTCATCCAGTAATACACCAAAATAAGATTGCGTATCGCGTGCGGCAATACGTGCCGAAGGAATCTTTTCGCGCAATATTGCCTTCACAATCTGGAAAGCTTCCAGTTCTTCTTCGGTGGTTACAATTTTCGAAGCTTCAGGATCTTCGGTCACGGAAATTACTTTCTCCTCATCTTTCTTCTCTATTTTCTCATTGATATTCAGCGCAGATTTTAAACGGTCGCTGATGGATTCGTTGATGGAAATGGCCAAAGCTTTTTTGGCGTATTCTTTAAAAGCAATCATCCGGTTGGCGGTGAGGGGCTTATCAAAAAAGCGGTTCACCAATAACTTTACGATTTCGTCTGAAGGGTTGTCGATTTCCTTCTCAAATTCCTTTCTAATGGCTTTAATGTATTTCAACCCTTCGGCCGAATCGAGAATGGTTTCTAGATTATATTCGTTTTTGGTAAAACTTTCGAGGATCTTAATGGCATTATCTTTCAGGTCTTCGATATCGATGGTGAGGAAAGGTTTCTCGTCCATAATATTCGGTTTTTCGAGATCTGCATAGAAATTGTACACTGTACCATTGGTTAATACGCCAAACCTTGCTTTTGAAACATGGTAATAGCGGTGCAACTGCGAATTATGGGCATCGGCACTTTCTTTCCAGTGTTTGCATTCGAAAATAAGGATGGGCTGGTCGTTTTTACGGATCACATAATCTACTTTTTCTCCTTTTTTGGTGCCGATATCGCAGATGTGTTCGGGGATTACCTCTGTTGGATTAAAAATATCATAGCCTAGAATCTGGATAAAAGGCATTACAAACGCATTTTTGGTAGCCTCTTCGGTATTGATCTGATCTTTTAACCCGACCACGCGCTGATGAAGCTGCTCTAATTTTAATTTAAGGTCCATAACTTTTAGCATTAAATGGTTTCATCCGTAACTAATGCATCAGGTGCATTTTCTTTAACCGATTCTATTCCGTTTTCGCGTCCATCGGCAGTGGAATACATTTGACTTGTACCGATAATTTCGCCGTTTCCGGCTTTTAAATTGAAATAGTGCGAACCGTTTTTAGCAGTTTTTCTGTCGTACCTGGTATCGGTTGGCGCATTGTTTTTTACAGATTCGATGCCTTTAATGCATGATGCTTTTGTAGTATAACCCTCGCTGGCGAGGATAGCTCTGCCATTTGACGCCTCAAGATTAAACTGAAATTGGCCATTGGTTCTTTTGGTAATGATAAATTTCCCCATAGTTGTTTTTGTTTGCTCAAAAGTATGAGGGGAATGTGGTGAATCCTTACGGGAAACCGTATGTTGGTTCATTTGTCAATATTTTATTGGTCATTAATGCATAGCCGTTTTCCTCATTGCGAGGCCGGAATGAAGGAGCCGAAGCAATCTTTTTCGATAGGTTGATAGCTTGGCGATTATCCATACTAAGCACTAAACGTTAGCTTTTTTTAACCACAGAGAAATGTCACAGCGCACACTGAGATTGTTAAAATTAACAAAATCCAATAGACTGGTCGTCCTCTCGACCGGAGCAACGCGAAGTGGAGAGATCTATAATAGATTTCTCGACTGCGCTGAGCTACGCTCGAAATGACGTAACTTGAGGGGATTTTTAAGCATAGATCAATTGACTACGGACTGAAGCTTAGGACTAATTAAATAATCCCTACATCCTTGCAATAAGCAATCAGTTGTTCATTTTTGGAGAAACCCAGTACTTCCTTCATCAAATTCAGACGCTTTTCGACGCTGCTGAGTCCAGATGGTTTAATGTTATTTTCCTGTAAATAATAGGGAATGTTTTTTTGGGGGGTTCCATCAACCAGTTGAGAAATGATGGCAATATCGAGATCGGTAAAATCGTGCGAGTTATTTTCTTTTCTGGCCTGCTTTAAATCAGGCGAAAGGTATTTCTTATGATTGTGGATGGCATTGATAGCCAGTTTGAGGTATTGGCCATCGTGACGGGCTTTTCGAACATAACCATCAATATTCATTTCCTTAAACAGCATATCGATAACAGCCGTTTTACTTTCTCCGGAAAATACCAGTGTTTTTAAATCAGGTTGCACTTCTTTTGCAGCTTTGATGAGTTCGGCACCTCCAGCTATTTTTTGCCGGTTATGGTCTTCCTCAAAGTAGAGGTCGGTAATTAACAGATCGTAGGGGCGCTCTGCTTTAATGGCGTTTTTTATCCAGGTAAGTGCATCATCGCAATAATAAACATATTCGGGTTTTTCTGTCCCCAGATCGGCTAATGTTTTCTGTAGCGAAATATTCTGTGTTTCTTGATCTTCGGCAATAAGTATTCTTTTAAACATATTTAATACAATTAGGAAACCGGAAAAGAGATTTGGATTTTAAGCCCCTTTTCAACTTTGGTATCAAAGGTAATTGTACCGCCAATTGCATCAATACGGGTTCCCGTATTTGTGAGTCCGTTATTAGGTTGCACCTTACCTGCAATGCCGATGCCGTTATCGGTATATTGGATATTTATTTTTTGCTGTACCTGCTCAAACTTAATCACCACATCACTTGCCTTACTGTGTTTACCCATATTTACCATTAGCTCCTGAAGGATATGTTCTATTTCATCTCTGGTCTGCCCGGGTACTTTCTCCCATAACGGGGCTGAATTTCCGACAAGTATCACCCGGGTATTTTCGGAAGCGAAGGATTTTAACAGCTCGGATATTTTTTCGTTAAAGGACTGGTTTTTCGATTTTGGTTTTTCGTAGGAGAGATCACGCGATTGCTCATAAAGTTCCTCGATCTCATTAACAATAGGATTATCTTTTAAGCTCTCCTGATTATCGAGTTTATTCATAATCCTGTACAGTCCGTTTGCTACCACATCGTGTACTTTTTGCGAAGTTTTGAGTTTGTTTTCGCGGATGGTATTCTGAGCTTCGAGTTCTAATCGTTGTTTTCTTTTTTTATACCACAGCGTACCGGCAATTGTTAGCAATAATATACCGATGCTGAGGATGATGATCTGATACCTTTTGCCTTCGTTGTCTTTTTGCAGCACGAGGTTATCTGCCTTGCTTTTCTCCGTATCGTAACGGATCAATGCAAATTGGTTTTTGGCAGCACTGCGGGCGGTTTGCAAACTGTCATCAATTTTTTGGTATTTTTGAAAATACTGTTTAGTTGCCGCAGCCGGACTAAGTTTGATTAATTTTTGGAGTGCTTCCAGCCGATCGTCAGGGCTATTAAGTCTTGTTGCAATTAAATACATCTTTTGTGCGTAATTAAATGCTGAATCAGGTTTTTTCTTTTCGTAATAATCAGCAAGATGTGCATAGCTGGCATTTTGTCCCCACTCATCCTTTTCTGAATAGCGCATCTGCAATGCCTTTGATAAATCTGCAATTGGATTATAATTTGGATTTTGAAGCCATTTAGTTTTAGCCGCGTTAGAAAGTACTCTTGCGTATTCTTTCTTGTCGCGGATTTTTCTCAAAACTTCATTGTAAATATCGATTGCGTTTGAATAGGCACCACTTCTTTGATAAGCTAATGCTTTATTATTAAGAAACCGTAATCTATACGCCTCGTTTCGGCAAAACTTTAGTGCCAGATTGTAGTAATTGATGGCATCGGTATATTTCTTGAAATAGGTGCTATTTAATCCTAACTCATTATAATTAGAAGCAATACAAGCAAGATCTGTTTCTTTTTGTTCATTTAAGAACCTTAATGATAATGTCAGGCTCTCCTGTCCTCCAAAATAATCTCCGGCATCTGATTGGATCACTGCCATATAGTTATAAGACATAGCCACCAGCAAGCTATCCTGAGCAGTTGTAGTTACTTTGTTGAAATAATAAAATGCAGAGTCGTTATTTTTAAAATAAAATGATTCAGCCTTCTCAAAATTTTGGTTTTTAACAATTGCCTGGGTACTGCTTTTTTTCTTACAAGCAAATACAGTCAAAACAAAAAATAAGAAAATGTATGTTTTTTTCAAGATTGAGAGTGATTATTTATTCAAATATAAAAAAAGAGGATAGTTTTTGCTAGATATTCCTGAATAGTTTAATAAACAAAAAAGTAAGGCAACATTTGCTGCCTTACTTGTAGTTATTGAGATAGTTTCTGATCTCAGATTAATTAACAGTTATGGATTTTTTGGTGGAACATGTGAGCCCTCACCACCTGTATCATCACCACCTGGGTCGTTGCCTGGGTCATTACCCGGATCACCAGGTGTGTTACTGTTGGTACTTACGGTAGTACCGCCGTGGGTACAGTTATTATTTGTATTAGATGGGCTTACCAAGCCTAATAATATGGCAATAAACATTGGAAAAAACATGATTCAAAAATTTAAAAAGTGATGTACACGTAGTTCCCCACGCCCCTTGCGTGGGGGTTGCTACAAACTGTAAATCAGAAGGCCTTCTGCAATTTTTGGGAAGTGGTGAGTGTCTGTCGCGGGAGCTAATAACTGCTTCCCAAACCGGCTAATAACGACCGCGATTTCTACTCGATTTTAACTTTTAGTTCTTGCTAAGATTATCGTTTGAATCGTTGCTTGAATTAATTGTTGGGACAAATATCCAAGCTTCAAATCGCTAGTTTTCAGATAATTCCGAAGATTCCAATAATTCTTATTAAATTCCTTTCGAATTCCGGAAAACCGTAAAAATTCCGGCAAGTTCCGTTCTATTTTTACGCTAAAATTTTAAAAAAATGACTCCAGAATACCCAGAATTAGTATTGTCTACCTATAAAAAGATGAGAGATAATGGGGAGCTATATACGATCCTACCTAAGGAGACAACTGCAGCTTTAAAAAATGCTTGTCTGAAAGTTTATGACAGCAGGTATAATCAAGATGATGCAGATATACTTTCGGTATTTTTTAATGTTGACAAAATGAAATGTGATTTTCGCAAAGTAATATCTGAAGTTAAATCTGATTATTTTAAAGCGCTATATAACCATATTAGAGATGAAACAGCCACAAACGAGAGAAATAGCGATCTATTGGCCTGGCTAATTAACTTTAAGCCTAGGCCTAGTGGATCATATTATAAAAGCCTTCGTGAGAGCTTACATAACAACGGAACAGATAATGATGATGAAGGAAAAACAAATATTGATGAGGAAAAAGTTCACACAAGTACAGAGATAGAAGAACAAGGTAACACAGAAGAAAAAAATAATGATGTAAATGAGCTTTTAGATAAGTCCACTGGCTTAGGTATTACTAAACAAACCTATGAGACAGAAAATCAAGCTGTAAATAAACCTTTAGTTAAACTAACTGACCAGGTTATTTCTATTTCAGAAAATAACACCAAAGAAGAAATTAAAACAGGACTAGATCAAGTTGATGAACTGATTCAATTACCCCGATTCCCTACACGTTATATTATTGCTACCTGTATCCTCCTACTTTTTATTGGCACCACTTCTTTTGTGGCCTGGGAGAATAGTGCTACAGTAATTAGAAATCCTACCACAGATGAGAAATGCATGTATTGGGATGATGATCATTACGAACCGGTAAAATGTGATGCACAAATAAATGGTGTGACCATAATTCCATTAGATCAAAAAAAATTACAGCATCAAAGAAAAATTAATTTACCCGATACTTTAACCACCTATTCGTTAGGTAAAGTATGGTATAAAGGATTTGTAAAAGACCATGAGTTTTTTACCGACAGCGGTGCCTATCCTCAGGATATACAAAGGGTATTAAAACCACTTACTAACACGATTTTAACCAAATACACTTCCAATTACAGGTACATGCTCACCCGTTTAGTATGGTTTTTATGTGCAGCTCTTTTTGTAAGCCTTTGCGGTATCGGGGCAAGTAAGACTAAAAAGAAGATTAAAATTAGCAATCAGAATGAAACAAGCAACAGTCGTATTGAGGATTTTAGTAAAGCAAACGGCCCAATAATAACATAATTACTATTGGGCTATAAAGGTGTATTTTAAAGATTAAGAGGGGTTTTTATTGTCCCCAGTTTACCTGGATATTGTGCTTTTGGGCATAAACTTTGCCTTTTTCCATTAACGCATTAAAATGTTGTTCGAAACGTGCGCCGTATTTTTCATCGATATTTTTAATAATTTCATCTTTAGCTGTTTGACTACCTTTACTATCGCACAATTTAGCGTAGGCCAGGTATTCGTTTTTATAAACAGGGATAACGAGTTCGTATAATTGCTGGGAAAGGGCCTTAATTTCTTTCTCTTCTTCACCAGAGGCCGAAAGCTTTTTCACTTTATCGAGCGATTGTTCGAGGTATAATATTTTATTATTGAGGCTAACCGCGGCTTCGTCGCCTTTCTTTTTACTGGATGGAATATCAGGAAATTCTTTGGTTTCATCGTTAATATGCCGGGCCAGATCTGCGCTGGCAAAATCGTTGATCATGTTGGTGTTCAGGATGGCGATGTCGAAGAAACGTTCAGGAGTTTCGGAGCAGGCGGAGAAAAAAAGTGTTGTGATAATTAAAATTGCGAATCTTGATTTTTGGGATAGTGCTTGTAATTTGTTCATGATCTAAATGGGTTTCCTTATTAAATTTAAGCTTCGGTAGGAGCAAAGATTGAGCCGGTTTTTGAGTTTGGGGCGGGGTGTTTGGCGTTGGTTTATAAAAGATGTTTTTACCATTAAGAGGTTAAGAATATTAAGATAATCAACTAGCCTGATTTTTTGTGTCCAGGCGCTGTGAAATTCATAAGCGTTTCGCTTAAGGCGTAAAGCAATTCAACCGATTAATCTATCATGCAATGATCAATGAACCAAACACCAATAAACTAATAACCAATAAACCATACTTAATCATGTTAAGAGTGGATTAATCGATTAGTCAATCTGGAGGCAGAACTTACAAAAGATGTTTTTACCATTAAGAGGTTAAGTACATTAAGATAAGTATCTAGTCTGATGTTCTCTGTGACCAGAAGCCGCAAAATTGAGGTTAAAATTGATAAGCGTATAGCTTGAGGTGCAAGGCAATTTAACCGATTAATCTGTCAGGCAATCAACAATGACCAATAAACCAATGACTAATGAACAATTGAACTAACCCCTCCTTTTAAACTATACACTTTCCCTTTATAAACTCCGTTCAATAATTGCACCGCCATTTTACTGCGCTGCCCGGTTTGGCAATAACAAACTACTTTTTTGTCCTGTGGGATGTTTTCAATGGCATTTGTTAATTCATATAAAGAAATATTCACTCCACCTATGTTGAAATCCTCATGTTCATAATCCTCACGTACATCGATCAGGAAAACTTCATCAGCAGATTTTGAAAGCCATTGCTCTAACGTTGCCTGATCGATTTCTTTTGTGGTTTCAATTATAACTTCTTTTTTAACTATTTCCGGTTGTTTTTCCTGCGCAATTTTGAATACGAGTACTGTGTTATCTAATGCATTAATGGTCATCAGTTTACCTGAAAGGGTTTCACCGATGCCACAAATCAGCTTAATGGCTTCATTGGCCATATATATCCCGATAATTCCGGGCAAAATTCCGATTACGCCGCCTTCTACGCAATTGATATTTTCGGTAGGTGGTGTTGGATAAAGATCCCGGTAATTTGGTCCGCCCTGATGATTAAACACCGCAACCTGACCTTCAAACTGTAAAATGGAGCCAAAAATGAGTGTTTTACCTAAACTTACACAAGTATCGTTCACCAGGTAACGGGTGCTAAAATTATCGGAACAATCGATTAACAGGTCATATTCCTGGCAAATATTTACAGCATTATGGGGATTAAAACGTTCATCATAAGCAGTGAAATTTACATGCGGATTAAGCAATTTAAGTTTTGCTGCGGCAGTTTTTGCTTTGGACAGCCCAATATCGGTATGGTTGTATAAGATCTGCCGGTGCAGGTTGCTCAACTCCACCACGTCATCATCTATAATTCCGATTGTTCCGATCCCGGCTGCGGCCAGATATTGCAAGATGGGGCAGCCTAAACCGCCTGCACCAATAACCAATACTTTGGCGGCTTTTAGTTTTTCTTGTCCAACAAGGCCTAGTTCAGGCAAAATCATCTGCCTGTTGTAGCGGTTCAGTTCTTCTTTTATTAACATGATTTACTAATCAAACTCCTATCCCAATCTTTCCATATGGGTTCGTAACCCTGTTTTCTGATCATCGCTGCAATTTCCTGTGCCGAACGCTCGTCGGATATTTCGAACTGCTCCAGCGATTGTGGTTCTACTTCATAACCACCGGGATTGGTTTTGGAACCTGCACTGATGGCGGTAATTCCCAATTTAATGACCTGATTTCTGAACGCCTGGGTTTCGCGGGTGGAAATCGAAAGCTCTACTTCACTGTTAAATAAACGGTAAGCGCAGATCAGTTGCACCAATTCTTTATCGTTCATCACCACTTTGGGTTCCAAACCGCCACTAAAAGGCCGTAACCTGGGGAAAGAGATACTGAATTTACTCTGCCAATATTGTTTTTCGAGATAGGATAGGTGCAGGGCCGTAAAAAAAGAATCAGTACGCCAGTCTTCCAGGCCAATGAGCACGCCCAATCCCATTTTATGGATTCCGGCTTGCCCCAAACGATCGGGGGTTTCTAAACGGTACAAAAAGTTTGATTTTTTGCCTTTGGGGTGGTGTTTGCGGTAATCGTCCTGGTGATAGGTTTCCTGATAAACCAGTACGGTATTTAAGCCATGCGGAATCAGCGTTTCATAATCAGCTACATCCAAAGGCTGTACTTCCATAGAAATATGGGCAAAATGCGGACTAATCAGATCCAATACTTTTTTAAAGTAATCGGTATGCACCGTCTGGTTAGCTTCGCCGGTTACCAGCAGCACATGATCATAACCCATGCCTTTAATTACGGCCACTTCCTGCATAATCTCCATCGGGTTAAGCGTTCTGCGCCTTACTTTATTATCATAGCTGAAGCCACAATAGGTACAGATATTATTACATTCGTTGGAGAGATAAAGCGGAATGTACATCTGGATCACCCGGCCAAAGCGGTCTAAGGTTAACCGCTGACTGATCTGCGCCATATCTTCAAGAAAGGGCAATGCCGCCGGGGAAATGAGCGCTTTAAAATCTTCAAGCGTCCGTTGCGGATTGTTTAGTGCCCGCTCTACATCTGCGGCTGTTTTATCGTAAATACTGGCTTTGGTATCGTCCCAGTTGTAAGATTCGAATACTTCGTTAAAACTCTTCATCCAAAAATGCGGTTAATGGGCTGCTTGCTGCGGCATAATGCTGCTGGCTGCCCAGTTTAGATTCGAAAGCCATTCTGCCGGCTTCTACAGCCAGTTTAAAGGCAATGGCCATATTGGTTGGGTCTTTGGCAATGGCAATAGCGGTGTTTACCAAAACGGCATCTGCTCCTATTTCCATTGCTTTTGCGGCATCAGAAGGTGCGCCGATTCCTGCATCTACAATTACCGGAACCCGGCTCTGGCTAATGATAATTTCTAAAAAATCAATGGTGCGGAGACCTTTATTGCTACCAATCGGAGAGCCCAAAGGCATTACCGCAGCGGTACCCACATCTTCCAAACGTTTACATAATACCGGGTCGGCGTGGATATAAGGCAGCACCACAAAGCCGAGTTTCGCCAGTTCTTCTGTTGCTTTTAAGGTCTCAATCGGATCGGGCATGAGATACTTTGGATCGGGGTGGATTTCGAGTTTGATCCAATTGGTTTCCAATGCTTCGCGTGCCAGTTGAGCAGCAAAAACGGCTTCCTTTGCATTGCGCACACCAGAGGTATTGGGCAATAAATTAATGTGCGGATATTTAAGGTGATGAAGGATATCATCGTCTTTTCCTTTTAAATCAACACGTTTAAGGGCCACGGTAACCAGTTCGGAGGCCGAGGCAATTAAGGCGCTTTCCATCTCTCTGGCCGAACTGAATTTTCCGGTACCGGTAAAGAGGCGGGAGCTAAAAGTTTGATCTGCTATGGTTAACATATCTTTAATTTTTAAATGGAATGAATGTTGAATTTGCTGCTGATTTCTTCCAAAACCGCAGCCGTTTGTGTTTGATTGGTGAGCGCTGCGGATATGGCAATTCCGTAAATTCCGGTTTCGAGAATTGCCGGAATATCTTCGGCTTCGATACCACCAATGGCAATAATTGGAGTACTGATACCCACTTTTTTTACCTGTTCCATTAATTTCTGGTAACCTTCCAGGCCTACAATCGGACTCAGGTTTTCTTTTGTCCGCGTGAACCTGAATGGTCCTAAACCAATATAATCGGCTCCTTCGGCTACCCTTTGCTGAATATGTGCAAAAGTATTGGCGGTACCCCCGATAATCTGGTGTTTTCCGATAATTTTCCGGGCTTCCGGGATAGGCATGTCCTGCAAACCTAGGTGCACACCATAGCTGTTTACCGCTTTGGCGAGGTGCGGATAATCGTTGATAATCAGCTTGGCACCATAACTTTCGCATAAAGCCTGTGCGGCTTTTGCAAAAGGGAGGATTTCGGCTTCGGCCTGGTTTTTAATGCGGAGCTGAATCCACTTTCCGCCAGCCCGGAGCACCTGCTCAATGGCGTCGATATGGGTACCGGTTTTAGGGGCCTGTGAGATATATTGTAAAGGCTGAATCATGTTTGTATTGTTAAATTTTGAGCATAAGCCTGGCATTTTGCCTGTGCTTTTTTAAAAGTGATGATGGCTTGCGACGGATCGTTCCAGATGCTGCCCAGTAGTGCTAGACCATCGAAATTCATCGCTTTTATCCGATCAATTTCGTTTAAACCGATGCCACCAAGGGCAATGATTTTCGGCTTGACCTGTTGTTTATCCAAACGGAAATCTGCCGGAATTACACCCTGATAACCCGGCTTGGAAAAACTGTTAAACACCGGACTGAAAAAGCTATAATCATACTGCCCGATCTGCCCTATATCAGCTAAGTGATGGATAGAAGTGCTGTAAATTTTATTTTCAGGTAATGATCCATTATTAATTTCTTTTCTGAAACTCTCGGTATGGTGGATCCGGTTAATATCGTAATCGTTGGCCAGCGAATGGAAATGATGCAAAGCGATCTGCGGATGGTATTCGGGTGAAATTCCCTCAATTATTTTCCGGTAAGCTGCCTCATCAGCATTTTCTTTACGCAGGTGAAAAACCTGTAAACCAGCTTCGAAAAGCTGATTCACAAGATTACTTTCTTCCTTAAAAACAGTTGGTTTGGCAATTACGATCAGTTCCATTGCGGGTTAAGAATAAATTTCGCTTCCTTTTTCGGTAAACTCTTTCGATTTTTCCTGCATACCTTTGGCTAAGGCTTCGTCTGCTTCTACCCCTTGCTGCGCAGCATATTCGCGCACATCCTGCGTTATTTTCATCGAACAGAAATTTGGTCCGCACATTGAACAGAAATGCGCAATCTTAGCACCTTCTGCAGGCAGGGTTTCATCATGGAATTCTTTTGCCGTATCCGGATCGAGTGATAAATTGAACTGGTCTTCCCACCTGAATTCGAACCTTGCCTTGCTTAAGGCATTATCACGGTATTGTGCACCGGGATGGCCTTTAGCCAGATCGGCTGCATGTGCAGCAATTTTATAGGTAATTACCCCATCTTTTACATCTTTTTTGTTTGGTAAACCCAGGTGTTCTTTAGGTGTAACATAACAGAGCATCGCTGTTCCGAACCAGCCAATCATCGCAGCACCAATGGCTGAGGTAATGTGGTCGTAACCCGGGGCAATATCGGTGGTTAACGGACCTAAGGTATAAAAAGGCGCTTCCGAACAATGTTCGAGCTGTTTTTCCATATTGGCTTTAATCAGGTGCATCGGTACATGCCCCGGACCTTCGATGATGGTTTGTACATCGTGTTTCCAGGCTATTTTGGTCAGTTCGCCAAGGGTTTCGAGTTCCGAAAACTGTGCGGCATCGTTGGCATCGGCAATACAACCCGGCCGTAAACCATCGCCTAAAGAAAAAGCTACATCATAAGCTTTCATGATCTCACAGATTTCTTCAAAATGGGTATAAAGGAAGTTTTCTTTATGATGCGCCAAACACCATTTCGCCATGATCGATCCGCCACGCGAAACAATTCCGGTTATTCTTTTAGCGGTTAAAGGCACATAACGAAGCAGTACGCCGGCATGGATGGTAAAATAATCTACGCCTTGTTCGGCTTGCTCAATCAGGGTATCGCGAAAGATTTCCCAGGTCAGGTCTTCGGCTTTTCCGTTCACTTTTTCTAAAGCCTGATAAATGGGAACGGTACCAATAGGCACAGGCGAATTGCGGATAATCCATTCGCGGGTTTCGTGGATATTTTTCCCTGTAGAAAGATCCATAATGGTATCGGCACCCCAACGGCAGGCCCAAACGGCTTTTTCTACTTCTTCTTCAATGGTAGAGGTAACGGCCGAGTTACCAATGTTGGCGTTGATTTTTACCAGGAAATTGCGCCCGATAATCATCGGTTCCAGTTCAGGGTGATTAATGTTGCAGGGGATTACCGCACGTCCGGCCGCAACCTCTGCCCGTACAAATTCTGGTGTAATGTAGCCCTTTGGCGTATTGGCACCAAAACTATTGCCGTTGTGCTGGTGGTTCATTACCTCATGCTGATCGCCCAATTGTTCATTTAATCGTTCGATCTGCTGGTTTTCCCTGATGGCAATGTATTCCATCTCGGCTGTAATGATGCCTTTTTTTGCATAATGCATCTGCGATACGTTAGCACCCGGCTGGGCTTTATAAGGTTTATTGGTGTAGTTAAAACGTAAAACATCGAGTTTGGTATCGGCCAGGCGCTGTTGCCCATAGGTAGAAGATAACTGATCAAGCTGGGTAACGTCCTGCCTGTCTTTAATCCATTGCTCCCTTAACCTCGGAAGCCCTTTTCTTACATCGATAGTGGCATTGGGGTCGGTGTAAGGTCCGCTGGTATCATACACGGTTACGGGTGGGTTTGGCTCAGTGAGGCCAAATCCATTGTGGATTTTCGTTTCGGTTAAGCTGATTTCGCGCATCGCCACCTGGATATCGTGGATTTTTCCGGGTACAAATATTTTTCGCGAAGCCGGAAATGGGCTACGACTGATGACTTCCTGGTTTGGTGTTTTTTCTTGTTTCATATTTGAGTGATAGAATGGCTAATGAGTGATTGATAGAGTGAGGGAATTATTGATTGATTGAATGAGAGAATGACCCAATGAGCGAATGACCAAATTAGAGAAGGATTGAATGAGTGATTGATTAGACTGCATCTTCCATTCAATCATTGCAAAATTCTCTCAATTCAATCCTCCCATTACCCCCCCTGTGTGGCTTTAATGAGTATAATCTGATCGCCTGGATTTAACAGGTGGGTATCCCAAACAGATTTGGAAATGATGGTTTGATTAACGGCTATGGCCAGGCCATCTGTACCGGTTGAAATAACAGCAGCGAGCATTTGTTCGATGGAACAGGCTTCGTTGAGTTGATGGTTTTGATTGTTGATAGTTACTTCCATATTTTAAAAAATTGGAAAAACTATAGAGATTGCCCCAAAATGGAGATCGAAAAGACAGCAATTGTAATTGCTTTCACTTTTCCCTTCGGCAGTACTAACTGCATCAGGTTCAAAGGGTATTTCTCAGCACGTAGGCACCCCTAAAGTTTTTTGTAAATATATGCGATTAAATTTCTAATGCAAATAAAAATCGATATAGATAAAATCTATAGTTTATGATTGAGATATCATCGATTCGTCATCTCGACTGGAACATAGTGGAATGGAGAGATCTACCTAGATAGATTTCTCGACTGCGTTGCACTCCGCTCGAAATGACGGCACTTTTCTGCCAAAATCTCTACATCGAACTATACCACTCCACCCCCTCTTCGCAAACACAGAACTTTTCTTATCTTTGCATCATCACCAAATCACCCGATAAATGTAAGATTCATTTCTTTTCAGAAAATAGATAACAGGCAGAACGGTTCCGTTACTGCAATTATTTACCGGTAAAAAAGAAATTTATGCTTAATCTACAAGCGGCTGGCTATATCCATGCTAACGGAGATTTACTGTTTTCAGATTTAAATCTCACCATCAACAAATACGAAAAAATTGCACTTATTGGCCATAACGGCGCAGGAAAATCGACACTTTTAAAAATTTTGGCAGGCAACCTCATGCCAACTTCCGGACATGTTAAAGCAGAATCGACGCCTTATTATGTTCCACAGCTTTTTGGTCAGTTTAATGATTTTACCATTGCGCAGGCCCTTAAAATTGAAGATAAACTGAAAGCTTTGAATGAAATCCTTAATGGAGAAGTAAGTGAAGAAAACATGTCGCTGCTCAATGATGACTGGACCATCGAAGAGCGTTGCGAAGAAGCTTTAAGTTATTGGCGCCTGGACGATTTAGATTTAAACCAAAAGATGGAAAGTTTAAGCGGAGGACAAAAAACCAGCGTATTTTTGGCTGGCATCGCCATCCACCGCCCGGAAATTGTTTTACTGGATGAACCGACCAATCATCTGGACCTGGAAGGCAGGAATCAATTATACGATTATATCCAATCGACCAGAAATACTTTGGTTGTGGTAAGTCACGACCGTATGTTATTGAACCTGATCGATAAAGTTTGCGAACTCACCCCAAGGGGAATAACCGTTTATGGTGGTAATTACGATTTCTACGCTGAACAGAAAAAGATTGAAAACGATGCGTTAAACAACGACTTAAAAGCCAAAGAAAAGGCACTCCGCAAGGCGAAAGAAGTAGAACGGGAATCAATAGAGCGTCAGCAAAAACTCGATGCCCGGGGGAAAAAGAAGCAGGAAAAAGCCGGTTTGCCGACCATCTCGATGAATACGTTAAAAAACAATGCAGAAAAAAGCACGGCAAAACTGAAGGGTGTGCATGCGGAGAAACTTGGTCATATTTCTTCTGAGTTAAGCCAGCTTCGGTCTGCATTGCCAGATACGGATAAAATGAAAATCGGTTTCAATCAGGCTACATTACACAAGGGCAAAAGTATTGTAGAGGCCAGGGAAATCAATTTTGGCTTTTACGATCAGCTGCTTTGGAAGGAGCCCATCAGCTTTCAGGTGTTTAGTGGCAGGCGTTATGTGATCAAAGGCCGGAACGGTTCGGGCAAAACTACGCTGATCAGGATTATTTTAGGCGAACTAAAGCCATTAACAGGGATTTTAAACAAAGCCGACATCAGCTCAATGTACATTGATCAGGATTATTCGTTAATTGACGATCACCTTACGGTTTACGAACAGGCACAGCAATATAACTCAGGTGCACTGCAGGAACATGAGGTAAAAATCCGTTTAAACCGGTTTTTATTTGGCAAAACCGACTGGAACAAACCTTGTTTAGCCTTAAGCGGCGGCGAAAAAATGCGGCTGATCCTTTGTTCGTTAACGATCAGCAACCAATCGCCCGATCTGATCATCCTGGATGAACCGACCAATAACCTTGATATTCAAAATGTTGAGATTTTAACCAGTGCCATTAATGAATACCAGGGAACGCTTCTGGTGATATCGCACGATGAATATTTTCTGGATCAAATTCATATAGCACATACAATTCATCTTTAAAACAAAATATATAGCGTTATCTTCGTTTCAAATTAAAATCAGTACCCTATGCAAAGCTTGTTGGCACTTCAAAATGGCGAACTCAATGGATCAGTATCGTTAAAACTTTCTGAAAACCTGAGTGAGTTTCCAAAAGAAATATTCGGGCTTGCGGATACTTTGGAAGTGCTGGATTTATCATTTAACAAATTAAGTGCACTACCTGAAGATTTTGGTCGTTTAAAGAAGTTGAAAATTTTCTTTTGCTCGGAAAATCTTTTTACAGTTTTACCTGAGGCCTTAGCCGATTGCCCTTTACTGGATATCGTTGGTTTTAAATCCAATCAGATTAAAACGGTACCGTCAAAGTCGATCAACCCGAATCTGCGCTGGTTAATTTTAACTAATAATAACATTACCGAACTGCCTGAGGAAATCGGTCTTTGTAAACGGATGCAAAAGCTGATGTTGTCGGGAAACCGCTTATCGGCCCTGCCCGAAGAATTGGCTAATTGCCGAAATTTGGCATTATTGCGAATTGCGGCGAATAAATTGCATGAGTTGCCGCAATGGATTACAGAAATGCCAAAACTATCGTGGATTGCATTTTCGGGAAATAATTTTAGTAAAACGCCAGCTGTTGAAACACTTTCATTAATCAACTGGCATGATTTAGAAATCAGCCATTTATTGGGCGAAGGCGCTTCGGGCGTGATTTCGAAAGCAAACAGAAACATCGGAGACGAAACGAGTGAAGTGGCTGTTAAAATATTTAAGGGCGATGTTACCAGCGACGGCCTGCCGGAAGATGAAATGACGGCCTATATTGCTGCAGGTTATCATCCGGGTTTGGTAAACCTGATCGGTCAGATTGCCCACCATCCGGAAGATAAAAAAGGATTGGTGATGGACCTGATTCCGCATCATTTTTATAACCTCGGCCATCCGCCCAGTTTAGAAAGCTGCACCAGAGATGTTTTCCCTGCCGACAGGAAACTTTCAGAAAAACAAATAGTTAGTATAGCAAAAACCATTGCCTCGTTAGCAGCCCAATTACATGAGGCTGGCATCATGCATGGCGATTTATATGCGCACAACACTTTAATTGATGAGGAAGGCAGTACCTTATTCGGTGATTTTGGTGCAGCAAGTTTTTACGATAAAACAGCTCAACCGGCCATGGCGCTCGAAAGGATAGAGGTAAGTGCTTATGGCTATTTACTTGATGACTTACTTTCTTTAAAAGATGATGAAGTGAATGAAGAGGTTTATGCAACCATCAGCAAACTTAGAGATGCTTGTTTGGATACCTTACCGTTAAACAGGCCAGGTTTTAAGGATTTAGTTAAGGCGTTGCAATAGAAAAATCGTCATCCCGACTGTAGCGCAGTCCCGAAGGTTCGGGAGAGAGATCTATCTAGACGGATTTCTCGACTACGTTGCACTTCGCTCGAAATGACGGTACATTAAGAACACTATTAATTCTGTTGTTTCCTGGCCCAATCCAATCTGCGCTGATCGGGTGTAGTTGTGACCTTAAAATTTTCGAAAGTGGCATTAAAGCCCTTACCATCAGGGCAGGCGGCTACCAAACCCACCATTACCGGGGCATTATCTTTAAAATAACAGGTACGGAGCATGGTATATTTCTTATCATCTAATGAATAGAAAATTTCTACAGCATCCAGTTTTCTAACGGCTTTTATCCAGATTGATGCCGGTGCTTTTTCCAGTTCCACCACGCTCCAATCGCTGGTTTTGTGTGTTACCACAGCACTTACATTTTGTTTTCCATTTACAAACTCTACTCCGGCTTTAATCCATTCTTCTTCATTAATGCGGAGCATCAATCCCATCTGGTCGAAAGTAGTTACATAATTTCCGGTAATTTTTACTTTCACTTCAAATTCTCCGCCATATGTGGCATAATAAAAAGGTGCGTCATCAACCGTAAAACCATAATGCGAAATGCGCCAGTAATCGGTTTTGGCCGGAACAAACATGCTAAAGGTATTTTTATCTTTAATTTCCCATTTCCCGGGTTCATTAAACCAGTTCATTTTAGCCAGGCTCTGGGCATTTGCTTTCTGAGTAATTAAATAGGCCAATATGACCATCACGGCTGATAATTTAAGTTTCATTTGTGTGTTTTAGGTTGGTTTTGTGTGTTTGTGTTCTGCAAACATAATGCAAGGCATAACTTTGGAAAAGGACATACATCACTATTTTATTGTGATGATTGTCACGTTTATGTTGAGCGGCAATTTTACCAGGATTATAAATCTTCAAGAAATATTACCTTTGGTATCAGAGAAACATGGAAACAAATTTTTTAAGGGCGCACATTCATCAGATCGTTTGTTTAACAGATGAGGAATTTGAGTATGCAGAATCTTTTTTTACAAAGCGGAAATACAAAAAACACCAGTATATCATCCAGGCAGGTGATGTTGCCAGTCAGGAACATTTTGTAGTAAAAGGTATTGTAAAATCTTCTTATACCGACCATGAGGGCAAAGAATATATTTTACAGCTGGCCATGGAAGAATGGTGGTTTTCTGATCCGAATGCTTTTAATACAGGAATGCCGGCTACCTTAAACGTGGATTGTATTGAAGATACAGAAACCCTTTCGATCTCTTTTGAAAATAAAGAAAAGCTCTGCGCTTCTTCCCGTAAAATGGAATACTTTTTCAGAAAAAAATACACTACAGGCAACATGGCCTTGCAAAAAAGGGTACTGGCCTTGCTGAGCAATAACGCGGGTGAGCGCTATAAGCAGTGGCGCAACCAGTATCCGTCTTTACAGAAAAGGATTTCGAAAACCCTTATTGCATCCTATCTTGGAGTAACCAGAGAAACTTTGAGCAGGTTATCGCTTTAAATTTTCTGTCTTTGCTTTTTTACTACCAAGGTCACAGAGGAAAGGCTTGACGTACACAGAGCCGGGAGCATATTATATGGTTTCCGGGCTCGCTATTACAAATCTGTGTTTATCTGTGCACATCTGTGTCAAAACCCTTATTTAATGCCGTCCACACTCCACTTATAGCCTGGCAAAGTTGCCAGCACCAAACTCGAAGCACTTACCACGAAAACCGAATAATTAAATGGTGCCCTGTAATTCGCAAAAATAAACATCGATAAGGCAAAGGCCAGCGTAAGTAAAAAACTGCCGATGGCTGCCAGTTTAATTTTATAACCGATAATTAGTAATATGCCAAAAATCAATTCACCGGCTGTGGCAATAATGCCCATAACATTGGCCAGTGCGCGGCTTAAATAAGGCATAAGTGAATTTGTATAATCTACAAATATCGACCAGCTACCCCAGCCCACAGTTGGCGAACCCGGTGCGCCCAGCCAGCCAAAGCGATCCATTACAGGCAATATAAAACCAATGCCCAAAGCGAGCCTAAGAAATAACTGAGCAAAATGTGGCGTGTTTTTCATCGTGTTTAAGTGAATAGAATATGCGCAATTTAGCGCCTGTATGTCATAACTTTCTTAAACCAGATTAAGAAATGAGCAGCTTCTGAAAATCAGCCTAAAAACACTCTACTTCCCAAAACCTCGACCATTTTTCGCCAGCCGCTAACTTAATGACGCCTTCTTTATGTTCCAGTTCCTGGTCGTGGTTAACGCCATCGGCCACACCGCACCAGGGTTCCAGGCACACAAAAGGAGCATCTGTTGCCGCCCATATCCCAAAGAAAGGAAAGTCTTCGAAATGGAAGTGAAGACCATAATCGTTTTTGGTATTCAATAAGCTAATGCAATTGCTTTGCAAAGTTTTAAACACCAGTGCATCGTTATAAAACAACTCGTGTTTAAGGTTTAATTTATGATAACTCAGCTCAATGTTTTCGGTTTCATCAGCCACTAAACCATCATCCAGCTTCCAGTAAGTTAACTTTTCATCTGTATTAAATGCGAGGTAATAATCTTCGTAAACCGTGTTTGGTGTATTGGGAACGGCAAACGCGGGATGTGCACCCAATGAAAATAAAAGTTCTTCAGTACCTGTGTTAATTACTTCATAAGTTAAATTTAACTTCCTGTCTATCAATTGATATTTAAGTTTCAGCCCAAAATAAAAAGGATAAATTTTTAAGGTTTCATCTGTTTGGGTTAAAGTAAACACAGCTTCGGTTTCACTTATTTTTTCGAAATTAAAAACATGATCGCGTGCGAAACCATGCCGTGGCAATTCGTAGTTTTTACCCTGATAATTAAAACTGTTGTTTTTTAATGAGCCAACAATAGGAAATAAAACAGGACTATGCTTTGCCCAATATTTGGGATTCGCATTCCATAAATATTCCAATCCGGTTTCTTTGCTAAATAAGCCTTGCAATTCTGCGCCTTTAGCCGCCAGGCTAACTTTTATATAGTCGTTTTCGAGAGTAATCATTTGCAATCTAAATTAGGGAAAAGATGTTCAGAAAGATATGTTTTTTATTAAAAATAAATCCTGTTCTGTTGGGAGCTCGGAGTTGAGCGTTTGGAGTCATTACGCCCTAGAACTGTATCCTTCATTTTGATTTTTAAGTGAATGTGACTCCAAACGCCCTACTCCAAACTAACTACGTTCTTCCCAGATACAAGCTATGTTAATAATGGTTTGCACAGCTTTCTCCATATCCTGTACGCTTACCCATTCCTGTTTGCTATGAAAAGCATGTTCGCCGGCAAAAATATTCGGACAAGGCAAACCCATGTAAGATAACCTCGACCCATCGGTTCCGCCACGGATACTTTGTTGTTTGGCTACTACGCCGGCACGCTCAATGGCCTCAATACCATACTGTACAATTTTTGGATGCTGATCGAGCACCTCTTTCATGTTGCGGTATTGTGCTTTGATCTCTAAAGTGTAACTCGATTTTGGATATTTCGCCATCACCTGCTTCACCGTTTCTTCTAAAAACTGACCGTGAGCAGCAAGTTTTTCATTGGTAAAATCGCGGATGATAAACTGCGCCTCGGCTTCCTCTACCTGCCCGTGCATGCTTACCGGGTGGATAAAACCTTCTTTTTGGTGTGTTGTTTCAGGCGTTAGCCTATCTTTTGGTAAGGTGTCTAAAACTTCCGCAAGGATTTTAATTGCACTTTCCATTTTTCCTTTTGCAAAGCCAGGGTGTGTACTTACGCCATAAATTTTAAGGGTGGCACCATCAGCCGAAAAAGTTTCATCTTCAATAGAGCCCAGGGTTTCGCCATCTATAGTATAGCCGAAATCGGCACCCAGTTTTTTTAAATCAGCTTTATCTACCCCCCTGCCTATTTCTTCATCAGGTGTAAAAAGAACTTTAATGGTTCCGTGTTTTACATCCGGGTTTTTCATAAAAAAGGCCGCAGCTTCCATAATTTCGGCTAAACCAGCTTTATTATCTGCGCCCAGCAGAGTAGTACCGCTGGCGGTAATAATATCGTTTCCGATTTGGTGCTTCAAATCTTTATGATCTGCCATCCTGATTACGATTTTAGGATCATCAGGCAAAACCAGGTCCTGCCCTTGATATTTGTCATGAATAATCGGCTTTACATTTTCACCACTGCAATCCGGCGAAGTATCCATATGCGAGCAGAAAAAAATTACAGGTAATTCTTTATGTGTATTGGAAGGAATGGTGCCATATACATATCCATTTTCATCCATTTCTGCATCAGAAACACCGATTTCTAACAGTTCCTGCACCAATTCTCTTCCTAAATTCTTTTGTTTTGAGGTTGATGGACAAGTTGGAGAATTGGGATCAGATTGCGTATCAATCTTTGCATATTTGATAAAACGCGCTTCTAAAGTTTTGTTAAAGTTGCTGTATGTGCTCATAATTCAAAGGTAAAAGTTATAGATATTCGATAAACATATTATTTTTGTAAAAAAACGATATGATTTTTAATTTGCTGAGAGCTACTTATATAACCCTTTTGCTTGTTTTTATTGGAAGTTTTTCTTTTGCCCAATCCAACTATTTTAAAATGTCGTACGGTTTTGGTGGTGGAGTGAACAAATCTTATACCGACGTTTACAAAGGAGGGTTTGGCTACACAGCCTATGGCGTATTCGATTATCATATCACCCCGTTTGTAACATTTGGCCTCGAAGGGCAGTATGGAATGGTTCAGGGCGGCGACATTGAAACCGATCCGCACAACCGTCAGTTTGTAAACAAATATAAAACCCTCTCTGTTAACGTTAAATTGATGCTTGGTGAAGTGGTTGACTATGATAAAAGCGAGTTTTTATATAATATAAGAGGCCTGTATTTAGGGCTCGGTGTTGGTGTTGTAAACAACAATATTACTGATATTGTAAGGTACAAACCAAGCTGGGCAGCTTATGATCCTGGTTATGGTCCTTTCCCCGGACAAGATAAAAGCAATAACCTGCTGGTGCCTATAAACTTTGGCTTTAACTATTTCATTAATGATGGTTATGGTTACATGAGGTATATCATCAATATCAATGCGCAATCGAATTTTACTTTTGGAGAGGGATTAGACGGTTATAACGATTCGAGTACCAAATTTAAAAACTACTCTCCCGACGTGTACAACACTTACACCATCGGTTTTAAGTACATGCTGGGCAGTATTAAATCTTATCGTAAAACACTTTAATAACAGCATTTCATTTCTTAGCTTTAAGGCATGAGAAAATTCTTTGTGTTATGTTTGCTATCGATGAGGCTAAAAGCCATCGCACAAAAAACACCTTTCGAATTAAGCGGAAAGACCGAAACCACAACCTACACTGCAGCAATATCTTATTACGAAAACCTGGCTAAAAATTATCCTGAAGCAAAACTATTTGCCTACGGAAATACAGATTTTGGAAAACCTTTACATCTATTGGTTTTATCACGTGATAAGGTTTTCGATCCGGTGCAGATCAGAAAAAGCAATAAAAGAGTCTTATTGATTAATAACGGGATCCATCCAGGCGAGCCTGAAGGGATAGATGCTTCGATGATGCTTGCCCGTGATCTGCTCAAAGATGGTAAACTCCCTAAAGATGTAGTCATCTGCATTATTCCACTTTATAATATAGACGGAAGCTTTAACCGCACAGGTACTTCGAGGGCCAACCAGAACGGACCGCTTGCCTATGGCTTTAGGGGCAATAGTAAAAACCTCGACCTGAACCGCGATTTTATTAAAACCGATTCAAAAAACTCGGCTGCATTTCAACTTATTTTTAACACCTGGCAGCCTGAAATATTTGTAGATACTCATACCAGCAATGGTGCCGACTATCAATATGTGATGACGCTTATTCCCACCCAAAAGGATAAGCTAAATCCCATACTTTCCGGTTATTTAACCCAAACTTTGGTACCTGATTTGTACACCGCAATGGAGAAAACGGGTTATCCGATGATTCCTTATGTAAATTCGATCGGCGAAACCCCGGAAACGGGAATAACCGGATTTATTGATCCACCGCGTTACTCAACAGGTTATACCACGCTCCATAATACCATTGGTTTTATGCCAGAAACGCATATGCTAAAATCATACGATTTACGCGTGGATGCCACTTATAAGCTTCTGGAAAGCTATATTCAGATTGTTGAACGTGATGCCAGGGTAATCGGGGAGAATAAACGCAAAGCCGATGAAGCTGTTGCAATGCAAAAGGATTTTCCCTTAGATTGGAAGCTAAATAAAACGGAAGTAAACGATTTAACGTTTAAAGGCTTTGAGGCCGGACAGAAACCCAGTACAGTAAGTGGCACCGATCGTTTATATTACGACCGCACCAAACCTTACACCAAAACCATAAAAGAATGGAATAAGTTCGAGCCGGCAATTTCTGTGCAAAAGCCGGTGGCTTATATCATTCCAAAAGCCTGGGACCGTGTAATCGCGCTGCTTAAACTGAATAATGTTAAAGTCAGGGAACTAAAATCTGATCAGAAAATTGCGGTAGAAAGTTATTACATCGGTGATTTTAAAACAGGAACCAGGCCTTACGAAGGGCATTACCTGCATTCGGCCGTAAAATTGAATACCGTAAAACAGAACCTGCAGTATTATGCCGGCGATTTTGCAGTGTACGCTAACCAGCCAGTTAACCGTTACATTATTGAAACCTTAGAACCGCAGGCTACCGATTCTTATTTCAACTGGAATTTTTTCGATTCTATCCTGGATATGAAAGAGCATTATTCGGCTTATGTGTTTGAAGATACCGCAACAGAATTGCTGAAAAACAACCCGGAACTGAGAAGTGCTCTGGAAGCCAAAAAATCAGCAGATCCTGAATTTGCCAAGAATGGTGCTGCACAACTTGATTTTGTGTATAAAAATTCTGATTATTACGAAAAAACACATAACAGATATCCGGTTGCCCGTTTGCTAACAGACGTAAAACTTGATTTAAAATAACCCCAATGGAATATTTCAATATGGCACCAGTTGCCTCGTTAATTTTTGTTTTTACCATCATTACCAGTCTGTATGCTTTTTACGATCATTCGATTTACGGAAAGTTTATGCTGCACCCATACAGCGTTTCAAAAGGACAGAATGTATATACATTAATTACCAGCGGACTTGTGCACGCCGATTGGATGCACTTATTTTTTAACATGTTTACATTTTACGCTTTCGCTTTTACACTCGAAAGTTTAATGGGAAGCTGGCGCTTTGGAATACTTTACTTTTTGGGTTTGGTGTTAAGCGATCTGCCTACAGTTTTTAAACATAAAGATCATTTTAACTATAATAGTTTAGGGGCGTCAGGCGCCATTAGTGCAGTACTTTTCAGTTATATTTTATTTAATCCGATGTCTAAAATTTACATCATGTTTATTCCCATCGGAATTCCTGCCGTAGTTTTTGGGATTTTATATTTAATTTATTGTGCTTACGCTTCACGTAATTCCAGAGATCACATCAACCACGATGCACACTTTTTCGGGGCGCTAACCGGATTGATTTTTACCATTATTTGCGTTCCGGGTATTTTGCAGAACTTTATTACCATGTTAACCGGCGGGAGGTAGTTTAACTTCGTCCTCTCGACTGGAACGCAGTGGAATGCCTGCCCGTACAGGCGGGGAGAGATCTATCAACACAGATTTCTCGGCTGCGTTGCACTCCGCTCGAAATGACGATCACGCCTAGATAAAACCTACCCTGCAGTTGGCAAATAAGGTTTCTCAAAGAAACTCATCGGCTCCTCAGGGTTTTTAATAATCTCGAACACCACGTAACCCCACGGTTTCCAGAAATTTTCCAGTACCTGTGCATATATTTTATTTTGCCAGACATCAAAAAGCGGTTTGGTCATGTTGCCGCGTAAAGGCATCGCTTCAATATAAGTAGTGCCTTCAACAGGCATAAAAGTATATTCGGGCAGGCGGTTAAAAAGATAGGCTGAATAATAAAAACGGGCACTCAGTTCTTCAAATTGTTCAGCCGTTAAAGCTTTACCTTTTACTTCGTTAATAATGTCCTGATGGTAGCGTTTATTGGTTCCATTATCCTGCAGGCAGGCAATAATGCCAAAATCTTTCATTTTTAAAGAGAAAGTGAGCGTATTAATTTCATCGCGGAAGCTGAATGGCGTTTCCTCATTCTCCAATTTTACAACGGTGATAGACCATGGCGAAAAATCCTCAAACTCCAGGTCTGTGTAAAGGTTTTGCATCATGAAATTCAGGTTGGCAAATTTCATCATTAACGATTGCGACATATTCAAACCATCAGCGGTCATTTCTTTGCGCAAAGCTGAATGCATTTCGATGTACACAAAACCATATAAAAACTTGCCAATCCAGTTAAAAAGATCCAGCTCCGGCAACGCAGCAACCGCATCGTAACCTTTTGCAAAAGCCGCTTCGATCTTAGCTTCCAGCGGATTTAAAAACTGCTCATTTACCTCACTGTTTACCGGAATCACCAGGGTGTTGTACGAACGGATGCTTTCATCCAAAAACTGGATCTGCTCTTCGCCGCTTAAACCTGCCTGCTCCAACAGCCATTTTGGTAGCAAAGGCACCTGAATAACAGGAGAATTAAAGGTTTTACCACTTAAAAAGCAGGTTTTATATAAAAAATCGAAATTCTGGAAAGGATTGTATAAGCCGGTATTCATCACTGCAATATTAGCCATTATATTTTAAGGGCTAAGCAACGATGTTTTATTTTAACGCAGGGATTACAACCTCACCCTGTGAGTGGCAGTAGTATAGCAGTGTCCACCGTTTCCCTCTCCTGCAGGAGAGGGAGACAAAAGACATTGCGGTACCAGCGACCTTAACAGGGTGAGGTGGGTGAAGTCTAGTAATTATTATAATAATACCCGATATCCTCTACCAACTGGTTGTAAATTGGTTTGGTAAACTCTAAAAACAGCGCACTTGGTGGCGGCGGCAATTGTTCTTTCCTTCTGGTGATGGCCAATTGCTGGTTGCTTAAAGCCCTGTCATCGCCTTTATAACTGGCCCAGCTATCTCTCCAAACATAAGTGCCAGGAAATTTCTGCTGGTGCACCAGTTTTCTTGTTTTCCAATCGGTAATGCTCATATCCAGTAAGCCTGAAGAGGAAATGTTTTTTTCAAAAATGCTTAAAGTGGCTTTTACCGTACCATAAACCGGTTTTTTATCGCGGGTTTCGCCAATCACCACACTATCGCGTTTTAGTTTTTCAACCCTTTCTTTTACATAAGTCTGGCCCACTACAAAATCATCAAAATTTAAACTCAATACCTGATCGGGAACAATTTTTTGATTGGTAGCCTGTTCTTCACCGTAAAAAATCACAAACTTATTTCTGGAGTATTTTGCAATATACTGATCAATCTGCTGTTGAAAATAATCAGCACTTAACTTATACAAGCTGCTATTTACAATAATCGGTTGCACCACAACCCTGGTTACTGCGGCCCAGTAAGCATCTTCCATTTTTGCTTTGGCATCTTTATAATCGGGCTGAAGGTTTATTGTTTTCTCAAACTCGTAATACGCTTTTTTTGCGGACTGACGGTTATTTTCCCTTAAATAGCCCAAACCTGAACCATACCTTGCACCGGCAGCATTATATTTACTATCAGCCAGTTCGGCAATGTATTTTGAAGGATTTGGAACGATCGCCAAACAGGCAGGGCAGCTATTGATATCATCGGCCAGCTGATTAATTTTTTGATAATCGTACATCACCGATTCCCACCTGAACAAATCGTTCGACATTTTGGCTTCGTCAATTTTCCGCAAATGACCCTGCAAAGCCAGTCCATAGGCCGTTTTCAGCACTTCCATTGCTTCGCTGTTTTTTGGCGAGTTTTGCAACCTGCTTACCGATTTTTCAACCGAAGCATCATAATCACCTTTTTGCAAGGCTTTTTTCCCTGTGGTACATCCTCCAATAATTATTAAGGATAAATAAATAAAATACCGTAATCTTGAAATGTTTTTCATGGCAGGAATATTTGCGTTAATAAACAAAGATAATTTGTAAGACGACAATTACCTCATTTATTTAGAAGACGATTGATAATGAAAATTAGTTGCAAGCAATTTGAGTTAGAGTTAAAACATCCTTTTTCGATTTCGAAATTTACCCGTACCAGTACCCCTTTAATGTTATTAAAGATCGAGCACGAAGGTGTTGTGGGGTATGGAGAGGCCTCTATGGTGCCATACATGGGCGAAAACTACGAAAGTGCAGGTAATTTTCTTAAACTGGTAGATTGGGATAGAATCCATTTTCCATTCAATTTTGAAGAAATTATTGCTTATTTAGATAGTCTTGCGCCTGGCCAACCTGCGATAAAAGCGGCTATCGATATTGCACTTAACGACATTCAAGGCAAACTATTAAACAAGCCCTGTTACGATATTTATGGTGCCGACCCGGCAAAAATGCCCGTAACTTCTTACACCATCGGGATTGATACCCCAGAAGTAATCCGCGAAAAACTGAAAGATGCCGAAGCATTTAAAGTGATCAAAGTAAAGCTGGGCAGGGATAACGACCAGGAAATTATTGAAACCATCCGCAGCATAACCAACGTACCCCTTTATGTAGACGCAAACCAGGGCTGGGCAGATAAAATAAAAGCAATCGACTTAATTTATTGGTTGCATAACCAGGGCGTGGTGTTGATTGAACAACCGATGGATAAAAATAATATTGAAGGAAATGCCTGGCTTACTGAACGTAGTCCGATTCCATTACTGGCAGATGAAGCGGTGCAGCGTTTAGCCGATATGGATAAACTTAAAGGGGCTTATCATGGCATTAATGTAAAACTAATGAAAAGCTGTGGCATGTACGAAGGCCATCAGATGATTTTAAAAGCCCGGTCTTTTGGCATGAAAGTACTGATCGGCTGTATGAGCGAAACCAGTTGCGCCACTTTAGCCGCAGCCGCTTTAGCACCATTATGCAACTGGGCCGATTTAGACGGGCCCTGGCTCACCAAAAACAACCCATTTACCGATCCCGATTTTGAAAACGGAAAATATGTTTTGAAAAATTTACCCGGTTTAGGATTAGAAGGATCTACTTCTGATCTTTTTCTTTAAAACTTTTTCTAAGCGCTTTAGTTAACTGATACTTGAAATAAAACAAGCAGCAAACCACACCAACCAAAAACGCTGCAGGCAGGTATTTATGGTTATTATAACACCAAACCAATCCAAAAATGGAAAGGATAATGGCGAGGTTATAAAAGATATTTAAAGCAAATTTTTTACCCACAATAGAAGGATTGAATGATAGAAGGATTGAATGATAGAATGAGTGAATGCGAGAGGAATTGAACGAGTGAATGCTAAATTTGGAATGATAGACTGATTAAACATTCACTCAACCTATCATTCCTTCATTCTATCATTAATATACTTGCATATTCGGGTCAAAAGCTTCTTGCCAGGCTAAAATACCACCTTTTAGGTTATAAAGATTGTCGTACCCATACTGTTGCTCTAACTGCATTACTGCTGCTGCACTTCTTTTTCCGCTACGGCACTGAATAATTACCGGTTTATCTTTAGCAACCTTATCCGCTTCAATTAAAATTCCGCCCAAAGGGATATTCTCACCATCAAGATTGGAAACCTCATATTCGAATGTTTCACGAACATCAATTAGTTGAAAATCTTCTTTGTTATCGATTTTCTCTTTTAGTTCTTGTACCGATATTTCTTTCATTTTATTAAATGTATTTATGCAAATATAGGAAAATCAGCTTTACACTCCCCATCAAAAAAATGCCATAAAATTTTGCTTAAAACTGTAACAACTGAAACCCTTAGGCGTTTAAATATAAATAGTTACAAATGGACAAACTGAACCGTTTCTTCTGGTTTTGCTCTGGCGCCCACATCCCAACGCTCGAGAAATACCCTTCGGAACAAAATAAATATACCGGCATTGGTGCCACCATCTTTTTTACGGGCTTGTTTGCAGCACTTTCTGGCGGTTACGCCATGTATTTTGTATTTAAGGGCACCGATCTCGCCGTAATTTTCGCCATCATTTTTGGTTTCTTATGGGGTGCAGCCATTTTTAATATGGACCGTTACATTGTATCGAGCATTAATAAAAGCGCAAGCACCAACAAACAGCTGCTCCAGGCTACGCCTCGTATTTTACTGGCCATTATGATCGGTATGGTGATATCGCGCCCAATTGAGCTTAAAATTTTTGATAAAGAGATTAAAGAACGCTTAAAAGTAAGTTACCTTAATGGTCAGCGGGCCAAAATTGATACTTTGAACAAAGCATTCGAGAAAAAATACCAGGTAGAATTTGGCAGGTTAAATCAGCAGAAAGCCACCAGGGATTCACTTGAAAAAGGCATCAAAGCGGACAGACAAAAGCTTAATTTCGAGATTTTCGGGAATAAAACCACTGAAACATCGGGGGTGATGGGCTATGGTCCTTATGCCAAACGTAAGGAAGCAGAAATTGCACAGCGAACCACAGAGCTTGATTCGTTAAAAGCTGCCATCAGTAAATCAGAAAGTTTTGTAGATAAACGCAAAGCATTTGATGGTTTGTTTACCGAGAAATTGTACACCAAAAAGCAATTAGACAGTTTATCGGATATTGCAGGTTTTGCCGACCGCAACTGGGCTTTAGGTCAGCTTAAATTTAATGTAGATGGCACCAGCGATAACAATACAGCCATTGCAGTTACTTTTATCGGACTGCTATTTATTTTCTTCGAATGTTTGCCGGTTTTTGTAAAACTCATGAGCGCCCGCGGACCTTATGATTATGCCATATCAGATGGTGATGAGGTAGCGATTTATCACTCTAAAAAAGACAAGGATTTCCACTTCGAAGTGGCCGATAACATCCACGAAACCAGGGTAGATTCCGAATCAACCAAAAAGAAAGAAATTATTAAAGGAAAAGCCTACCGCGACCTGGAGAAATATGATTGGGATGGGGAGTAGATGGAAGATGGATAATGTGAGAGGGATGAGGGGGCGAATGGTTTAATAGATCAGGGTAAATTGTAATGTTGAAAGGTTTCAAGGTTGCAAAGTAAAATAGAACTATGAACAAAAAAACCATCAACTATAAACCAATAAGGCTACGAACTATCAGGCCATCAACTAAAAAATCAGACAACTATCAGTCAAAAACCTTAATTTTCCCTAAATTCACACCTCTATACTTATTATATGAAGAAAATATTCCTCTTTACCCTTGTCGGAATGGCAAGTTTGCAGCTTAGGGCGCAAAATATTGATAAAATCATCACGCGTGAGTACACCGATCACCTGATTAAAACTTTAAGTGCAGACGATATGCAGGGGCGTGCAACATTTACCCCGGGCATTGATAAAGCAGCTACATTTATTGAGTCAGAATTTAAAAAAATCGGTTTACAGCCTCTAACGGGAGAAAAAACATTCCGCCAGACTTTTAACAAATACCAGGTAGCCAACCAAAGTACCATTGTTAAAATAGATGGACAGGAAATTGCACCGGAAAATTTAATGGTTACGGGCACTACCACCGAAAATATTACACTTGATAAATCGAATGCCACAGTAGTTAAGTTAGACCCCGAAAAGCCTTTTGTAGCTCAGTTCAGGGCTATGCTCAATGCAGAAAAGAGTCAGATTGTTTTGGTCGACAGTAAATTTGCAGATCTCTTTAACCGTTACAGGGATCATTTCAGTAAACCGGCAACTGTTGATGAAGAAGATATTAAAAAAACAACCAGTGCTGTACAGGTTTTTGTTTTAGGTAAGGATGCTGCAACAGATTTTTCAGCCACTTTTAAAAACAAGGTAACTAAAATGCCATTGTTCAATGTAGCAGGCGTAATTCCGGGTAAATCTAAAGCAAAAGAAATTGTGGTTTTCTCTGGTCATTATGATCATTTAGGCTTCTTAAAACCTGTAGAAGGTGATAGTATTGCTAACGGCGCCGATGATGATGCATCGGGCACAACCGCAATGATTGCCCTGGCAAAATATTACAAAGCACAAAAAAATAACGAACGTACTTTAATCTTTGTTGCTTTTACAGCAGAAGAAATTGGTGGTTTTGGTGCAAGATACTTCTCAGAAAAACTAAATCCTGATGATGTTGTGGCCATGTTCAATATCGAAATGATCGGTAAAGATTCGAAATTTGGAAAAAACACCGCATTTATTACTGGCTATGAAAGATCGGATTTTGGCAAGATTTTACAGAAAAACTTAGCTGGAACGGAATTTACTTTCCACCCGGATCCATATCCGGATCAAAACTTATTTTACAGAAGTGATAATGCTACTTTAGCCGCTTTAGGCGTTCCGGCACACACCATTAGTACCGATAAAATTGATATCGATAAATTATACCACAGCGTGAAAGATGAGTATAGCTCTTTAGATGTAGAGAATATCCTTTCTACCATCAAAGCCATTGCTAAAAGCGCTGTAACCATTGTAAACGGAACGGATACACCAACCAGAATACCGAAGCTGAAGAAATAATAAATTGTAAATCTACCAGGTTTTAAAAATCTAATAGGTTTAAGCGCGATCGTCATTTCGACCGAAGTGGAGAAATCTTTTCCGCCAGTTTAAAAGATCTCTCCGGTTCGCTGCGCTTCAGTCGAGATGATGAAACAAAAATGGCCAGTGAAAAATCACTGGCCATTGCTATTTATAACACTGAATAAGCAGATTACTTACTCAAGTACATCGATTTATCTTTGTAAAGCTTGCGGAAGTAAGGATCTTCCAAATCTTTGATGAAACGGATCGCCTCACCTGTTGATTTCATTTCAGGACCTAATTCTTTCGCTACTTCAGGGAATTTCTCGTAAGAGAAAACCGGTTCTTTAATCGCATAACCTTTAAGCTTGCGCACAATTGTGAAATCTTTCAGTTTTGCTGCGCCCAGCATAATTTTAGCCGCGATATTAATATATGGTACATCGTATGCTTTTGCAATGAACGGAACCGTACGCGATGCCCTTGGGTTGGCTTCAATTACATATACCTTTTCATCTTTAATGGCAAACTGGATGTTCAATAATCCACGTACATTTAAAGCTTTTGCAATTTTAATTGAGTATTCTTCCATCGCTTTAGTTACCGTTTCTGATAAGCTAAAGGTTGGTAATACTGCGAACGAATCTCCGGAGTGGATACCTGCAGGCTCAATGTGCTCCATCATACCTACAATGTGAACGTCATCACCATCAGAAATCGAATCCGACTCTGCTTCTTCTGCTCTATCTAAAAAGTGGTCAATCAATACGCGGTTGCCCGGTAAATCGCCCAATAATTTTACTACTGCTTTTTCAAGGTCTTCATCGTTGATAACGATACTCATCCCTTGTCCACCCAATACGTAACTCGGACGAACCAACACCGGATAACCCACTTCGTTTGCTACAACAATTGCTTCTTCAGCATTTTCTGCAACACCATATTTTGGATAAGGAATATTAAGATCTTTTAACAGGTCAGAGAAACGGCCACGGTCTTCCGCGATATCCATATTTTCGAAAGAGGTACCGATAATTTTGATTCCTTTTTCGGTTAATTTCTCTGCCATTTTTAAGGCTGTTTGTCCACCCAACTGAACAATTACACCTTCTGGTTTCTCCAGTTCAATAATTTCGCGTACATGTTCCCAGAAAACCGGCTCGAAGTATAATTTATCGGCCATGTTAAAATCTGTAGAAACCGTTTCAGGGTTACAATTGATCATGATTGCTTCGAAACCTGATTCTTTTGCAGCCAGTAAACCATGTACACAAGAATAATCGAACTCAATACCCTGACCAATACGGTTAGGACCAGAACCCAATACAATTACTTTCTTCCTGTCGGACGGTTTAGATTCGTTCTCCTCCTCAAAAGTAGAGTAGTAGTATGGTGTTTTAGCCGGGAACTCTGCTGCACAGGTATCAACCATTTTATATACCCTGTTGATGCCTAAAGCCTTACGGCGATCGTACACTTCATCTTCGGTAACGTTTCCTAACAACCAGGCAATCTGAATATCAGAGAAACCTTTTTGTTTAAGCGTTACAAAGAAATCCTGAGGGATATTATTTAAAGAGTATCTTTTTAGTTCAGTTTCAAGCAATACAAGCTCCTGAATCTGGTTTAAGAACCATTTATCGATTTTGGTTACCTTACGGATCGACTCCAAAGGCACGCCCATTACCATGGCATCTTTTATTAAGAACAAACGGTTCCATGAAGCATGTTCCAAACCGTCCATAATTTCTTCGATATTGCGCACCTGTCTGCCATCTGCACCTAAACCTGCGCGGTTAATTTCCAAACTCTGACAAGCTTTTTGCAGCGCTTCGATAAAGGTACGGCCGATAGCCATTACCTCACCCACAGATTTCATCTGCAAGCCAAGCTCTTTGTTTGCGCCTTTAAATTTATCGAAGTTCCAGCGAGGTACTTTTACGATTACATAATCTAAAGTAGGCTCAAAATAGGCCGAAGTGGTTTTCGTAATCTGGTTTTCAATTTCATCCAGGTTATAACCGATAGCCAGTTTTGCAGCGATTTTTGCAATCGGATAACCGGTTGCCTTACTTGCCAAGGCTGATGAGCGCGATACACGTGGGTTAATTTCGATGGCGATAATTTCGTCATTTACCGGGTTAACCGAGAACTGAACGTTACAGCCACCGGCAAAGTTGCCGATTGCACGCATCATTTTAATGGCCTGGTTACGCATTTCCTGATAACAACGATCTGATAAGGTCATTGCAGGCGCAACAGTGATCGAATCTCCGGTATGGATACCCATCGGATCGAAGTTTTCGATCGAACAGATAATGATTACGTTATCATTGCTATCCCTTAATAACTCCAGCTCATATTCTTTCCAGCCTAAAACCGCTTTCTCTACCAGTACTTCGTGTGTTGGAGAAGCTTCTAAACCACGTTTTAAAGCGGCATCAAATTCTTCTTTCTTATGTACGAAACCACCACCAGAGCCACCTAAAGTGTACGAAGGGCGGATTACCAATGGATAACCGATTTCCTGTGCGGCTTCTTTACCTTCCAAAAATGAATTGGCAATTTTCGATTCAGCAACACCTACACCGATATCAACCATTAACTGGCGGAAAGCTTCACGGTTTTCTGTTTTTTCGATTGCAGCAACATCTACACCAACTACTTTAACACCGTATTTTTCCCAAACACCACGTTCTTCAGCTTCTTTACAAAGATTTAAGGCTGTTTGACCTCCCATTGTAGGAAGTACCGCATCAATTCTAGGTAAATCTGCAGAGTCGATATGCTCTTGTAAAATAACCTCTATTGAATCAACAGTTAACGGGCGCAGGTAAACATGGTCACCGATAACCTTATCCGTCATAATAGTAGCCGGATTGGAGTTGATAATGGAAACGGTAATCCCTTCTTCTTTTAAAGAAAGGGCCGCTTGCGAACCCGAGTAATCAAATTCACAGGCTTGGCCAATGATAATTGGTCCAGATCCTATAATCAGTACTGAGCGGATGGAAGTGTCTTTAGGCATGATAAAGCTTAAACAATAATTAAAATTCTAAAGTATCAGGGTGTTTTAAACCCAGGAAGCAACGAGATTTTGTGCTTGTAAGAAGAAAAATCCCAACTGTTCTGTCGGGATGCAAAGATACACCTTTAGAGGGATTTTATGCTGATTTTTTTAAAATAAAAAAGAGGGTTTACCGAACCCCCTTTTTAGATTTTTCTTTCGTAAAATTCGCTACTGTTGCAATTTAATTTCGCCTAAATCTGTAGTGGCGCTATCTTTTACGGCAACCTTTTCTATCACAGCATCTTTATATGGTGCATTGGCTTTTATCACCACGTTATAAACACCTTGTTTAAGGTTGGTGAAAGTAAAAACTCCCTGATTTACTTCGGCTCTAAGCGTGTCTGTGGCAGCTACAAGCGTAACAGATGATGCAGCATCAACCGGGCTAATTTTTCCGATTATTCCGCCCTGTTTAATATTGGTAAATGCAATTGCACCCAGGGCAAATACAATAATCAGTGATAATACAACACATAATTTTTTCATGGTATATCGTTTTAGTGTGATGTCCGAAATAAATAACACCATTTTGTATAAATAGTTTTAAATAATGAACACCCCAAATACATATTGTACTATAAATTATACACGAATGTAAAATCAAAATGTACAATATTACCGCAAATGTTAATTAGTGTTAAAAGAATTTAGAAAAAACAGCCTCACGCGTCAGAATTAAGTCACGAAGTTGTGAAGATCCCATTATTGGCAATAATGTTGTAATAAGCAGAACATATATGCGTTTTGTATATACTTTAGACAATGATCTAAAGCTTCCTCCGCGGATTAGTTACCCGCAATGAGGATTTCTTCATAAATAGTTTGTTTGGTTTATTATCCGGTTAGAGGAGCCCTCCTCAACCGGATTTTTTCTTTTAAGGCTTTTTCCTTTACATTTGGATGTATTCAGAAAATTTTATCGTGAATAAAAATATCAAAAAAATCGCTGTTGTTGGCCCGGAAAGTACGGGAAAATCTACCCTATCTCAATGGCTGGCAAAACACTACAAAGTTTCGTGGGTGCCGGAATATGCCCGTTATTACTGCGAAAACCTGGTTACGGATTATACCCTGCAAGATGAAGAAAACATGTATTACGGACAAGTAGCCCTCGAAGATGCCATTTTAGCCGTTACCGAAAGCGATTTTATCATCTGCGATACCACTTTTGTTACCGTAAAAATATGGAGTGATGAGGTGCTGGGCGAAACGCCAAACATAGTACTTGATGCTTTGCCCAAAAGGCCTTACGATTTATACCTGTTAATGGACATCGATTTACCCTGGCAGGATGATCCGCTACGAGATTTCCCAGATAAACGAGAATATTTTATGGAGGTTTGGCATCAGGAACTACAATCGCTTCATGCCAATTATAAAGTTATTGGCGGTTTGGATGATGAAAGAATTGCAAATGCGATTAAGGCTATTGATGAGTTTTTGGGGAGATAATAAATCAATTAGGTTTTTTTATTTTTTGGAAACGATTGTCAGTAGTTTTTTGGCGGCCGGCAGTCCCGCCATCCACTTTACTCATCCCGATGCTAAGTTAGTGCCGATTCATCGGTAAAGAATTGGGAATCGTGTTCGCTGCTGTCGGGTTTATTTAACAGCGGTTTGTTACCATGGTGCAGAAACACGAACCGTTCCTACGGAACGGAAAAAAAACAACATTTTTTTTTCTACCCATAAATCGTCCCGATGGGACGATCTGTAATATGATGCCTTTGCCGTTCCGTAGAACGCCTGATGGGCAGCCGTTGATAAATTTAAATTTCTGGCCACCTAAACCTGATTGAAGTGGAAAGCCCGGATCCCGATTTTTCATCGGGAGAGGACTTGAAACGTAAAGCAGGACTAAAAATGCCATGTACACAGAACCGATCATTTTCTAAACATAAAAAAACGCTCTTTTTTAAATAATACTGTCAATTTTTGCCCGGTTAACCTATAACGCATTAAAAACCATCTGAATTGCCAAATATTTTCTACATTTGCCTCATCATTAGGGGTGCCTTGTTTAAATAAACACAAAAACAGGCTGAGATCATACCCATTTTGAGGTAAAAGGTAGAAGGTAAAAAGGTAGAGGGTAAAACCATCAGCCTTAAAAACCCTCCATCCATCAGCCTCGAATGCACCTGATCCGGGTAATGCCGGCGTAGGGATTGGAGTTATGGAAGTTTAACTGAAATCGGGGAAGCCCCTTTTCCGATGGGTTTAACTAAAAACAAAAACATTGAAAAATTTACTTTTTGCAGCGCTTGTTGCAATGCTACCGTTCTTTGCATCGGCACAGTTTTCGGTTACAGGCAAAATAACCGATCAGAATCAGCAAGCCCTTCCGGGTGCCACGGTAAAACTGAGGAATCAGAAAACAGCTGTAATGAGCGATGCCGGCGGAAATTATTCCATTACCAACCTGTCGAACGGAAAATATACCCTTATAGTAAGTTATGTGGGCTATAAATCGACAGAAAAAACGGTAGAACTTACGCAAAACACTACCCTGGATTTTAGCCTCGCGCCACAAAATTTCCTTACTGAGGAGGTAATTGTTCGCGCAACCCGTGCTACAGATAAATCGGCAACTACTTATAAGAATATCAGCAAGGAAGAAATCCAGCAGAATAACTTCGGGCAGGATCTGCCTTTTATTTTGCAGAATACCCCTGGCGTAGTGGTAAACTCTGACGCTGGTGCCGGTGTGGGTTATACGGGGATCCGGATCCGCGGGAGCGATAACAGCAGGATCAATGTAACGGTGAACGGTATTCCGATTAACGATAGCGAAAGCCAGGGAACGTTTTATGTAAACATGCCCGATTTTGCTTCTTCGGTTGATAATGTACAGATCCAGCGCGGGGTAGGTACCTCAACCAATGGCGCAGGTGCCTTTGGCGCAAGTTTAAACATCCAAACCACCGCCAGCGAAACGGAACCTTACGCAGAGGTAAACAGCACTTATGGCAGTTTCGACACCTGGAAAAACACGGTAAAAGTTGGGACAGGCTTAATTAATAACCGTTTCAGTTTCGACGGACGTTTATCGAGAATCAGTTCTGATGGTTATGTAGACCGCGGATCGTCGTTACTTAAATCGTATTTTTTATCTGGTGCCTACCATGGAAATAAAGATTTGTTGCGTGTAAATGTTTTTTCGGGCAATGAGAAAACCTACCAATCGTGGAACGGCATTCCGCAATCACGTTTAGAAAATGATGTAGCCGGAATGAATGCCTATATCGACAGAAACGGATTAAGTGCCGAAGATGCTGCAAACCTTTTAAACTCGGGCAGAAGGTACAACAGTTTCCTTTATAATAACCAGACGGATAATTATACACAGAACCACTATCAGTTAATTTATGCCAGACAGTTTTCTGATCAGTTTTCTTTTAACGGGGCATTACATTATACTCAGGGACAAGGGTATTACGAAGAATACCGGGTGCAGGATGAACTGAAAAACTACGGTCTAAACCCTGTTGTTATTCCTGGCGGAGCTCCGGTTACCAATACCGATTTAATCCGTCGCCGCTGGCTGGATAATGATTTTTATGGGGTTACCTATGCTTTCAACTATGTGCCGGAAAAGAGTTTAAACTTTACTTTGGGTGGTGCTTACAACGAATATAAGGGAGCACATTTTGGCCAGGTAATCTGGGCGCAATACGCATCAAACGGAAACATAGACAGGCATTATTATGATAACGATGGTTTCAAGACCGATTTTAACGTTTATGGTAAGGTAAACTACAGTCCGGTTGAAGCTTTGAGTTTATTTGCCGATTTACAGTACCGCCGTGTTTATTATGATATTGCCGGAACAGAAAACAAATTGAATACCCTGGCGATTAACCAAACCCTAAATTTCTTTAATCCTAAATTTGGCGCTACTTATTTTATTAATCAGCAAAGCAATGTTTACGCTTCCTTTAGTGTAGCCAATAAAGAGCCTAACCGCGATGATTATACCGATGCAACGGTAGGCGTTACCCCTAAACCGGAGCACCTGAACGATGTGGAATTGGGTTACCGTTTTAAAAATGATCAGTTTAATATTGGCGCTAATGCTTATGGCATGTTCTATAAAAACCAGTTGGTGGTAACCGGAAAAATAAATGATGTGGGTGGTAACTTCCGCCAGAATGTAGATAAAAGTTATCGTATGGGTATTGAATTGGACGGTTCTTATATCATTAGCAAACAGTTTATTGTAAACGCCAACGCCGCTTTTAGCCGCAACAAAATCAAAAACTTTACCGAATATTATGATGATTACGATAACGGCGGACAGGTAGTAAACAACTACAACCTTACCGATATTTCATTTTCTCCAAACACGGTGCTATTTGGCGAACTGGTTTATAAACCTGTAAGTGGTTTTGCTATCGCATTACAGAGCAAATATGTTAGCAAACAATATTTAGACAATACGCAAAACAACGACAGAACCATTAATGGTTACTGGGTAAATAACGCACGTTTAGGTTACGATTTTAAATTTGCCGGCGTTAAAAATATTAACCTTGGTTTATTGGTGAATAATCTTTTAGATAAAAAATACGAAAGCAACGGCTATACTTATGGTTACCAATCGGGCGGGAGCAGAATAACCGAAAACTTTTTCTACCCGCAAGCCGGAACTAACTTTTTACTGAGTTTGAACGTTAAGTTTTAAGAAAGGCCAAAGCTGAGAGACTAAAGCCTAAATAAAAACTAAAGCTAAAAATCGCCATTTGAAGATCAACTCTCAATGGCGATTTTAGTTATATTGCCCTCCTGATCTTAAAAATCCTTTAATCTTACAAATCCTGATCCAATGAAGTATATCGAAAAATTTCAGTATATCACACACGATATTCCACACTTAAGCCACATCGAACAGGTACAGTTAGCCTGCGAGGCAGGAGCAAAATGGATCCAATACCGTTGCCTGAGTAAAACAGATGAAGAACTTTTGCAGGATATCAATGCCATTGCAGAAATCTGTGATGATTGGGGTACCACACTGATTGTTACCGATCATGTGCATTTAAACGGAAAAGCCGATATCCAGGGTTTCCACATCGAGGATATGGATGCTGATTTTATTGCCTTGCGCAAATTAGTGGGTAATGATATTACTTTAGGTGGCTCAGCAAATACACTTAAGAATTTAATCAGACTGGCTAGCGAAGGAGCAGATTATGCAGGGTTTGGTCCATATGCAGTGACTGAAACCAAGCCTAACGATTATCCGCTTTTGGATCTCGAAGGTTATCAGCAAGCCATAAGGGAATTAGAGGAAAAAGGAATCGATCTTCCGGTATTGGCGGTAGGGGGCGTTAAAATTTATAATGTAGAAGCTCTAATGCAAACCGGCGTTTACGGAATAGCCGTTTCCGGAGCAGTTAATTTTGCTGATGATTTTATAGAAGCTTATCAGGATTTTTACAGCTTAGTTAAAGAAAGTGCTGTTAATTAACATTTTATAGTTTGATGACCGTTGGATAATTTTTAGTTTTGGGATAAACCCAAACCAATATGTCTGAAAACGCGCTTCAAACCAGCCCTTCATGGAATATTTATAAAAAAGTATCCTTCAGGTTCTTTTTTCTGCTGTTATCACTTTTTATTATCCTGAACAATAACGGCGCTTTCATGGTGCTGTCGGGTGTATTGCAGTTGCCTGGTTTACTGCTACACGATTTTATTCCCTGGTTCTCCAAACATATCATCCACTACACTTACGATTTTAGCATCCAAACCAACGGAAGTGGCGATACCTCATATGACTGGGTATTATTGCTGGTTATGTTTCTTGTTTCGGTTATAGGTTGTATTATTTGGTCGGTTTTAGATCGCAAACGCAAGAGTTATAATGCTGCATATTATTGGCTGGTGGTGCTGGTTAGGTTTTACCTGGCTTTAACTTTATTACTATATGGAGCGGTAAAAGTAATTAAGCTCCAGTTTCCTGATCCTTCGCTAAACAGGTTGCTTCAGCCATTTGGCGATGCCTCTCCAATGGGTCTGGCATGGACCTTCCTTGGTTTTTCGAAAGGATATAATCTTTTTATGGGCATTGTAGAAGTTTCTGCGGTTTTACTATTATTCCGCAGAACGGTAATTGTGGGTGCTTTCCTGTCACTCGCAGCAACCGCTCATGTAATGTCGATGAATTATTTTTTCGATGTTCCTGTAAAACTACTCTCTACAGCACTTGTAGTAATGAGCCTTTTTATTTTAGCTCCCCACTTTTTAAAATTATACCGTTTCTTTATTAAATACGAAAGTCAACAGCTCGATCAAATGTACCGGCCAACCTTTAAAAAACGATGGCTTTATATTTCGGCTTATAGCTTAAAATACCTGTACATTACGGCTTCGGTTATTTTACTTCTATATTCATTACTTCAGCAAAGAAAAACTTATGGCAGCGCCGCTCCGAAACCATTTTTATACGGTATTTACAATGTAGAAAACATGAAACTTAAAGGCGCAGTGTTACCGCCATTAACTACCGACAGTACCCGATGGAAACAGATGATTATTAGCTATGAGGGTTATGCGAAGGTTAAAAAAATGAATGATAGTATCGTCAATTTCACCACGGTTTTTAACCAGAAAAAGAAAGAACTGGTATTAAAATCCACCGCTAAAGATTCACTGAAATATGTGCTAAACTACAATCTTATCGGGAAAGATCAACTTGTTATTTCGGGCTTGAGAAATAAAGATTCTGTTTCGGTGAGTTTTAAAAAGAAAAACCTGAAAGATTTCAGGCTAACTAACAGGGGTTTTCATTGGGTAAATGAATATCCTTATAACCGCTAATCATTTTACCCGGAGCTGATTCTTCGTGTATGCTTCTTAATGTGAAATTTCTATATTCGCAGTATGTCTTCACATCACATTGTAAAAGAAAAACAGGAGCCGGCTTTATTTATAGAAGAGCTTGGAAATTTTAACGAAGAACTTTTAGGTCAGCTGTTAGAATGGAGCCCAACCTTATTGGTTAATGGCGAAAATTATGATAAAATATTTTCTCTCGGTTTAAAGGTTGATGTTTTAGTGAATGGCAACGGACAGGAAGTACAGGAAGATACCAAAATAATTCAGGGGCCTGTTGATGCTTTAATGGTGGCCATTAATTACCTGTACGAAGAAAAATATCCTGCAGTAAATGTGATCACCCGTAAATTCGATTTAGAAAAATACGCAGGCTTTGAAGACAAAATCAACCTGGTTGTTTTTACCGAAAGGGCTAAACATTATCCGATTAAATCGGGATTTTCGGTTTGGAAACCTGCAGGAAGCGAGTTTTTGATCCACGGCAACCGATACCTTGAGGTAACCAACCTGATGCAGGATGAAGACGAAATTTTTAAAGTGGTTAACGATGGTTTTGTAGAATTCACCTTTTCCGGACAACCTATTTTTATTAGCGAACCGATATGATTACCCTTAGAAAAGCAAAAGAAGAAGATTTAGAAATCATCAGGGATATTGCAGCGGTTACCTGGCCTTCAACTTACCTGGATATTATCGGACAGGCGCAGATTGATTACATGCTGGATAAAATGTACAACAGAGGCGAACTATTAAAACAATTGATGGAGGGGCATATTTTCCTGATTGCCGAAGAAGGCGAAAATCAATTTGGCTTTGCAGGTTATTCCATCACCGGGCATGAAGAGCGGATTTTCAAGCTGCACAAACTTTATGTATTGCCATCAGCACACGGTAAAGGCGTGGGTAAAATTTTGATTAATGAAGTATTTAATCAGGTAAAAGATGCCGGTGGAAGTGCTTTACAATTAAATGTAAACAAACATAATAAAGCCAAAGATTTCTACCTAAAAGGAGGTTTTACCGTTAAAGAATCGGTGAAAATCGATATCGGCGGAGGTTTTTTTATGGATGATTATGTAATGGAGTACAGGTTTTAACACCTCTAAAATTCCCGTCATTTCGAGCGGAGTGCAACGAAGTCGGAAACCACGTAAGTGCTCAGCGAAGCTAAATCTATCTCGGGATAGATCTCTCCCTGCCCGTAGCAGGCGGGCGCTACACTGCATTTCAGTCGGGATAACGACTTTTTTTTAACGAAAAGCCTCAAAATCTTAACAATTCTGAGGCTTTTTTATTCCTAATTCTTCATCCTTCCCTGTTCCGATTCAGTTCCAGTTGATCTCCGGCGAGCGGGTTTAATCTCATTCTTGCCAAAGCGGTAAGTAAAACTGATCCGGCCCACCTGACTTTCATTTTTCTGACGCACTTCGTAGGTTAAACCAGAATATATACTCGATAAATTGGTTTTATAGGTATTAAACACATCCGATAAAGCCAGTTTTAAACTTGCTTTTTTATTAAATAACGTTTTACTTAAACCGGCATCGATAGAGTAACGGGGCCTGATCGCGAAAGTGCCATAATCAAGCGGCGATTCATAACTGCCATTCAGTTCTGCCGTGAAACCGCTCATAATGGTAAAGGTTTGCTGCGTTTTAAACTGAAAAGATGTTTTTCCTGTTTTTAATTCCTTCCCCGACAAATCCGGCGCCTGGAAACTCAGGTAAAAAACATTTAAATTATTATTCATCTGCCACCATTTCGTCACCTGAACAGGGATATTCAAATTGGCGTTGTAGCTGATGTTTTTGGCAAGGTTTGCATTGGTTTGGTACAGGGCTTTTTGAGCAGTATCTGGCAAAAGCACTTCCATAATAACGTCGTTAACCCTGCTGTATCCAACTGATAACATATATTTTTGCAATAAAGTATAACTCAGTTCAAAATTATTGGTGTATTGCGGGTTCAGAAAAGGATTCCCTTTATTATAAGTGTATTGATCCAGATAATACACAAAAGGATTTAAGGCATCGTAACTCGGGCGATCGATCCTTCTGCTGTAAGAAAAGCCCAATTGATTGTTTTTGGAAAGCGTTTGCTGAACAAACAATGTTGGAAAGAAATCCCAGTAACTCCGCTCCACAACAGTATTAGTGGTGATCAAATTCCCTTTCGAGTTGGTCTGTTCCATCCTTAAACCAATCTGTACACTCGTATTTTTAAGTTGCTTGTTTAAATTGGTATAAGCTGCATTTACGTTTTCATCATAAATAAACTGGTTGCTGCGGCGTACATCGTTCTGCCAGTTATTGTTTACAAATTCTTCAGCCTGAAGGTCGTTATTGGTTTTAACCCAGCTGCTTTTTACCCCCGCCTCTAGTTTAATGGTTTTAGTTAACGAAACATTATAATCAACTTTAAATGCTTTAATATCTATAATAGATGGCGTGTTATTTCTGGTGTACATAATAGGTCGCATTCTTTCCCCATTAGCAAACAGGTAATCGTTATCATACTTCGACCCATCATTTCCGTTGTACCTTGAATAATCTACATCAGCAGAAATTTCCGACCCGGCGGTATCTAAAACCGACTTATAGTTTAAATTGTAAGAAAGATTATTGTATTTATTGGTTTGCAAAGTATTCGAAATCAGTATGGAATCTGTTTTCTGAAAAGAAGGACCAATTAACGTATTATTTACCGAGGCCTCTGTACCGTGGTTAAAGTAACCGTTTACCAATACACCAATGGTATTTTTCTTATCGATAAAATAATCTAAACCTGCTTTAAAGTTGTTGTTCTGTTGCTTTCTTAAACTGCTGCCAACCTGCATAAAATAGGTGTCCGGTGTTCCGTTTGAAATCCGGTCGATGTCAATGCGGTTTTCGCGCTCGTTCCTGCCATAATTATAATTGCCAAAAAGATTCAGTTTTTGTGTTCTATGGTTAAGGTTTAAACCCGCATTGCCCCTAAAGTTTTTTCCATATCCGGCTGTTCCGGTTAAACTGCCATTTGTACCACCGTTTTTATTTTTCTTGGTTTTAATGTTGATGATTCCCGAATTACCCGAAGCATCGTATTTTGAAGAAGGATTGGTGATCAGCTCAATACTTTCGATTTCTGAACTTTGCATATTACGGAGTAAATTGGCCACATCGGCGCTGCTCATGTAAGTCTGTTTTCCATCCAGCTGAATCAGTACACCCTGTTTACCCATCATCGAAATTTTATCGTTCTGATCTACCGTCACGCCGGGCGCTTTTTGTAAAACTTCCAGCGCAGTAGAACCGGTCATGATGGCACTGTTAGAAACGTTCATTACGATCTTATCCATTTTTCTTTCGATTAACGGTTTGGTTACCGCTACACTCACTTCTTTTAGGTTCTGGGCTGTTGCAACAAGCTGTGCCGTTCCAAAATCCACTTTCTGGTTATCTTCTGTTAAAACAATGATTTTACTTTTCAGCGTTTTATAACCCATATTGCTGGCTTTATAAAAGTAGCTTCCCTTAGAGGCCACATTAAAGCCAAAGGTTCCGTTCGGATCAGTAAAAGCTGTTTTAACAATGCTCGAATCAGCCGCTTTAAAGAGTACAACTGTAACATAATCGGCAGGTTTTTTATTCTCATCCAAAATTATCCCGCTGATGTTGGCTTTGGGATTTGTTTGTGCAAAACCCATTGTGGCATTTAAAAACAGCGTTAATGTTAACGATATGGTGTAAAATATTTTCATTTTCAGGTTTTATTATCTTAAAAAAATGGGCAAAAAGATTCCACAACGCTTTTACATGCGCTTTTTACTTTGTGCTTGCTTATTTAAAGTTTAGCTCGGAACGAAAGGTTCCCCATTGTTTAGTTATAAATAAGACGACCGTTTTTTGAAAAGGTTACAAGGATTTTGAAAAAGTCTGAAGTCCGCAGTCCTGAGTCCTCAGTCGGACGTCCGATAACGGAAGTTTAGCGTTATAACTTCGCAGTAACTAATGAACAATCTTTTTAAAAAAGGCACGAAGACACCAGGAAGTTTCAGTTGGCAATTGGCAGTACTCAAATCCAGATCATGCCAATTAACCAATTAACCCCCTGAGCGTTGCCGAAGGAAACAATTACCCAAATAAAAAATGGCCAATAATCAATTGCAATTACCAATAAAAAAGCCACAAATCAACAAGTTTAAACCTGCTGATTTATGGCCTTTAGATCCCCTGAATGAGAAAATATTATTTTACGCCGAGTACATCAACTCCTTGTTCGAAAACAACATCAACCGGAATATTCTTTTTGGTTAAGCGGTCAAGATCGGTTTGAAGTTCCGGGTGGATAATTGCTTTTTCTTTTTGCGCTTTTTCTACCGCAACTTTATCGCCATTGCCCTGGAGGGTGATAATAAATGCACTTAAATCGTTCATGGCAGTTGCAAATTTCTCAAAATTAACCTTGTACGTACCTTTGGCAGTACGTTCGAAAGCTCCTTTTTCCTGGAAATAATTAAAACACTGCATGTTGGCTTTTCCATGCGCTTCTGATACCCCAAAGCGCACCGAGCGTAAAATACCAGCCATAAATGTGGTGTAGTAATCTTTAATATCTCCTTTTAATTCGCCTTTTTTAAGCAGACCAGTTACCATGTACAAGCCTAAAATATCGGCCTTACCTTCTTCTAACCAGCTATATTGTTCTTTTAGTGCTGCACGTACAAATCCTTTTCCGGTAATGGTTTTTTTAATACCCAAACCATGCGCCACTTCATGAAACATGACGTTAGCAAAAAAAGCGTCGAATTTAATGTATTGTTGCTGATCGGCATCAATCAGTTCTTTAGAAATCGGCACCAGAATCTTATCAAATTTAGCCTGCATCGCATTTTTTAACTGCGAACGACGGGTGCCTTTTTCCTGTTGTATTTTTTCATCGTTCGGAAGGTTAACGGCAATGGTTTTCGATCCCGCGTTACAGTCACCGGCATAATAAACCACATCGTATGCATTGAGTTCAGAATCTGTACCCGGGGTTTCAGCTTTATATTTAGCTGCAACAGGCAGGTTTTTCTGCAATTCAGGCAACATTTTAACATATTTTGCTAAACGTTTGCTCCACTCTTTATCTTTAATTAAAACATAAGCTTCGTAACTGGTACGGGCATTAAAGAGTTTATCTTCATAGTTTTCAATCGGACCGATAATAATGTCCAACCCATTGGTTTTCATATCCAGCCAGGCATAATCACTCGCCGTAAAATTATCTGTAACCAGGGCATCAGCCCTTAAGTTTAAATACTTTTTCAAACCTGCATCTTCCGTAATTAAAGCAGCCTGTTTAAGGAGAGAACTCACGCGTTGCAATTCTGAAGCATATAAAACGTGGTAAGGAACAGTAGATAATTTCCCCGTACTATCTTTCTGAACCACAGAATATGCACCAAATTTATCAGCCAGGTCAGATTTTTCTATCGCGTCCTTTGTAATTCCATAAGGATAAAAAGAGGCCCCTTCTGGTTTAGCACCCACGCCTTCAACAAAAGGTTTGTCGTTATTTAACCTATCCCAGGGACCATAATTGATATTTAAGAAATCACGTGTTTTTTCATCTTTAATGGTTGCCAGCAAGCTATCCCTTTGCGGATAGGCCTGTTTCCAATACAGCTCGTCCATAATTTCTGCCGCCTGGATCAGCAAAGGCAAAATTTTACGGTCGTTAACACTTAATTGGTTGATATTGGTAGTGAGCTTAACTTTTTCGTAAATGGCCAGACGCTGAGCAACATAATTTGTCAGGCTATCTTTTTGTATTGTTACAGTGGCTTTTCCATCTGCAGGTTTATTATCGCCTGTACAAGATGTTATTGACCCGGCCGAAATAGCAATTGCAGATAAAATCAGGGTTGATTTGTATAAATTCTTCATATTAAAGTATATCGCTGCTAAATTAGTAAATTTTGAAAGCTTTGTATAAAGTTTGATGTATTGACTTAAGTTTCCTATAACTTTGTAACTTCATCCCATTAACAATTCATGCCCATGTTATTTTCCAGATTATCAAAGTCAACTTCTATTTTATCTTTTTCTCTCGTACTCATTTTATCGGCCTGTAGCACCAATAAATACGCTGCAACAGAAAAAATATATAAAGATAAGGCAAAAGATTTTTCGAAAATAATCAGTACCGTGCCCCCAACAGGTCAGCTTTATGATTCGTTAGAAGCAACAAATCAGGAGTGGGTTGGTTCTGTAAATTTTGGGATACGTAAACCAAATTTTGTGGTGATCCACCATACGGCGCAAGATAGTCTGGCACAAACGATTAAAACATTTTTCTCTACCAAAGCAGGTACCAGTGCACATTATGTAATCAGCAGAGATGGTAAGGTAGTACACATGGTTAACGATTACCTCCGCGCCAACCACGCCGGAATAAGCAAATGGGGCAAAGATACCGACCTTAATTCTTCATCAATTGGGATAGAATTGGATAATAATGGATTAACAGACCCATGGCCGGATGCACAGATTAATAGTTTGCTGAAGTTATTGGCTACATTGAAGAAAACCTATAACATTCCAACTGCAAATTTTATTGGCCATTCCGATATTGCGCCAAAACGTAAAAACGACCCGAAAAATTTCCCCTGGAAAAAACTCGCTGATAAAGGCTTCGGTTATTGGTATGATGATGTACTAAAAAACCCACCTGCTGATTTTAACACCGAAATGGCCTTAAAATATATCGGTTACGATACCAGCAATCTGCCGGCAGCAATTACAGCTTTTAAAATCCATTTTATACAGAGTGATATTACACCGATTTTAACACCGGTTGATATTTTGGTGCTTTATAATGTGTATGCGAAGTACTAGGCGGGTGGCGTTCGGCGGTTAGCGCAAATGAGTCCGAAAAGTTGGAGGACGATGTCTGAAGTTTTGGTGCAAAATACTCTTCTCAGCGTACTTCGCGTCGCTACTTTGCGAGCTTCACATTTTAGTAATGGAAGATGTAAAATGGATGATGGAATGATTTGGCGCCAAAACCCACCAATGGCTAATGACCAATCAACCTAATCATTTTTTGCGGTTATGATGGAAGATGTAAAATGGATGATGGAATGATCTGGCGCCAAAACCCACCAATGACCAATGACGAATAAACCAACGAACTAAAAAAAAGCACAGATAAATCACGCTAATCTGTGTTCATCTGTGCCTATCTGTAGCCAAAAAAGAAAAAACTAGTTTGGCTTCTTAAATGTATCTTTTAGTGTTACCGTTCTATTGAAAACCAATTTATCGGCAGTAGAATCTTTATCCAAACAGAAATAACCTTTACGGATAAACTGGTAACGGCCATCTAAATCTGCATCGGCTAAAGCCGGCTCGATGTAAGCATTTGGCAACACCGTTAAACTTTCAGGATTTAAATAATCTTTAAAATCACCTTCTTCCGCATCTGGTGTTTCCGAAGTAAATAAACGGTCGTATAGGCGGATTTCAGCCGTTTTAGCATGTGGCGCACTTACCCAATGGATAGTACCTTTAACATTGATACCGCTGGTATCGCTTCCGCTTTTCGATTCAGGAATGTAAGTACAACGGATTTCGGTAACGTTTCCGTTTTCATCTTTCACAAAATCTTCGCACTTCACAATGTAGGCAAATTTTAAACGAACCATTGCACCCGGCGCCAAACGGAACCATTTTTTAGCCGGTACTTCCATAAAATCTTCACGCTCAATCCAAAGCTGGCTGCTAAAAGGAATTACGCGGGTACCTCCTCCATCTTCAGCTTCCGGATTGTTCTCGCCGATTAAATCTTCTGTTCCTTTTTCGTAATTGGTAATTACCAGTTTAATCGGATCTAAAACTGCCATTACGCGGTTCGCTGTTTTGTTCAGGTCCTCGCGGATGCAGAACTCCAACAAACTTAATTCAATTAAATTCTCGCGTTTGGCAATACCAATACGCTCACAAAATTTGCGGATACTTTTTGGTGTGAATCCTCTTCTGCGCAGGCCCGAAATTGTAGGCATCCGTGGGTCGTCCCAACCGCTTACCAGCTTCTCGTTAACCAATTGCAAAAGCTTACGTTTGCTCATTACCGTACTGGTAAGATTTAAACGGGCAAATTCATATTGTTTAGAAGGGAAAATCTCTAATTTTTCGATAAACCAATCGTATAGTTCGCGGTGCGAAACATATTCTAAAGTACAAATCGAGTGTGTGATGTTTTCAATGCTATCACTTTGTCCGTGGGCAAAATCATACATCGGGTAAATGCACCATTTGTTGCCTGTACGGTGATGCTCAGCATGTTTAATGCGATAAATAATCGGATCGCGCATCAACATATTCGGACTTGCCATGTCGATTTTAGCCCGCAAAATATAAGCACCATCGGCAAATTCACCATTTTTCATTTTGGTAAAAATATCGAGGTTCTCTTCAATGGTACGGTTACGGTGTGGACTGTCCTGACCAGGTTCTGTTGGTGTGCCTTTTAAAGCTGCAATTTCATCTGCCGAACTTTCATCCACATAAGCCAATCCTTTTTCGATCAGCTTAACTGCAAAACCATAAAGTTCATCAAAATAATCTGATGCATACAATTCATTTTTCCAGTTAAAACCCAGCCACCTGATATCTTCCTGCTGGCTGTTAACGTATTCTGTTTTCTCCGTTACCGGATTGGTATCATCAAAACGCAGGTTGGTATAACCGCCATATTTTTGTGTTAGTCCGAAATTTAAGCATATTGCTTTCGCGTGGCCGATGTGCAGATAACCATTAGGCTCCGGAGGGAAACGCGTAACCAAAGTTTCATACTTACCACTATTTAAGTCGTTCTCAACAATTTCTTCAATAAAGTTCAATGACTTCTCTTCACTCATAAAAACCTGTAAATTAGGAATGCAAATGTAAAAAGATTGAGCGTATTTATGCAATGATTAACGGTTTATTAGCATACAGTTAACATTAGTGGCAATAGAATTTCATTAATAGTTGTAAAATGATGTGCCGGTTTGCTCTTACAGGCAATGGCTATGAAGCATCAGCCATAATCTATACGGCCTGTTTCTCTATTCGTTAATAAAATCAATACATTTACATCAACTTAATATTCATTTATGAGCAAAATATTAAACCGGCCTATACGCGTTCTGGTGGCTAAAGTTGGCCTGGATGGTCACGACAGGGGCGCCAAGGTAATCGCCACTTCTTTACGCGATGCCGGCATGGAAGTAATTTATACGGGCCTCCGCCAAACACCAGAAATGGTGGTAAATACGGCACTCCAGGAGGATGTTGATGCCATCGGGATTTCGATACTTTCTGGTGCGCATATGACCGTTTTTCCAAAAATTATCCATTTTATGAAAGAAAAACAGATGGATGATGTGTTATTAACCGGTGGAGGAATTATTCCGGAGGCCGACCGGTTAAAACTTGCCAGCCTCGGCGTTGGAGAATTATTTCCGCCGGGCACAACAATGGCAAGTATTGTAGAATATATTCAAAATTGGGTTACTGAAAACAGAAATTTTTAAGCAATGGCATACCAGAATTTAATTACAGAAGTAAAAGAAAACATTTTATACATTACCATAAACCGCGAAAAATCACTTAACGCGTTAAATAAGGATACTTTAGCCGAACTCGCCGACGTAATTGCTTATGCAGGCAAAACCGATGAAGTGAGGGGCGTTATTTTAACCGGGGCGGGAGAAAAAGCTTTCGTTGCAGGCGCTGATATTAAGGAGTTTGCAGATTACAGCGGCAAACAGGGAGAAGAACTGGCCAAACGCGGACAAGATGAGGTATTTAATGCCATCGAAAATTCGCCAAAATTATTTATTGCTGCAATTAATGGATTTGCACTAGGCGGCGGACTGGAACTTGCGATGGCCTGTCACATCCGTATTGCATCCGAAAACGCCAAATTAGGACTTCCTGAAGTAACTTTGGGTCTGATACCAGGCTATGGTGGTACCCAGCGACTTACACAGCTGGTCGGAAAAGGCAAGGCAATTGAACTTATTGCAACGGCTAATATGATTACTGCCGAAGAAGCGGGAAAAATTGGCCTGGTAAACCATGTTGTTCCGCAAGCGGGTTTAACCGGCAAGGCAGAAGAAATCCTCAATGTGGTTAAGCAACGCGCGCCTTTAGCCATTTCTGCTGCCATAAAATCGGTAATTGCTTCTTTAAATGATGATAATGGCTATGCAACAGAAATAGAATCTTTCGGCAAATGCTTTGAAACTGCTGATTTTAAAGAAGGGGTTACCGCATTTTTAGAAAAAAGAAAAGCCAGTTTTACAGGACATTAACAACCGTGTAGTATTAAATCTATTCGCAAAAATCAAAAGTGTAGAAAATATTTCCCACTGTCATAATTTTTGAGTAATTATGTGTGATTTAATCTAAATATTTTTGACTCATCCTACTTAATTATTTGGGGTTCTTTAATCAATAAAAAATCCTATTAATGAAAAATAAAATACTTATAATCGACGATGAAATAAATGTAGGGCTATTATTATCCAGGTATCTAACTAAAAACGGCTTTGAGGTTTCAAATACCACAACAGGTACTTCAGCAATAGAGATGCTGGAAAATGAAAAGTTCGACCTGATTTTATGCGACTATCGCCTTGACGATACAGATGGCAGAGAAATTTTAAAACACGTAAAGGAAAATTATCCTGCCACCGGTGTTATTATTATTACAGGTTACTCAGATATCAGGCTTGCTGTAGAGCTGATTAAAATGGGCGCTTATGACTACATCGTTAAGCCGCTCTACCCCGATGAGATCTTAAATACCGTAAACAAATCGCTGGAGACTAAAAAAGCATTAAAAAAACACAGCAGCAATAAAAACGAAAATAAGGCAGAAATACTTAATTTTCCTAAATATGTTGAAGGTAAAAGCAAACCTTCATTAAAGCTTTTAGAGCAGATTAATCTGGTTGCACCAACCAATTACAGCATTATTTTGCACGGAAAAAGTGGCACAGGAAAAGAATGTGTAGCCAAAACCATTCACCTGAACAGTTTACGCAAAAATGAACCCTTTGTGGCCATGGACTGTGGTTCTTTAAGCAAAGAACTGGCTGCAAGTGAGTTTTTCGGGCATGAAAAAGGATCGTTTACAGGTGCATTATCTACCAAAGTAGGGCATTTTGAACAGGCCAACGGCGGCACCTTGTTTCTTGATGAGGTAGCCAACCTATCGTACGAAACCCAGGCTATCTTACTAAGGGCCGTGCAGGAACGAAAAATTAAACGCATAGGCAGTACAAAAGAAATAGACCTCGATGTGAGGATTATTATTGCCACAAATGAAAATCTCGAAAACTGTATTCAAAAAGGAACATTCAGAGAGGATTTATACCACCGCTTTAACGAATTTTCCATCAACGTTCCATCTTTAAAAGACAGAAGTGAAGACATACTCGTTTTTGCAGATTGTTTTCTGGCAGAAGCAAACGAAGAACTTAATAAAAACATTGTTTCTTTTTCTAAAGAAGTTAAAAATTGCTTTTTAACCTACAACTGGCCCGGTAATGTACGCGAACTTAAAAATGTAATCAGGCGCGTGGCTTTACTAACTAACGGACACCAGATTGAAATGAGTGCTTTGCCGCTGGAATTCGAAAAGGTCAGTTCTGCTAAAAGTCAGCAGCGCGAAAAAAGACTTACCGCCTTAAAAAAATCAGGCAATACCGCCCAGGATTTGAAGAAACTAACTAAAGAAGCAGAATATACTGCCATTTTAAATGTTTTAAAAGAAGTTAACTTTAATAAAACCAAGGCGGCCAAAATACTCCAGATCGACAGAAAGACACTGTATAATAAAATAAAGGTGAATAATCTCAATGAAGAAGAAATTGAAAATCGATAAAACAAAACAGGCTCATTTGGTATTTTAAAGAATAATCCAAGCGTCCTAAATTATGTCAGTATTTTCTTATAAACAGCGTAACAACATTAACCTTGTTATCATTATTGCGCTTGGAATTTTAATTGCTTATTCTTTACAGAGTATTTTTAGCGCCATCCTGAGCACCCTGGTATTGTACACCATGATGCGGCCCGCTTACATTCACCTCGCAGAAAATAAAGGATGGAATAAAAGGTTTGTGGCTATTTTACTTATCACCATCAGCATTATTTTAATTGTATTGCCTTTTTATGCGCTAAGCAGCATGGTAATCAGCAAAATTTCAGAGCTACGCAGCAACGAAATCTTTTTTAAAAACCTTTTGGTTAAATTACAGCATCTTATCCCAATAAAAATTAACCAGGAACTGATTCAGGACGGCATGAACCGCTTAGGCAACTGGGCCACACAGCTTTTTCCCTCGCTTATTTCGAGTGCAGTAAATATTATACTGAGTTTACTGGTGATGTACTTTTTACTCTATTTTATGCTGATTGAACGGAAAAAATTCGAATTTTCATTAATAAAATATGCTCCTTTCAGAGAACAGAATGCGCTCCGGTTTGGTGATGAAATGCGGAATACCACTTATGCTAATGTACTAGGCCAGGGATTAATCTGTTTGGTACAAGGATCGTTAGTAAGCCTTTCATTTTATGTTTTGGGGTATAAAGACCCTGTTTTCTGGGGCGTTATCACTACATTTATTTCATTTGTCCCGGTTTTGGGCCCTCCTGTTGTTTTTGTACCCGCTGCCATTTTGCAAATTGCCAATGGAAATAATTTTGCCGGCTGGGCCATGCTTATTTTTGGTTTTGTAGTAATTATTAACATCGATAACGTGCTGCGTTTCATCATTGCAAAAAAAGTTGGCAACATTCATCCCATAATTACAGTAATTGGCGTAATTATTGGTATTCCTTTATTCGGAATATTAGGCCTTGTTTTTGGCCCCTTGCTATTGTCTTATTTTATTTTGCTTATTAAAATTTACGAAACCAGTACGCTTGCATCAGAAAGATTGGAAAGAATTAAAACAAATAATGAGCATAGTGAGTTATAAATATAGCTTAACAATAAAATAATGTAGTAGTTTTATATTGTACATAATTGTTAAACCCTTAAAATACATTAATTATGAATGATAACTCAAAAGTTGTAGTTGCGCTTTTAGCTGGATTAGCTGCCGGTGCAGCCCTAGGAATTTTGTTCGCACCAGATAAAGGTGATGAAACACGTGATAAATTAAGTCAATCGTTAAAAGATCTGGGCGACTCTATCAAAGATAAAGCTGCTGATGAAATTAACAACCTGGCGAGCTTGAAAGATAAAGTGGTGAGCTCTATCAAAACCAAATTGAGAAGTGTAGAAGAAGAATACAGCGACGACGTAGAGCACGCTTAATAAATAAAATATTGCATAGCCGGGTATTTTGCCCGGTTAAATCTCATCTGAATTATGCAGGAGAATAAAGATAAAAGTATAGAAGATCTTTTAGACGATGCTAAAGGCTTTTTAGAAGCCCGGGTAGAGTACACCAGACTTTATATTGTAGAAAAAGCATCGAAAATTTTTGCCGATCTGGTAACCAGTACTGCCGTTATTGTTTGCTTTATATTAGCCTTTTTATTTGGCTCTGTAACCCTGGCGCTGTACGTATCCGATCTTTTGGGCAGTTATGCGGGTGGTTTTGGCTGTGTTTCCTTGTTCTATATTTTATTGGCCATCATTGTTTATTTAACCAAGGATAAATACATCGAAAAAGCAATTATCAATATAGCCATTAGAAAATACTTCGATAAACTTGCAGATAAGGAGGAAGATGAGAAGCTATAAAGACATCCGCAACCTGAACGACCTGCAGGCTAGAAAATTAGAACTTAAGGTTGAGTACACACTTAAGCAGAATATGCTTAAAACGGATACCAAAACGTTTCTTAAACAGTTTACGTTAGGTGCTCTGATTAAAAGGTACGCCACGCCGAATAACCTATTTAAAGCCGACGAAAAGTTAAACATCAGCGGCACTGCCATGTCGTTACTTTTACCCATGGTAATGAATAAAACCATATTCAGAGGTGCAGGCTTTTTAACAAAGGCAGCCGTTGGTTTAATTTCGGGCAAAGTAGGCAAATCACTAGACGCTGAACATTTGTCGGCCATTTTTAACTCGGTTAAAGGCTGGTTTGGCAAAAAGAAAGAAAAAAAGGACAAGAAGTTTATTGATTATGGCATTCCGCCTGATAGTGAAACTTATTAGTTCAGTGGTTCATTTGCCATTTGTTTATTAGTTAGCAAATTGCAGATATCATTTCAAACAAAAAAGCCTCGAAATTTAAAAATTTCGAGGCTTTTTTGTTAAATTTTAATGAAAAGTTGAACATGGTTTTATCAATATTTCAATATATTCAATACTTTATTTCCCTTAATTACCCGCTCTACGAATTCCATTATTTTGGGATAAAATGAAGTTGAAAATTCATCATTTTCATTAACATACATTGAATTTTTTATTACGTCCATCGATTTTTTAAAATCAACAGCATCTATTACTGAATTTGGGTTAAGCTCATCACCATCCCAACCCCTACCTTCATTAAATTCATTAATAAAGTTGGGTAAAGCTTTGTAATTATCTTCAGTTATACCTTCGTAATGCCAAAATGATAAATACTCCTCAAACTTACCATCTCCAAAATGTATGGCTAATTTCTCATCCTCGAATTCAGCCCAAATAAATTTATCTTCAGGTCCGCCACAATTTTCAGCCCCACAAATTGGACATATAGCTATATGTTCGACAAATTTTTCTATAATTTTCAGTCTATGCTCAAATTTCTCATTGTTAACATTGCAAGAATAGTCGAAATATTCACTTTCCATCTTGTTAAACTTCAAGATTCTGTATAGTTTTTTATATAACTAATAACGAAATGAGCATACTTGGCCTCCCAATTATGACCAATAAACTAATGGCCAATGACCAATAAACCTATAGATCCGTCTTAATTTTTAATTCTTTCAATTGCTTCTCATCAATAGTACTCGGACTATCAATCATTACATCCCTGCCTGAGTTATTTTTAGGGAATGCGATTACATCACGGATTGAATCTAAACCTGCGAAAATTGAAGTTAAACGATCGAAACCAAAAGCAATACCACCGTGTGGAGGTGCGCCAAATTCGAAAGCATCCATTAAGAAACCAAATTGTTTTTGTGCTTCTTCTGCACTGAAACCTAAATGTTTAAACATTAAAGCCTGCAATGTACGGTCGTGGATACGGATAGATCCGCCGCCAACTTCGGTTCCGTTAATAACCATATCGTAAGCATTGGCCCTTACTTCACCAGGTTTAGTATCCAGCAAGGCAATATCTTCAGGCTTAGGCGAAGTAAACGGGTGGTGCATGGCATGGTAACGTTCTGTTTCTTCATCCCATTCTAAAAGCGGGAAATCAAGTACCCACAGGGCAGAAAAAGCGTTTTTATCACGTAAACCCAAACGGTTACCCATTTCTAAACGAAGCTCGTTTAATTGTTTACGAACTTTATCAGTAGTACCTGCTAAAATCAGCAATAAATCGCCTTTTTCGGTTGCGAAAGCCTCACTCCATTGTTTCAGGTCTTCTTCGTTAAAGAACTTATCTACTGATGATTTAATGGTTCCATCTTCGTTATGACGGGCATAAATCAGGCCGGTAGCACCAATTTGCGGACGTTTAATAAAATCAGTCAGTTCATCTAATTGCTTACGTGTATAGCTTGCAGCGCCTTTAGCGTTAATACCCACAACCAGTTCAGCATTATCGAAAACAGGGAAACCTTTTCCTTTTACCAGATCGTTGAGCTCTACAAACTGCATTGCAAAGCGGGTATCGGGTTTATCAGAACCGTATAAACGCATCGCATCAGCGTATTGCATACGCGGAACCTCCGGTAAATCGTAATTACGCACTTCTTTAAATAAGGTACGGATTAAACCTTCAAAAGTATTTAAGATATCTTCCTGCTCAATAAACGACATTTCGCAGTCGATCTGTGTAAATTCGGGCTGACGATCGGCCCTTAAATCTTCATCCCTGAAACATTTTACAATCTGGAAATAACGGTCGAAACCCGAAACCATTAACAATTGTTTAAAGGTTTGCGGCGATTGAGGCAAAGCATAAAACTCACCTTCGTTCATGCGGCTAGGCACCACAAAATCCCTGGCACCCTCCGGTGTTGATTTGATCAATACAGGTGTTTCTACCTCAATAAAATCTAAAGCATCTAAATAACGGCGAACCGATTGTGCCATTTTATGACGCAAAACCAGGTTATTACGAACCGGGTTACGGCGTAAATCCAGATAGCGGTATTTCATACGCAACTCATCACCACCGTCTGTTTCATCATCGATCATGAAAGGAGGCAATTTTGCAGCATTTAAAATCTCCAGAGCTGAAACTTTAATTTCAACATCACCTGTTGACATTTTTGGGTTTTTGTTGCTTCTTTCTACAACCGTACCAACCGCTTTAATTACAAACTCACGGCCTAAAGTACGTGCAGTTTCACAAAGCGCTTTATTGTCGTCCATGTTAAAAACCAACTGGGTAATACCATAACGATCGCGGATATCGATAAAAGTCATACCGCCCAAATCTCTTGATTTTTGTACCCAACCACATAACGTAACACTTTCGCCTAAGTTATTTAGGTTTAATGCACCACAAGTTACTGTTCTTAACATATATATAATCTAAATTGAGCGGCAAAAATACCGATTTTGTTTTAAAGTTCAGCGCAGAAGATTTAAGGAAATTTTGCAATAGAAGATTTGCCTTTGTGGACCGCGGAGGCACGAAGAACCCAAAGAAAAAGTAACACTATTTAATGCCTTGCTTAAATTTATGCTTTTGATTTCAATCTGCTCAGCGTTTCCTGAGAAATATTTAAATAAGAGGCCACCATTTTGTTCGGCATACGCATCACCACGTTTGGGTTTTGCGCCAGCAACTGGCGGTAACGTTCGGTTGCATCGAGCGTAATAAACGACATTAAGCGGTTGGTATTGGTTACATAGGCATATTCCAGGTAATGGCGGTAGAGTTTTTCCCATTGAGGAATAATTTTAAGCAATTCGTAAAAATCGCTTTGCCAGATAAAATATACCTCGGTATCTTCTATAGCCTGAACATATTCTTTAGAAATTTCGCCGGTAATAAAACTAACCAAAGCGGTTGCAAACTGGTTTTCGAAGGCAAAATGCCTGGTGGCTTCAGCACCGCCTTCGGTAAGAAAAAAAATCCTCAAACAGCCACTTACGACAAAATAAATCCTTTGTGGTTTTTCGCCAGGATTAACCAGGATTTCATTTTTTTTTAACTTTTGTGGTTTAAAATACGACAATACTGTTTCCAGATCCGGATCGCTGATCGTGATTTTTTCCTTAATATAATCCGGAAGCAGTTTGTACATATTTATAAATAATTTAAGGTTTACCTGCAATTTTTTCAGCAAGCTTACGGGCGTTCGGAATAATGATAAATGCTGCAAAATAAGCTACGGGCAGCATAACGCTCCATGCTTTTAAAAATTTGATTATCCAGTCTTCACCAAAACCGTAATTGCGCATTAAACCTACAAAAGCCATAATTAATGTCATGGGTATTACCACAAATAAAGTATTGATGTACCTAAAGTATTCTTTTTTCATTTTATATTTTTTCTAATACTCAAAAGTGCAGGTATTAAAAGGCCTAACCTTTGATGTAGGTCAAAAAATGAAAGAGCTATACATTTAGCCTAATACTTTTCTTCTAACACAATTTCGAGCGCAATTACCCTCCATTCCCCTTTAATATTTTTCCAATGGTAAATTTCTTCCGTCTGGATGGTCTGTTTTTTGGAAAAAACCAGCAGCTTAGGTTTTAAAATAATTGATTTTCGGGCAATTTTCTCAGTAAAAACATCATCTTCAATAGCTGATTTTATCCGGTAATAACTGGTATGGATTTCTTTAGCATTGTTGAAATGTTTTTTTATATCGATGGTATAATCACGTTTATTTATAGCTGATTTTTCGAAAGGGGCAAAACTAAAAGCATCATCAAACATGGCTGCGTAAGCCGTTAAATCTTTATTTTCTAAAGCCAGGTTTGCTTTTTGGTGTAGCTCGTTAATGGCAGAAATAATTAAATCGGTTTCCATGGCATGAAGTTAATGGTTTGTAGCAGGGTTTTCAAATTTATGATGATGAGGAAGCTGATTTTCCACAAATGTCAAAAAAATTGAAATCGTGAATTTTTGAATAGTTATAAAATGTTTTTCATATTATGGAAATGAAAGGATAGCATTTCATAGGTGCTGTAGTCCCGCCATCCGCTTTATTCCGATGAAAAATCGGGATGCCTGCTCCTGTCGGGTTTATTTAACAAAGGTTCGTTTCAAGGCATAAAACTTTGTATCTAAACCCGATTGCCGGGAAGAGCTTCCGATCCTTCATCGGAACTCGTACCAAAAAGCGGGACTGCAACGGCCAAAGGCACAGAACCAACCATTTCCTAATAATCTTAATATTTTTTCTTTTTTAGGAAATGAAAGATCAGCCTTTCATAGGCACTGTAGTCCCGCCATCCGCTTTATCCCGATGAAAAATCGGGATGCCTGCTCCTGTCGGGTTTATTTAACAAAGGTTCGTTTCAAGGCATAAAACTTTGTATCTAAACCCGATTGCCGGGAAGAGCTTCCGATCCTTCATCGGAACTCGTACCAAAAAGCGGGACTGAAAATGCCAAAAGCACAGAACTGCTCATTTCCAATTTATAATAAAACATTTTTTACAAACCAAAGCGCTTATCTTATTCCTTTCCTGAAACTCGCAGCACATTAAATTTTAATCTTAATACTGAATTAACATATTTTAAACTTTTTTTATACCTTGATGCAACGTTTTAAAATCCCTTATGTCTTATAATCAGAATATTCGAAATTTTGGAAGCCGTTTACATCGATAAAAACCTGGACCTCGTAAAAAAATGCATGCAGGGCAGCCGCGCAGCACAGTTTGAATTGTACAAGCTGTATGCCAAGGCCATGTATAATGTGGCGCTGCGCATTTTAAATTATGAGGAAGAGGCTGAGGATGTTTTACAGGAAGCATTTTTGGATGCTTTTACCAGAATTGTTGATTTTAGGCAGGAAACCACCTTCGGACTTTGGCTCAAGCAGATTGTGATCAACAAATCCATCAATTACCTGCGTAAACGCAAGATGGAATTTGTAGGTACGGAAGAAATATCGGAAGTGCCGGATGAAGATAGTTTTGACGACAGTGAAGTGCAGTTACAGGCAGAAGAGATCAGACAGGCCATTACCCAGTTACCCGATGGTTACCGCGTGGTACTGAGCTTGTACCTGTTAGAAGGTTACGACCATGAAGAGATTGCACACATTTTAAAAATAAGTGAAAATACCAGTCGTACACAGTACATGAGGGCAAAAAAGAAGTTAAAAAGTATTTTAGAACAGAAAGGGATGAGAGATGAATAACAGATTAGAAACCTTTGTAAAGGATAACCGTAAAGCTTTTGATATCATGGAGCCATCGGCCGATCTTTGGGCAAAGATTGAACAGGGTTTAGATGCTAAAAAGAAAAAAAAGCCGGTAAAGCTGTATTTATGGATGAGTGTAGCAGCAGCTATTGTAGTGGTTTTCGGTTTAGTTTGGCTGTACGCCGGAAGGTTACAAAACAAAGATTTAGAAATAGCCGACGTTAGTGCTTCGTATGCAAAAAAAGAAGTCCACTTTGCAGGCTTAATTACTGAAAAAAGAGATAGTTTGGCCATTTTCGCCTCGGCAAACCCTGAATTATATAAAAAATTTACTGCCGACCTGAGAAAGCTTGATGAAGATTACGAAAGGTTAAAGGCAGAACTGCCAACCTCGCCCAACCAAACTTTTGTGGTAAAGGCCATGGTTAAAAACCGCGAAATACAGTTACAGTTATTAAAACAACAATTATTGATTATTAACCAGGTTGACGATTATAAAAGGGTTAACCAGATATAAATTAAAACAGTAGCCGAAATCAGTCTTGATACCTGATTTACACTACCTGATACCAGGAGGAGAACGCTCACCACATTTACATTGCTTATTACCAGCCGGCAGGTTTTAAGCTTTTAAATGTTTAACAATTAACAAACACATGAAAACGATAAAAATATTTTTAGCCTTTATGGCTTTAATCGCCGTAAAAACCAATGCACAAGAAATTGCGGTGAATAACCCAACTGAAAAAGCAGTTGCAGAAGCTTCCGATAAGTCGACTTCGCTGGCTATGGTGAGTTACTCAAAAAGCACCCAAACAGGGAGTGACGCCGAACGTTCTAAATCTTTTAGCAAGAGTTTTAGTGTAGATAATAATGATAAGATTAATTTAAACAACCAATACGGAGCCATCACCATTAAAACCTGGGACAGGAAGGAAGTAAAAGTAGATGTAGACATTAAAGCTTACAGCAATTCGGATAGTGATGTACAAAGATTGATCGACGGTGTAAATATCGACGCTTCTAAAAACGGAGATGTGGTTTCTGTTAAAACCAATATGGGCGACAGGAACGGACGTTATGGCCGCGGTGTTAAAAACGGGGTAACCACCTGGAGGAGGGAAGTTAAGGTAATTTATACGGTTTACATGCCGGCTATAAATCCTTTAACAGTTTTACAACAATACGGCAGTGTAGAAATGGGCAATTTTGCCGGTCCTACATCTTTAAAAGTTGAGTATGGCAATCTGGTTGCAGGTAATTTAAGCAACGCTAATAATTACATTAATGTGCAGTATGGTAAATGTGATATTCAGGATTTAAATGCTGCCGTGGTGAAACATGAATACAATGGCCCGGTAACAATCGGTGCTGTTGGCACCTTAGAACTTGATGCAGAATACGTTGCGGTAAACATTAATACCATCAGAAAATCGGCTGATATTAAGGTGCAATATGGCAAGGGCCTAACCATTGGCACCATTGGCGGTAACCTGCTTTTAAATTCAGAATATGCCAAGGTAAATATCAATACGGTGCGGGGCAATACGGTTGCCAAACAGGCTTATGGCGACTTAAATATCGCTTCAGCAGGTAAAATAGTAGTAAATGCAGAATATTCTAACGTTACTTTGGGTACCTTAAATGGCGATGCGAATATTAACATGGACTACAACCGTTTGAGCGTAAATGAAATTACAGCCGCCTGCAGAAACTTCAGTTTTGGTGGAGAATATGTAAGCGTAAGCCTTGGCTTTGCCGACCGTTATAATGGTACTTTTAATGTTTCTACCTCTTATGCCGGATTTAAATATGGTTCGAACGTAACCTCGAGCATGGTAAGCAAAGATGATGAAACTAAAAAATATTCGGGTAAGATTGGCAGCGGTGGTGCTTCAAACGTATCTGTTAAAACCGAGTACGGGTCGGTTACTTTTAAATAAGAATTTTAAAACCAAACAAACTATAAAGTCCTGCCGCATTGGCAGGACTTTTTTTATATTTATCGCCGATGAAATTTTTACTGATTACCCTGCTTTCTGTTTTTTCGCTAAAAGTGCTGGCGCAAGATGCTCCGGTTAAATGGGCTACACAGGAAACCTTTTTCGAAGATTTAGCAGGAAAAGAACTCCCGGCTTTTAAAGGATTAACGATTAACAAAAAAGCTTTCAGCAATGCTGATTTAAAAAACCAGGTAACCGTAATCAATTTCTGGTTCGAAAAATGTCCGCCCCGCATTGCCGAAATGCCTGAGTTAAACAGGCTGGTAACCAAATATGGCGAAAATGGCGTGAGGTTTATCGGTATTACCCACGATGCTCCTGCAAGCGCCAAACGTTTTCAAAAACGGAATGGTTATCAATATGAAATTGTTTCTTTGAGTAAAGATGAAATCCGCAGGTTGAACATCAATCATGGTTTTCCATCAAATGTTCTGGTAGGCAAGGATGGAAAGATTATTTATGCTACAGCAAATATTTCATTTACAGATCCTCAGTTTAAAGCTAAGTCGGTTTTGTTTGAAGAGAAGTTAAATACCACTCTGTCATTCTGAACGCAGTGAAGAATCTGTGAAGCATTGGAAAGGATGATCTTTGCTGGACATTATGAAGCTAATTTTCATTGGATAAGGCATCTTAAATATTGCGTTTGGGCAAGCGATCGTTGTAAGATTGCTTCGTGCCTCGCCATAACGAAAAATCTATTAAAATATCCTCTGGTCTTAGCGTCTCGCTAAGATCCAAAAGAATAGTTGAAATGCTTAGCTTAGTTTTTGATTTGTCAGCAAGAAAGTTGTTAAAATTTAAAGAATATATTCGTCATTGATTGGTTTAACAGGTTCTGGAATTTCTTCTTCTTCCAGCATTTGTAACAGGTTAATTTCGATGGTCCGGGTGATTTGATTAAGCGGTACACCTGCAGAATTGTTTTCGAAAGGATTTACCAGACTCATCCCGTTAATCTGTGTAGAAACAAATACGAAACCAATCAGCCAGCCTAAAAATATGGCTGCAGGTCCGGCATCCTGACTAATTACAAGGGTAAAAGTTACCACAAACAACCAGATAAATACCTTAGTTAAATAGGTGTAGGTGGTTGGAAATATCGTATTTTTTATCCTTTCGCTCATTCCCATCGAATCTGAAAATCGGGTAAGCATTTCATTAATTTCTATAAAACGGAAACCATCAATTTTATTTGCTTTTGCTAACTTCTGCAAATCCCGCGATTGGATGTTAAGCAGGGCATTGTGTGCATTATTGTGTTTTTTTATTTCATTTAAATCGGCTTCCGGTAGATATTTGGTATAAATTTCATCAACCGTGTTTCTTAAATTAGCTTTTAGCGCATATAAAAAAGCGATATGCCTGTACACCATGCGTTTCACACTTTCTTCATCCTCATCAACATAATTAATCAAAGCCCGTGCATAAGAGCGGGAATCGTTTACCAATGCACCCCATACTTTCCGGGCTTCCCACCACCGATCGTAAGCCTGATTATTGTTAAAACCGATAAAAAAAGCAATTGCTGTACCTAAAACGGTTGGAATAATGGATGGAATGGAGAAATGGTGGGCAATTAAATATTCGCGCACAAGATACGCTGCCGTACAGGAAGCGATCATAATCAGATCAACGTGCCATGTATTTCTTAAAATCCTGCTTAACCGGATGTTCTGTATTAAAAGCATATATTTTGATTGGAAACAATTGTTACGGTTGAAAATACAAAACTAAAGCTGAAATGTTTTAGAATGTAACAAATTAATTGACAGACAGTACAGGTTGCCGATTGTTATTCAAATGTTTATCTTGGAGAACCAAATATTCTTTTTCTTATGAGCGAAACGTTACCCAAAAACAACATTTTTAAAGTTATTGGTGCATCATCACTGGGCACACTGATAGAATGGTACGATTTTTACATTTTCGGAAGCCTTGCTGTTATCATTGGCCATCAGCTTTTTCCTGAAGATGCAGGTGCTTCGGCCTTAATTAATACCCTGGCCATATTTGCTGCCGGATTTATTGTTCGCCCTTTTGGTGCATTGGTTTTTGGCAGATTAGGCGATTTAATCGGCCGGAAATATACCTTTTTACTCACACTGATACTGATGGGCGGATCGACATTTTTTATCGGTTTAATTCCTTCTTATAAAAGCATTGGTTATGCAGCGCCTATTCTGGTATTGGTATTGAGATTGATTCAGGGCCTGGCTTTGGGCGGCGAATATGGTGGCGCAGCAACTTATGTAGCCGAACATGCACCGAAAAATAAACGAGGATTTTTTACCAGCTGGATCCAGACTACGGCTACTTTAGGACTTTTTCTTTCGTTGGGAATTATCGTCATTACCAAGAATATTTTGGGTGCCGAAACGTTTGGCGACTGGGGCTGGCGGATTCCTTTTCTGCTATCAATTGTATTGGTGGTGGTTTCGATTTATATCCGCATGAAGATGCATGAATCGCCTATGTTTTCGAAGTTGAAAGCAGAAGGCAATGTTTCTAAAAATCCGCTTAAAGAAAGTTTTAACAATAAGGCAAATTTTAAAATGGTGCTGCTCGCACTTTTTGGGGCTACCATGGGCCAGGGCGTAATCTGGTACACTGGCCAGTTTTATGCACAATCGTTTTTAGAGAATACCTGCAAACTGGACTTTAACGATTCGAGGTATATTTTACTCTGGGGAATTGCTTTTGCCACACCATTTTTTGTGGTTTTTGGTGCCTGGAGTGATAAAGTAGGAAGAAAGTGGATTATGTTGAGCGGAATGTTGCTGGGAATCCTTTTTTACCGCCCTATTTATCAAATATTTTTGGATGATACAGATTATACAAAAATTGAACAGACGGATATTTTGTCATCTACCCCTGCACCAATAACCTCAGTTTTAATTGCAGATTCGCCAGATAGTTTAAGGACAACATCTGTTAAAGTACTCCTCAAAAATGGAGCAGAATTTAATAAAGTTCAGATAGATACTGTTTCTGCAACAAGAGGTATTCTTTTGGGTAAAGAAGTGATTAAAGACAAAGTTTTGGCTACACCAGTTTTCTGGAAATTTGTGGGTTTAATTTTCTTCCAGATTTTATTGGTAACGATGGTTTATGGACCAATTGCGGCGTTTCTGGTAGAGTTGTTCCCAACTAAGATCAGGTACACTTCGATGTCGTTACCCTACCATATCGGTAACGGTGTTTTTTGGTGGACTTGTTCCGTTTATTGCGACCTTAATTGCAAGTTTTTCGGGTTCTACGCCGTTATCAGGTTTGTGGTACCCGATAGGCATTGCGGCACTTAGTTTAATTATCGGAACGATTTATTTATCGAATAAAAGAGACGAAAACATTAACGATTAATACAAAAAGGATGAATACGTTAAAGAAAATTTTAGGTTTGGTTTGGATGGTTTTGGGACCATTGACCATGACTTTTCTGTTTTTACAGGCGATTGATAAAGTAGGTTTAACGCATACTGATATCGAACGTACCAATACGATTTTACAATGGGGAATTATCCTGTTTATTTTTCTGCCAATCAGTTTGGGATTGATGATTTTCGGTTTTTATGCCTGGAAAGGTGAGTATGAGCAACTGCCGGAAAATTCGGAGGGGCTGTAGCGAAGTTTTTTGAACAAGAAAGATGAGTTTTCAGTTGGCGCCATTGCGAGGTGGAACGACGAATCAATCTTTCCTGCTAGCGATCTTTGCCAGAAAGATTGATTCGTCGGCTGAAAAAGCCTTCTCGCAATGACGAATCAATCTACGCCATCAGATTTCTGAACCATGCTAACCAATAAACGAATGACAAATGAACTGATGAATCACAAATGCACAAAGATCCTTCTACTACGCTCAGGAGGACAAATCGAGTTAAATTCCGCGTCAATCTGCGCATCTGTGGCCTGAAAATTATAAGATTATTGGTCTGTGGAGACACAGACCAAGGATTGAAAGACTTTTCGAAAAAAGCATCGTCATCTCGATTGGAGCATAGCGGAATGGAGAGATCTATCTCGAAGCAGATTTCTCGATTTCGTTGCACTCCGCTCGAAATGACGTTATTATAAAGATCCTTCGACTACGCTCAGGATGATAGACTGAATCTGTGTTAATCTGTGAATCCGTGGCTAAAATTATAGAATACTGATCTGTGAGGACACAGACCAGGGTAACGGCAGGAAGAGATCTATCTCGAAGCAGATTTCTCGACTTCGTTGCACTCCGCTCGAAATGACGTTATTATAAGATCCTTCGACTACGCTCAGGATGACAGACTGAGTCCGTGTTAATCTGTGAATCCGGGGCTAAAATTATAGAATACTGATCTGTGAGGACACAGACCAGGGTAAGTGGGTTGTGTAACGTGCTAACTAATAAACGAATGACAAATAAACTGATGAGCCACAAAACACAAAGATCCTTCGACTACGCTCAGGATGACATGTCGCTACAAAATTCTCAGTAACAACCCCTTCAAATACTCTCCCTCCGGGAAAGAAATCCTAACCGGATGATCTTCCGGCTGGCAGAACTGTTTGATGATCTGCACTTCTTTACCGGCATCGAGCGCTGCCCAGGCAATAATTTGTTTAAAGGTTTCGATATCCACGGCTCCAGAGCAGGAGAACGTTGCTAATAAACCACCTTTTTCCAACAATAACATGCCCAGGCGGTTTAAATCTTTATAAGCTCTTGCAGCACGATCTAATGCAGAGCGTGAGGGTGCATATTTAGGTGGATCGAGTACAATTACATCAAATAGTTCTCCTGATTCTTTAAAAGCACGTAATTGTTTGTTTACGTCTGATTGGATGGCTGTTACTTGATTTATATCGAATTTATTTAAAGCTACATTTTGTTTTAAGGTTTCAACCGCTAAACTAGAACTATCAACACTGGTTACAGTAGCGGCTCCATTGGCCAGGCTGTTTAAACTGAAACCACCGCTGTAACTAAAGCAATCCAGCACTTTTTTACCTTTGGTATAGCTTGCCAAAATACTTCTGTTATCACGCTGATCGCAATAAAAACCAGATTTCTGTCCTTCAGCAATATTAATATGATAAATAATCCCGTTTTCTTTTACTTCTAAAAATTCAGGTGGATTTTCGCCCCAAAGCAAACCGTTTTCAACAGGTAAACCTTCGTGGGTACGGGCAGTGGCATCACTTTTATCGAATATTCCTTTCGGTTTTAATTCTGTTCTTAAAATGTCTACGATCTGTTCTTTCACTTTTTCGATTCCGGAACTTAAAATCTGCAGGGAAAGGAAATCTGCATATTGATCAACAATTAAACCCGGCAGGAAATCGGCCTCGCTAAAAACCAGTCTACAGGTATTGGTATTTTCATTTAAAATAAACTGGCGTGAAGCAATGGCCTGTTTTAACCGGTTTTGATACCAGTTATTATCAATGTTTTGTGTTTCATCCCATTCCAACAAACGAACCGCAACCCGCGAATTGCTGTTGAAATAACCATAGGCCAGAAATTCATGATCAAAAGCAAAAACTTTTACCACATCACCATCTTCAGGTCTTCCTTTAACTTTTTCCAGTGCGCCAGAAAATACCCATGGATGTCGTTGCAATGCTGCTTTTTCTTTGCCCTTTTTTAATATGATTTCTACCATGGTGCAAAGGTAATAATTAGTTTGGAGTTGAGAGATGGGAGTTTGGAGTAGAGCGCTTGGCGTTAAGCGTTGAAAGATAAATTTGGCAGTTGAGGGACTGGAGTTGGGAGTAAAGTTAAACGCCTATCGCCATTCGCTAAGCGCTAAACACAAACCGCTTATCGCTTCGCCATCTTTACCAGCTCCGTATCTAAAACTTTGGTTTCGAATTCGGTAATAGGTCTTTTGGCTTCAATCATCGAAATTAATAACTCGGTAGCTACCTGGCCCATTTCAAAAGCGGGCTGCTTAACGGAAGTTAATGACGGATTAAACAATTCGACCAGGTTAGAATTTGTAAAACCTGCAATGGCGATTTTATGGGCCACCTCGGGATTGGTTTTTTTAAGCGCCATAATGCAGCCGGTGGTTAAACGATCGCTCGAAATAAAAATCCCATCGGGATTTAAGGGTAAAAGTTCTTTAACGGCCTGCTCCAGTTCTGCACTGTGCATGCCACCATGCTGGCAATATTTAACCAGTTCGGGTTTAAATTCGATATGGTATTTAACCAGGGCGGCTTTATAACCTTCCAGTCTTTCTTTCGTTATCGAAAGGTTTTCTGAATTGGTTAAGTGTGCAATAGTCCTTTTTCCTGATAAAATGAGGTGTTCGGTTGCATCAAAAGAGCCTTTAAAATTATTGGCGATTACCTTATGGGTTTCAAAATCTTTGGGTACACGGTCAAAAAAAACAATAGGTAAACCTTTGGCATACAGGCTGCGTAAATAATCGATATCCTGCGTTTCAGATGAGAGTGCAATCAACAAACCGTCTATAGAGCGCGAGGCGAGGTGCTCAACATTCAGTTTTTCCTGTTTGTAAGATTCATGACTCTGAGAGATGATTACGTGGTAATCACGATCATAAGCAATTGATTCAATGCCGTTTATTACCTGCGAAAAAAAATTGTTGGCAATTTCGCTCACAATAATACCAATAGAATAACTACGGCGTTCTTTTAAGCTCCGGGCAATGGGATTGGCGCGATAATTAACCTTTTCGGCATAGGCCAAAACCAGTTTTTTCGTCTCCTCACTAATTTCGTAACGGTCTCTTAAAGCCCTTGAAACTGTTGAAGTTGACAGTCCTAATGCTTTAGCAATATCCTTTATGGTAGATGTTTCAAATCTCATTTTCGTAGTGCGTACAAGTTACAAAAAATATCTCTTTAAGGGGATGGGATCAGTAAGATTAATAAACGTTATAACAACGTTTTTGGGAACGTTTGCACACTTTTTTAGTTAAAAATGGTTTCAAACGGTTTTTAGTTTGTAAAATTGTTACATCAACGTAACCAAATATAAACAAACAATAACATCCCGAAATAGAATTTAATTCTACATGCAAGCGATTGCAGCATCTTAAAAATAACCAAATCACTTCAAATAAATAATTTATGAGCAGAGTTCTACTCTTTTTAGCATTTTTCGCTTTTTTTGGATTATCTGTAGCCTCGGCACAAACCAGGCAGGTTACCGGAACGGTAAAGGATAAAACTGACGGACAGGTACTTGTTGGGGTTAGTGTAAACGTTAAAGACTCGAAATCAGGCGCCAGTACCGATGCAAACGGGGTTTACAAAATCAGTGTGCCCGCCAAAGGTGCTGTGGTAACGTTTACCTACGTAGGTTACAAAACCAAAAATGTAACCATCACCGATCAGACTAAACTTGATATCAGCCTGGAAGAAGATGCCAATACTTTACAAGAGGTTACGGTAAATATCGGTTATGGCTCGGTACGTAAAGAAGCTTTAACGGGCTCAGTTTCTTCCGTTACGGGGAAAGATATCGATCAGTTTCCGGTGAGTACTGCTGCACAGGCACTTGCGGGTAAACTTGCAGGAGTATCGGTTACTACAACTGAGGGAAGTCCGGGTGCAGATATTGTAATTAAAGTACGTGGCGGAAGCTCGCTTACGGGCGATAATTCTCCTTTATACATTGTAGATGGTATTCAGGTTGAAAATGCTTTATCTATTTTATCGCCAAATGAAATCCAATCTATCGATGTGCTGAAAGATGTGGCCTCCACTTCAATTTATGGTAGCCGCGGGGCCAATGGGGTGGTAATCATCACTACAAAAAGCGGTAAAAAAGGAAGACCGGTTGTTTCGTTTGATGCTTATGCGGGTGCGCGACAGATTGTAAATGAGCTGGATGTGATGAATCCTTATGATTTTATCAAATACCAGTATGAACTGTATAATAACAACACCAACCAGGATGTTAAAGATACTTTTACCAAGAAATACGGCACTTTTGAAGATCTTGACATTTACAAAAATATTCCAAATATCGATTGGCAGGATAAAGTTTTCGGTCGCCAGGCATGGAGCAATACCGAAGTGTTAAATCTATCGGGCGGCACTTCTAAAACTACTTACAATGTTTCGGTAAACAATACCAAAGAAGACGGGATTATGCTTAATTCAGGCTACAGGAGAACATTTGCTTCGATGCGTTTAGACCATAAATTTTCAGACAAATTCAGGGTTGGTTTAAACGCACGTTACAGCCGTCAGCGCGTTGATGGTGTGGGCACAAGCTCTACTGGCTCGCAGGGCACCAATCGTTTAAGAAACTCGGTGCGTTATCAGCCCTATTCAGGCGGAAGTGATTCCGGCGATCTGTTCGATGCCGATTATTTGACCACCGGATTAACGAACCCGATCACTTTAGCAAACCAGGAACTGAAATACGATTACCGCAATGATTTAATTTCAAGCGGTTATGTACAATATTCAATCCTTAAAAACTTAACGATAAAAAGTACCGTTGGTTACAACAGAACCAGCAGGCACACCAATACCTTTAACGGCCCGGTGAGTAATGTGGCCAGGAACAATGCGGGTTTGCCGGCCATCCAACTGGATACGGTAGCTCAAAAATCGTTTATCAACACCAATACCATCAATTATAAACCAAACCTGGGTAAAGACCACAGTTTAGATTTATTGGTAGGACAGGAAATCAATATGGTAGATATCGATTCGAGAACAACGGTGCTCAAATTTTTACCGGTCAACATTTCTGCTGAAGATGCTTTTGTAAGCAGTGCCCCGGCAAATACGATCCAGGACAGGCCAACTTCATTAATTTCGGGAACCAGGCAGTTTTCGATTTTCGGAAGGGCATCATATGGTTTTCAAAATAAATACCTGGCTACGGTCAATTTCAGAACAGATGCTTCATCATTATTCGCCGCGGGCAAACAATGGGGCTATTTTCCATCCGCACAGGTTGCCTGGAGGGTTACGGAGGAGAAATTTATTAAAGACATGCAGTTAACCTGGCTTGATAACTTTAAAGTGAGGTTTAGTTATGGTGCTGCCGGAAATAACCGGATTGGTCAGGATTTATTCAGAACCTTGTTTTACCTGAGCTCTACCACTGGTGGTTATGCAGCAACGGATGGCGCAATATCAACCGGACTGATTTCGGGTACAGCCACCGGAAATATTTTATCTAACCCGAATATTACCTGGGAAACCAATATTTCAAAAAACTTGGGTATCGATATCGACCTGTTCAAAAATAAGTTATCGCTTAATTTAGATTATTACGACAACCGAACCAAAAACCTGTTGTTAAATGCAAATGTGCCACAAACTACAGGTTACTCTACCCAACAGCAAAATGTTGGTAAAACTCAAAATACAGGTTTCGAGCTGCAGTTAAATTATCAGGCGGTAAAAACCAGAAACTTTAGTTATAACACCAGTTTTAACATCTCCTTTAATAAAAATAAAATTGTCGAACTGCAGAACGGCGTAAGTTCTTACATCACGCAATCGGGCTGGGTAAACAGTTTGGGCGATTTTAAAGTTGAAGTAGGAAAACCTGTCGGCCAGTTTTACGGTTTCGTTTCTGACGGGCGTTATACCGTTGATGATTTTACCTATGTACAAAATGCCACCACCGGAGTTTATACCTACACGCTTAAACCAAATGTGGCAAACAGCAGGGTATTATTGGGCAACCGCGATCCGCAGCCGGGCGATATGAAAGTACAGAAACTTTCTTCTTCATCGAGCATGATGATCGGCGATGACGACAGAACGGTTTTAGGTACAGCACAGCCAAAATTTACCGGCGGTTTCAACAACCAGTTTGCCTATAAAAATTTCGACCTGACGGTATTTGTAAACTTCAGTTATGGCAGTAAGGTTTATAATGCCAATAAACTCGAATTTACTTCGCAATACAATGTAAAAGACAATAATTTACTGGCAGTGATGAACGACAGGTGGCAGAATTTTGATGCCAATGGGGTGAAAGTAACCGATCCGGCTGTGTTGACAGCGATGAATGCAAATACCACCCTGTGGACACCAACCACCGGAAATTATGCCTTAACTTCTTATGCCATCGAAAACGGATCTTTTTTAAGGATCAGCAATGTAACCCTGGGTTATAGTTTGCCACAAAGTTTGATCAAAAAAACAGGTTTCATCTCTAAACTAAGGGTATATGGAACAGTGAACAACCTTTATACCATTACAGGTTACACGGGTTATGATCCTGAAGCAAATACCCGCCGGTCGAACCCGCTTACGCCAGGTATAGATTATGCGGCTTATCCGCGCAGCAGGTACATTCTAGCTGGTATTAACATGGTATTTTAACCTCAACATTAAAGAAAATGAACAATAAATTTATTAAATCGGCTTTAATGGTAATTGCTGTTGGAGCATTGAGTATCACCACTTCCTGTAAAAAATATTTAGATGTACAATCGCCGTCAACTTCTTCGCCTGATGTAGTTTTCGAAAGTACCGATAATACCAATGCTGCAGTTATTGCCATTTATAACCGCCTTTGCGGCGATAATGGCTACGGAAGCCGTATTTCTACCTTATTTGGCTTAACTGCTGATGATTTTAAAACTTCGGGGAGTTATAGCTCGTCAGATCGCAGGGGGATTAGTATGTACGGGGCAAGCTCTGACAATACCGACCTGATTAACCCATTTCTGCAATTGTATTCAGGCGTGGAGCGTGCAAATATCTGTATCAAATACATTCCGGCTTCAAAATTATATGCCAATGGATCTGACGCCGAGAAAACCATCATGAAACGTTATTATGGTGAAGCACTTACTTTAAGGGCACAATTTTTATATGAGCTGATCCGCAACTGGGGAGATGTTCCGGCATCTTTTGTGCCATCGGCTGATGCAGAAACATTGTACGGCCCGAATGTAGACCGTAATAAAACCTACGACCAGATTATTGCCGATTTAAAAATGGCTGAAGACCTGGTTCCGTGGAGAAGCGGAATTACCGAATACGGCAGTTTCCGTTATACTAAAGGAGCAATTAAAGGTTTAAGGGCGAGGATTGCCCTGGCCAGGGGCGGTTACTCGTTAAGATCAGGAAGCCATACCATGGAGCGCAGTGCTGATTATTTAACCTATTATAAAATTGCCTTTGATGAGTGCCTGGATATTATGAACCACCGTTCGGAACATAATTTAAACCCGGTTTACGAAAATGTATTTAAAAGCCTGCACACCACCACGCGCTATGATGATGCCCATGAACTGATGTTCGAAGTGGCTGCATTTGGTGGCAATGCTTCTACTGATAGTAAATTGGGTTATTACAACGGTATCCGTTTTAACTCAGCTTCTACTTTTGGCTCGGGCGGCGGCGGTATGAATGCCATTCCAACTTATTTTTATGAATTTGATGCAAGTAAAGATTGCCGCAGGGATGTAACCATTGGTGTTTTCGAAATTGTGGCCTCATCTAAAAAAATCGTTAATACGCTGTTTAACATGACGGATGGAAAGTTCCGTAAATCGTGGACGGCTTTTAACAATTCATCTGCTTCGCAAACTTTTGGGGTAAACTGGCCGATGTTACGTTTCTCAGATATCCTGCTGATGTACGCTGAAGCCGATAACGAAATTAATGGTGCGCCATCTGCTACAGCAGTTAGTGCCCTGCAAGAGGTTCAGAAACGTGCTTATGCCGGTTTCGAAGCCCAGATTCCTGTAACGCCGATGGATAAAACCGGATTTTTTAATGCGCTTGTTAAAGAGCGTTTATTGGAATTTGGTGGCGAAGGCATCCGTAAATATGATTTGATCCGCTGGAATTTACTGGCGAGCAAGTTTGACGAAACACGTACTAAAATACGTGCTTTAATTGCCGGAACGGGTGATTATGTTAACGTGCCAAATTATATCTACGCTAAAGAAAGTAATTATTTATTGGGCACCAGCGTAAATGAAGTAACCACGCTCGATCTTTATGGCGGTGTGCCAAACAATGTATTTGCTTCTCCGGGTTTAAACAGCTCAACAGCACCAACAGGTTATACGGTTAAAAACTGGAGAAAAGCCGTAACCGAAGATAATTCGATCACCAGCACTTCTACCGGCCTTGCATTTTACTTCGAAGCCAACAAAAAAGAGCTTTTCCCATATCCAAAAACTACATTGATCGAAAACCCAGGCATGGTTCAAAATTTTGGTTATTAACGCATTTATATTATCAATCATGAAAAGAATTATAAATCAATTCGGGCTTAAACTGATCATTTTATCGTTAATGGTTGCGGTAGTTTCTTCTTGTAAAAAAGAGGATGATGCACCCACAGATCCGGCCAGGATTTTTAAGCCCAGCGATATAAAAATTACGTCGGGAGAAACTTCGGCTAAACTAACCTGGACTACGCCTTTAATGTCGACAGGAAAAACCTTTAAATACAGTATCGATTTTTCTACCGATTCGTTGTTTGCAACAGTGAATTACAGCACTACTGCCGATACCGCTGGCGTAACGGTAACGGAAGATAATTTGGCCGTTAGAACAAAATATTACGCCAGGGTTAAAGCCAACGCAACCGAAAGTCAGCCTGAATCGAAGTATGTAAGAAGCAGTGCATTTCAGTTAACAGGTATCCAGCTGTTTTTACTGATCAGGGATAACGAAATTAAAGAAAACAGCATTACTTTGCGTTACACGCCAACTGTTGGTTTAACTTCTATTGTATTAACCCCTGCAACAGGCGCTGCTACTACCACAACTTTGAGTGCAGGTGATGCATCTGCAGGCTTAAAAGCCATTACAGGATTAACGGCAGGAACAAAATATACCGCCGAACTTTTTGCAGGTACCAAGAGTAAGGGTATTACCACATTTACCACTCTTGCGCCAACCACTTACACCGTAAAATTAAATCCGGGCGATGACCTTGCGGCGGCTATTACTTCAGCAGCCAATGGCGCAATTATTGGTTTAAATCCGGGCATTTACAACATAACCGCATTGTCCACTTTTATTACCCAGAAAACCATTACCATTAAATCAACTTCAGGCAACCCAACAGATACGAAGGTTAACTTTAAAGAGATTGATTTAGAAGGAACGGGCGCAGGAGTAACACTATCGGGTCTTGAGTTTGATGGAACTTCGGCCGCCGCCCTTTATTTTATCAATTTTATTGGTACACAGGCATCAAATGGCGCCGCAGCAACCTTTACCAACGTGGTGGTGGATAATTGCATTGCTCATGGTGCTACAACCGCATTTTTACGAGGCGACAGGGGAACAGCAGCCCGCGATTTTAAAATAACCGGTATTACGGTGAATAATTCAATTGTGTACGATATGGGCGCAAATGGTTCTTCGGCTTATTATACCTTCCATGTAAACAAAATGCAGTTTAATACCCTAACCGTTTCGAAATCTACTTTTTATAACGCTGGTCCGGGTTTAGTTACCGCAAGTACCACCTATACTGGTGATGTTATCCCAACCGTTTCGATTACCAATTCAACTTTTAACGGCTTTGGTGGCAATGCGAAATACGCCTTATTGGATGCCAATACTAACCCGATCAACTTTACGATCCAGAACAGTATTTTGGCCAATACCCCAAAATCAGGCACTGTAAATGCTGCCGCCATTAGGGGTACAGGAACGGGAAGCGCTTTAAGAATTTCGAACAGCAACTATTTTAATTTGTTCAGTGCATTAACCGGTGGAACAGCCTTAACCTTTGGAACGGCAACTTTAGCCAGCAACCAAAGCATTAACATGGGCTGGACCGCCACTACAACTGATTTTACTTTGCCTGCATCCTCGCCTTTAAGAAGCGCAGGAAGCACCGGAGGGCCAATTGGCGACCCCAGGTGGGCATATTAATTTATTTTATGAAGGGCAGGTTTTAATCTGCCCTTTTTTAATGAAATTTAACTACTAATTAAAAATATCGTCATTGCGAGGAACGAAGCAATCCTAAGCAAACGCTGGTAGCGATCGTGGTAAGATTGCTTCGTCGGCTGAAAAAGCCTTCTCGTAATGACGATTCTCCTCGGACTATCAAATTGCGAAGAATATACTGTCATTGATTTTTACAAACTTAGCCATAATGAGAAGAATACCTTATTTTAAACTGATTACGCTACTCTTTTTAAATACCTTATCCTTTATTCACGCCAACGCACAGGATCCTAAATATCCATCAACAATAACCGTTTCAAAAGATGGTGATGCAAACTATAAAACCATTCAGGAAGCAGTAAATTCGGTAAGAGATTTAGGAGAAAAAGAAGTTAAGATTTACGTTAAAAAAGGAATTTATAAGGAAAAGTTGATTATTCCCTCCTGGAAAATCAGGATTTCAATTACAGGAGAAGATGCAGAAAATACCATCATTACTTTTGATGATTATTCGGGCAAACCAAATCCGGCTGGTAAAGATGTTTATGGCAATGCTAAATTCAGCACTTATACCTCTTTTACCGTGTTGGTTCAGGGCATTGACATCCACCTCGAGAATTTAACCATTATTAATTCAGCCGGCCGTGTCGGACAGGCGGTTGCCTTACATGTAGAAGGTGATCGTTTTGTAGCCAAAAACTGTAGATTTCTGGGCAATCAGGATACCCTTTATGCTGCTGTTGAAAATAGCCGTCAATATTATCAAAACTGTTATGTCGAAGGTACAACCGATTTCATTTTCGGCAAGGCCACAGTCGTTTTCCAGGATTGTACGGTCAAAAATTTAAGCGACTCTTATGTTACAGCAGCCTCAACTTCTGCACAGCAAAAATTCGGATTTGTTTTTCTAAATTGTAAGCTCGTTGCGGATCCATCGGTAACGAAAGCTTTTTTAGGCCGGCCGTGGCGACCGTATGCGAAAACAGTATTTATTAACTGTGATTTAGGCAAACATATTGTAGCAGAAGGCTGGAACCCCTGGAAAGGTGATAAAATGTTTCCTGATAAAGAACAAACTGTTTTTTACGCGGAATATAATAATACAGGCGCAGGTGCATCGCCAAAAACAAGGTTACCCTGGACGAAACAGCTCACAGATAAAGAAGCAAAAAATTATACTTTAAAAAATATACTGGGTGGACCAGACCAATGGAACCCAATCACAAATTAGTTAAAATGAAAACGAATTTCTTTAAGATTTTTGCGGCAGGAACATTAGCCGTTTTATTCTCTTTTACTTTTGTTCAAAAGAAAACAAAATTGTACATCATCGGCGATTCTACCGCAGCCAATAAACAAGAAAAAGCTTATCCGGAAACGGGTTGGGGCATGGCATTGCAATCGTATTTTAAACCTGATGTTACCGTTGATAACAGGGCTTTAAATGGAAGAAGCACCAAATCATTCAGAGCCGAAAAACGCTGGGATCCAATTTTAGCGCAATTAAACCCTGGCGATTATGTTTTTATCGAATTTGGGCATAATGATGAGAAAGTAGACAAACCAACAGTTGGGGTTTCACTTGCTGATTTTAAAATTAATCTGGTGAACTATGTAAAAGAAACCCGAAGCAAAAAAGCTTTCCCGGTTTTATTGACGCCAATCTCCCGCAGAAGTTTCAAAAATGGGGTTTTAATCGATTCGCATGGCGATTATCCGAGAATTACCCGTCAGGTGGCCGATTCGTTAAATGTGCCCTTAATTGATATGCTGGCAAAAACAGAAAGTTTATTAACCCGTTTGGGAGATGAACCTTCGATAAAATTATTCAATTACGTCGATTCAGGAAATGTAAATTACCCAAATGGCAAAAAAGATGATACGCATTTAAGTCCGGAGGGTGCTAAACAGGTAGCGGGTTTGGTAGTGAAAGGAATTAAGGAATTGAAATTGAGTTTAGCAAAGAGTTTAAAATAAAAAAAATCGTCATCGCGAGAAGGCTTTTCAGCCGACGAAGCAATCTTCTTAGAACTGATGATTAATTCATCGTTTAAGATTGCTTTGTCGTTCCTCCTCGCAATGACGATCTACACTAAATAATTAGCAACTAGAAAATATACTTCGTACTTAAGAAGTTCGAATCATCTCCCCTCACAATTTCGTTCAATAACTTTTTATTATCATCGGTAAATTTAGTGGCCACCAAAGAGCGGATCGAGAATGAACGCAGGGCATCCACTACAGAAAGCGTTCCTTCGGCACTGTCTTTACGACCGGTGAAAGGGAAAACATCTGGTCCACGCTGACATTGGCAGTTAATATTTACACGGCTCACCTGGTTCACCAAAGGATCAATCAGTGAAGAAATTACCGCAGCATTGTTACTAAAAATACTCACCTGCTGGCCATGTGGCGAGCCGATTAAATACTCAATAGGTTCTTCCAGATCATCAAAAGGTACAACCGGCACAATCGGGCCGAACTGCTCTTCGCGGTATAATTTCATGTTGCTGTTTACCGGATAAACAATGGCCGGATAAACAAAAGTTTCTAAAGTTTGTCCACCGTTTTTATTGACCACTTTCGCACCGTGCGAAACCGCATCATCGATACATTCTTTTAAATATTCCGGTTTATTCAGCTCTGGCAGCGGTGTAAGGTTTACGCCTTTTTCCCATGGCATACCAAATTTCAGTTTTTCTACTTCTGCAGATAAACGCTTTAAAAATTCCTGTGCCAGGCTGCGGTGTACATAAACGATTTTTATCGCAGTACAACGTTGTCCGTTAAAAGAAAGCGAACCTAAAACTGTTTCAGAAACGGCTAAATCCAGGTCAGCATCTTTAGTGATGATCGCAGCATTTTTGGCATCCAAACCTAGAATTGCCCTTAAGCGGTTTACTTTAGGGTGCAGTTTTTTAAGTTCGTTGGCTACTTTACTCGAACCGATTAAAGTAAGCACATTGATTTTTCCTGATTTCATCAATCCCGGAACAATGGTATTGCCACGGCCATAAATGGTATTCACCACACCTTTAGGGAAACTGGAACGGAAAGCTTCAAGCAAAGGATAGTGCAATAAAGTACCGTGTTTAGGTGGTTTGAATAATAGTGTGTTGCCCATAATCAAAGCCGGGATCAGCGTAGTAAAGGTCTCGTTTAGCGGATAGTTGAACGGCCCCATACAAAGTACTACTCCAAGCGGCGAACGGCGCACCTGGGCCACAATACCCTGCTCTATTTCGAAACGTGATGACTGTCTGTCGATATCTTTCAATGCATCAATGGTTGCATAGATATATTCAACTGTCCGGTCGAATTCTTTTACCGAATCTGCATAAGATTTACCGATTTCCCACATAATCAATTTCGCAACGATTTCTTTTTGCTCGATCATTTTATGGGTAAAGTTTTCTACACAGGCAATGCGATCGGCAACGCTCATAGTTGGCCACTGCCCGCGACCGTTGTCGTAAGCGGCTACAGCGGCATCCAAAGCTTCGGTCGATTCTTTCTCCGTACATACCGGAAAACTGCCGATACGCTTTCGTTTCAAACCTTCAGGGGTTTTTACGCATACCGGAGAAAACACTTCATTAAACGGTCCGTTCCATGGTTTCATCTCTCCATTTGATAGAAACTCCTTTTGATTGATTTCTTCCGTGAGCCTAAATTCATCTGGAATCTGGCTCTCTTCAACGAAAATACTTTCGAGGTTTAGCGTTGTACTCAATTTAAGTTGTTGTTAGGGTTAAATTAATGTTAAATCTATCGTTTAAGTATAGATTCGTTTGTATAAAAAGGCTGATTGTTCAGAAAGCTTTCCTTAACATCAGCCTTTGGTTTATTTTAGTTCGATTACTTTATATTTTGGCACTAAGGTTTTCATTACCGTCCAGCCGATTAAATAACAAACCGCACAGATGGAAAAGATAATGAAATAACCGGCCTCTTCACCTTTAAAACCCATAAAAACAATCTCGTTTTTGCCCGTATAATCGAACAGTAAACCAGAGCCTTTATTGATAATGAAAGAGCCTAAGCCACCGGCCATACCGCCAATACCGGTAATGGTTGCAATGGCTTTTTTAGGGAACATATCGCCCACAGTAGAAAAAATATTTGCCGACCATGCCTGGTGAGCCGCACCTGCAATACCGATAATAATGACCGGAATCCAGTAAGTAATGTGACCGAGAGGTTGCGCCGCCAAAGCCAATAATGGGAAAAATGCAAAAATTAACATGGCCCTCATGCGGCCTTCGTAAGGGTTCATGCCTTTTTTATCAACGAAATAAGTGGGCAACCATCCTCCGATAATCGAAAGCAGGGTAATCATATAAAGTACAAATAACGGCAACGCACTTTGGGTAGAATCCATTCCATAAACCGATTTCAGGTAGGCAGGAGTCCAGAATAAAAAGAACCACCATACGCCATCGGTCATAAATTTACCAAAAGCAAAAGCCCAGGTCTGTTTGTATTTAAAACAATCAATAAAAGAAACTTTTTCTTTGGTTTCTTCTACGTAATCGGCCAGTTTTCTATCGTTAATCACATCCTGCTGGATATAAGCCAGTTCCTCAGGGCTCACCCGCTTGTGAAGCTCTGGTTTGTTGTACACAAAAATCCATAGGCCCATCCACACAAAGCCCAGGGCACCGATAATGATGAACGACATTTCCCAGCCATAAGCTTTTGCAATAAAAGGAATGGTAATCGGGGCAGCCAATGCACCAACCGTAGCACCTGCATTAAAAATACTGGTTGCAAATGCGCGGTCTTTTTTAGGGAAATACTCAGCAGTGGCTTTAATTGCCGCAGGGAAGTTTCCTGCTTCTCCAACCGCCAGTACGAAACGGGCAAAAATAAAGAGGGTAACACTTACTGAAACTACCAAACCGGTATCGTTAACGCGGGCAATAATTTCTTTAGCGCCTTCAAAACCTACAAACCAGTTTCCATTAACAATACCTGCAGTTGCTATACCACAGAAAGCATGTAAACAGGCTCCAACCGACCAAACACCGATGGCCCATAAAAAGCCTTTTTTGGTATCCAGTTTATCAACTAAACGACCTGCAAAAAGCATCGATATAGCATAAAAAATAGAGAACAGTGCCGTTATATTTCCATAGTCGTTATTGTCCCAATGAAATTCCGGTTTAATAAAATCCGTCCAGGTTAACGAAAGGACCTGTCTGTCTAAATAATTTATCGTAGTGGCTAAGAATAACAGCAAACAGATGGTCCATCTATATTTGCTTGTTTTGGGTTGGTTCATTTGGTTAGGTATGTTAAATTTTTTATTTGCTCTGCTGAATTAGATCGAGGGCTAATTTAGTATTGTCGAATAATTCCTCGTAAAGGCCTTTGCTCATCACATCCTTACTGATTAATTTACTGCCCATACCAACTGCACAAACACCAGATTTAAACCAGGTTTTTAAGTTATCGGCATTAATTTCTACCCCGCCGGTTGGCATAAATAACTGTCCGGCGAAAAGATCTTTAATGGATGAAATAAATTCAGGGCCTAAAATATTGGCAGGAAAAATTTTAATCAGCATGGCCTTGTGTTCCTGGGCAACGCTGATTTCAGTCGGCGTCATACAACCCGGAATCCATAGCATACCGATTTTGTTGGCTATTTCGGCAACAGCCGGATTAACGATCGGTGCCACGATAAAATCTGTTCCGGCTTCAATAAAGGCATTTGCATCAGCAGGGGTTTTAATGGTTCCGATACCCAGATAAAGATCAGGCATTTCGGCATCGCGTACTTCCTTTAGTTTTTTAAAGTTCGGCAGTGCTGATTTACCACGGTTTGTATATTCGAAAACGCGGACACCAGCTTTATACAGCGTGCGTAATATTTCTACGCTACCTGCCTCACTATCCTGATAAAAAAGCGGTAACATACCCTGCTCTAAAATGGCATCTAAAATTTTGTGCTTGTTGCTAATCATTGCGTATTATTCTTTTTTCTATATCAGCTACGGTACTGGTTGTAGCATCACTTGGAATGTATAATTTATCGTAAGCTGCCGCTGTCGCGAAGTTTAAGGTTTCTTTGGCTGATAGCTGATTATAAAAACCATAAATCAAACCTGCCATAAAACAATCGCCACTGCCCACTTTATCTAAAATTTCGTCTGAAACATATTCTTCCGATACGGTTAATTCACCTTCGGTATAAATAGCGGTATAATACCTGATACCTTTGCCATGATCGAACCTGAAGGTATTGGCCACCGCCTTACATGCCGGAAACAAACTTAATATTTCTTTAGAAGTATCGGTTGCCTGCTGTAGTAACGTTTCTTTTGCATAACCCTCAGTTGGTGTTAAATCTTCGTGAAGCGCCGTTCCCAGCATTTTACTGGCCGCCCACACATTACCCATAATCAGCGTACAATATTGAGCGAGTTCTGGTAGCACGTCAATCGGATCTTTACCGTATTTCCAAAGTTTAGCGCGGTAGTTCAGGTCCAGTGAAATGGTGATGTTTCGCTCTGTTGCTGCTTTTAAGGCTTCCAGGCAAACATCGGCAACAGATTGGTTGATTGCAGGGCATATTGCACTGAAATGAAACCAGCCCACTCCTTGAAAAACTTCATCCCAGTTAATCTGGCCAACCTTTAAATCGGCATAGGCCGAATTTGCACGATCGTAAATTACGCCGGCATTTTTAAGGTCTTTTCCTTTAGGAAGATAATATAAACCCAAACGCTCGCCATGGTAAACCATTGGTGTAGTATCAATATTACGGGCATCAAGATAATCCACAATTTCCCTGGTTACCGAATTATCGGGCACAGCCGATAAATAGGCGGACGGAACATTCCAAAGCGCCAGTGCAGTGGCCACATTCAGCTCTGCACCGCCAACATAAAACGGAAGTTTGTTTTCTTTTAACCAGGCACCATCCATATCAGGACAGATGCGCAAAAGTATTTCACCAAAGCTTAAAACTTTTTTTCCTTTTTTTGATGAAGCGAATATTTGGGTGCTCATTTTTGTGTCTCACCGGCGTATTTCATGCTGTTTTCTGCAACGGTATGAAAATGGAAGGAAAACGATTGAAATGATTTAATTCCAATGAAATACCTTCCTAAAGCCTGATTTTGGTTAAAATTTAAAGTAATTTTTTGCGTTAAAGTACGAAATATCCTGAACAATTTTGCCAACCCACTCCAAATCGTTAGGCAATTCGCCGTTCTCGATATCCTCTCCAAACAGGTTACAAACAATCCTTCTGAAATATTCGTGACGAGGAAAAGAAAGGAAACTGCGCGAATCGGTAAGCATACCCACCAGGCGGCTTAAAAGCCCCATGTTCGATAGTGCATTTAATTGTTTGATCATCCCGTCTTTCTGGTCCAGAAACCACCAGGCCGAACCAAACTGAACTTTACCAGCAACCGAGCCATCGTTAAAATTACCGATCATGGTGGCAATTAATTCATTATCGGCAGGGTTGAGGTTGTAAATAATGGTTTTGGCCAATTTATCCTGGTTATCCAAACGGTTCAAAAATTTAGAAAGCATACGGGCCTGACTAAAATCTCCGATTGAATCCCAACCGGTATCAGGGCCTAACTGCCTTAACATCCGGGCGTTGTTGTTACGCAAGGCCCCGAGGTGGTATTGCTGCACCCAACCTTTTTCGTGATCCCACTCTGCAAAATAAACCAGCATGGCCGATTTAAATTTCAGGTTTTCCTGGTAAGAAATATTTTGTTTACTGCGGATTTTATCAAAAATAGACGAGATTTCGGCTTCGGTATAATCCTCTGCATAAATCTGCTCTAAACCATGATCGGAAACCGAACAGCCATTATCGGCAAAGTAATCGTGACGGCTTTTTAAAGCATCGATATAATCCTGAAAACTGCTGATGGTTTTATCGGCCACACTTTCCAGTTTATCAATATATTCGTTTAAACCTTCGATATCATCGCTGTTCATCGCCTTATCCGGACGGAAAGCGGGCAACATTTTCAGGTTTGCGCCTTCTCTTGCCAGTTGCTGGTGAAAATTTAAACTATCCAGTGGATCATCAGTGGTACAAACTGCCTCTACATTCATTTTGGCCAATAAACCACGCACAGAATACTCCGGGGTTTGCAGTTTTGCAGAACATTCGTCGTAAATTTTCTGAGCGGTTTTGCCCGAAAGTAAATCGGTTACACCGAAATAACGCTGAAGTTCTAAGTGCGTCCAGTGGTAGAGCGGATTACGCAAAGTATAAGGAACGGTTTCTGCCCATTTCTCAAATTTTTCATAATCAGATCCTACGCCGGTAATGTATTTTTCATCAACACCATTGGCACGCATGGCACGCCATTTATAATGATCGCCATACAACCAAACCTGGCTCATGTTGGTAAATTGGGTGTTATTGGCAATCTGCTCCGGTATAAGGTGATTATGGTAATCGATAATGGGTAGTGGTTTTGCAAAGTTGTGGTAAAGCTTTTCTGCTGTTTTGCTTTGCAAAAGAAAATTTTCGTCTAAAAAAGGTTTCATGCTATGGTTAGATGTACGATATGAATTACATTTTAATCATATCCTGTTAATATTTTATTTTTTATCCTATTCCCTGTATCGACACAGAAAGGAAATCAATTTATATTTTATTCTCTCAGTGGTCTGTGGGGACACAGACCACGGGAATGGGTCTAAGACTCACGACTTCGGATTCATGACTCCGGACTATAAACTAACTCCTCTTTTCCATGGGATAAAATCATCCTGGTTAAGCAATACTGCTTTAGGGATTACTTCGCCGCTGGCAGCTTTAATGCAATATTCCAGGATATCTTCTCCCATTTGCTCGATGGTTTTTTCGCCTTCGATTACTGGTCCACAGTTGATATCGATGATATCGCCCATGCGTTTGGTTAATGCATTATTGGTTGACACCTTGATGGTCGGGCAAACCGGGTTTCCTGTTGGCGTACCCAAACCTGTAGTGAACAAAATTAATGTTGCGCCCGATGCCGCTTTTCCTGTAGTGGCTTCCACATCGTTTCCTGGTGTACAAACCAAATTTAAGCCGGGTTTTGTTGCTGGTTCGGTATAATCTAAAACATCTTCTACTGGCGATGTTCCGCCTTTTTTAGCTGCACCGGTACTTTTAATGGCATCAGTAATTAAACCATCTTTAATATTACCCGGAGATGGGTTCATAAAAAATCCAGAACCCACATTTTCAGCAGCCTGGTTATAAGCTGTCATCAACTGGATAAACTTACGTGCAGCAGTTTCATCTTTAGTACGGTCGATAAGTTGTTGTTCGGCACCGCAAAGTTCGGGAAATTCGGCAAGAAGCACCGTTCCGCCTAAAGCCACCAGTAAATCGGAAGTATAACCTACTGCAGGATTAGCACTGATGCCGCTAAAACCATCACTACCGCCACATTTAACGCCTAAAACCAGTTTACTCAATGGCGCAGGCTGACGTTCGATTTTATTGATTTCGGTTAAACCAATAAAGGTTTTACGGATGGCTTCTTTAACCAATTGTTCTTCGCTTTGAGATTGTTGCTGCTCAAAAATAAATAATGGTTTATCGAAATTCGGACTGCGTTGTTTTAAATCATCCACAAAATCTTTCACCTGTAAATTCTGGCAACCCAGGCTTAAGACGGTTACACCAGCTACATTGGGATGATCGGCATAAGCAGCTAAAAGCTTGCTCAACACAGCGGCATCCTGACGGGTACCACCGCAGCCACCCTGGTGGTTCAGGAATTTAATGCCATCTACGTTTTTAAAAACGCGGTTGGCCGACGGATTGGCCAATCCGATGGAATTTGGATCAGCTTCTTCTAAAATCTCGCCATTTTTATAAGCTTCTACCAGCTGGTGCGCGTACGATTTGTATTTATCGGTTACGGCATAACCCAATTCGTTGTGCAAAGCCTCACGGATGACATCTAAATTCCTGTTTTCGCAGAAAACAGTCGGGATGAACAACCAGTAATTGGCGGTGCCTACACGGCCATCGCTACGGATATACCCGTTAAAAGTACGCCCTTCAAATTTAGAAACATCCGGAGCACGCCATTCGTAATGGTACGGACGGAATTCGTAAGGATCGGAGGCGTGTTTGGTATTTTCGGTATCCATTAAACCGCCTTTGAGGATAAAATGCTGCGCTTTTCCTACCAGTACGCCGTACATAATGATGTGATCGCCCGGATTCATATCCTGCATAAAAAACTTATGTTTCGCCTGGATATCATCCTGTAAAATATATTCGTGCCCATCGTAAATAACGGTTTCGCCTTTTGCCAGGTTTTGCAAGGCAACAAGTACATTATCGTTAGGATGGATTTTTAAAATTCTAGTAACCATTTTAAATTGTTCTTTCTGAATGCAAGTTACTTAAAGTTTCTTTTGCACCCTTATTTTGTAATAATTCAACGTATGATTTTACGGCTGCGTTAAAGCCGGGGTAATTGTTCAGGTTTTTGTCCCAAAGGCGCCTGTCGCCAAGGGTATTATCTACAACGGTTTCAGGATCTTTCCAGTATTCGTATAACACTTCCGCAAATTCATCCTGCACAGGAAAGGCTTTTCCATGAGCGCTGGTCGTGTAAGTATCGCCATCTTTATTTACATTCATAAAAAGAATATATGCGGCAACACCCAAAGCGGTAAGTTGTGGCACTTCATTTTTTAAGGCATAATATCTTCTGATGAGCGGCATGTTGCGCATCTGCATTTTTGAGGTGAAATTTAGTGTAATGGCCTGCCACTGATGCTCTAAAAAAGGATTACTAAAACGATCGGTTACACTTTCGGCAAAGGCAAGGGCTTCATCTTCAGTAATGTCTTCATTTACTACAACAGGAGCAATTTCCTCTTTCATCAGTTTTAACACGTGGTTGGCGAAATCGTTATCGGCCATTGCCTCTTTTACGGTATTAAAACCTGCTAAAATGGCTAATCCGCAGCTAATGGTATGCGTACCGTTAAGTAAACGCAGTTTTAACTCTTTAAACTTATCGATCGAAGGAACAATGAAAACACCCTTGTCGGCCTTTGCGAAAGACAGAACCTCTTTTACTTTTTCGCTTGATGATTCAATGGCCCACAGCCTGAAAGGTTCGGCCATGATCATGAGTTCGTCTTCATAACCCAATTCATTTTCGATGGCCTTTTGTTCGGCTTCAGGGAGTTTTCCTGGTACGATGCGATCAACCAGAGTTTTGCAGAAATGATTGGCTGTTTTTAACCAGTTTTCGAAATCCCAGCCCAGTTTATTCTGGATGGCAAGATCCAGTACGATTTCTTTTAATTTATCGGCATTATCGCTGATGAGTTCCGTAGGGACGATCACCATTCCACTTTCGGCCGAACCATTAAAGGCTTGGTATCTTTCGTGCAGAAAAGCCAGTAATTTGCCCGGGTAAGATTGTGGCGGATTATCGGTGATTTTATCTTCGCTTTTAACAATCCCAACTTCAGTGGTATTCGAAATCACGACCTGCATTTCGGGCTGATGCGCTGCTTTTAAAATTTCGGCCCAATCCTGCGAAGCAGATAAAACCCTGCTGATTGAAGCATTGATTGAATTTTCTTCAACACTTACACTATCTTCAATCCCTTTTACGCAAAGTGTATATAGGTTATCTTGTTTCGAAAATTCATCAGATCCGCCTCTTGAGGTAGATTTAACCACCAAAACACGACCGTTAAAAATGCCTTTTTGATTGGCTTTATCGATAAAATAATCTGGCAATCCACGTAATAAAACACCTGTTCCAAACTGGATTACTTTTTCGGGTAAGGTTAAAATTCCGGCAGTGGGTTTTGTAACCTTATCGCCGTTAATGTTTTTTAAATTTTCTTTGTTTAAAATCATTGGTCTTCCTGTTTCCGTCATTGCTGGGAAACGAAACAATCTTAAAGCGGTAGTGATACCCACCCATAGTAGTAGGATTGCTTCGTGCCTCGCAGCGACGAGTTATATGATGTTTATTTCCCGTTTGTGGCTAACCACTTCGGGTATTCTTTTTCAATTAATTTTTGCCCCCAGTTGCCATACCAGGCATAACCGTTGCGCCTTTCAGGGCTTAACTCTTCCAGTTTTGTTTTGATAGTATTGTCGCGATCGCCGAAAATCGGGGTGTTTTTTTCCAGGTCGTAAAAACGTGCCCAGGTACTGGCGGTATTATCGGCAATCAAAGCAGCGGTTTTAATATTGGTTTTTGGATCACTCGGCCTGTCGAAACGGTAGCCGGCAATTTTATAGGTATCAAACCATTTAATTGCTGCTGTTATTGCATTTTTTTCTGCTGTTGAAGGATTTTTCATCCGCATTAAAAACCTCACGATCCCTGCTGATTCGCTTGTACTTAACGAGGCCGGCTCGAAATTCCTGGCTTTTGCAGGCAACATGGTATCTTTATCGTATTGCGCGGCCCAGATAGTTAAAACACCGTTCTGTTTTACCTGGGTTTTTAAGATGCAATCGATACCTTTTGCAACTGCTTTTTCTGCTTTTTTAATGTAAGCAGAATTTACCACTTCAAAATCGTTTGTTTGCGTGGCAATATCCTGCAAAATATTCAGCACATTAATCATCGCATCATCATTATAGGTAATTTCTGAGCGGTATAAAGCTTTATCAGGATAATATTGTGGCCAGCCACCATTGGCATATTGGGCAGACAGAATATAATCCAGTCCTTTTTCGGCAGCAGTTAAGTAAGTTTTATTCTGTGTTTTTTTATAGGCTTTTACCAGGTACACCACTTCTCTGCTGGTGGCCTTATTATCGAAAGTGGCGTGGAGATCTTTAGTTGCTTTTATCTTTGCTAATAATTCGGGGGTTATGGCCGCACCGTAATTAACCACACTTTTATCTTCCAGTTGTTTTGGCCAGCCACCATTGCCCAATTGGTACACGAGCATTTTATCTGCTGTAGCATCGGTTGGTTGCTGCGCATAACACGATAGCAATAAAGTGCTGCAGATGAGGGTGAACAATATTTTTATTTTCATCGTTTGGTTTGTTTCGTGGTCCAGACCACTAATTTTCTTTTTGTTTCCATGTGCCATGGTTTTTGTTTGCCACGGAGGCACGGATTAACACGGAGGATTTTTCTCCTTATCCGTGGTCTGTGTCCCCACAGATCACCATTTAATTCTTTTTCCGCGGCTAATATTTATTTATCTGTGTTCATCCTTTTCATCTGTAGTTAAATCTTACCTCTTCCCTGGCACCTGTTTAATCAGCCAGTTCACTAAATCATTGGTGGCTTTAAAATTTTCAAATTCTGCAGGTAATTTTCTACCGTCGATATATTCATTATAAAACCATGGATCGCCTACCGCGAAAACTGTTCCTTTACCATATTTTGCAGTAGCTACAATCACATCTCCTTTATCGTTTAAAGCAGAAACCGCAGGACTTTTCGCCACAATGGTCGATATTTCTTTGATGTACACTTTTTTGGCTGTCTTGAAAATAGAATTGCCTGCCGTGATTTTTATTGCACCTTGTTCAAAGTTTGTTCCCTGTACTTTATTGCGGCTATCTTCGTTAAAGTGGATACCAAAAGTTTCGGGCAGTACATTAAATTTTGAAATTTCGCAGTTACCTGCATCGTTTAACAGCAATACCAAAACACCACCAGCTTTAACCCACTCGCTGATCTGTTTGGCATGTGCGGCATTCATGAAATTTGGGTTCGCGGTTTCTTTTTCCGTATCAGGATCAACAATAATGTAAATATTGCTTCCTTTTAAATTTGAAGTAGTTGGTGCAGTTTTAAGTGTGGTCGTTTTTACGCCGGCATCGTTAAATACTTTTCCGAATAAAGAGAAACCGTTGTTATCATCTTCTTCCCAAAGGTAATGGAAAGGGATTTTATCGCCGGTTGGCCCTGTCATGTATTCGTTGTTAAAGAAATTATCAACGGTTACTGTCAAGCCTTTGCCCGGTTTCGGTAACTGATCTACTTCCATTTCGGCGGCTGCGCAAACAAATGCGCCCATTCCTTTCGGATCGTTCGTAATTACCTTTTCGCTGATGTAATAATCGAAACTGCCATCGCGATATTTCGGTTTTCCGCCGAGGCCTGATACTGAAACGGTTTTAGTGAGGTTTACCCTTTCATCGCCTGCTTTTTCGATAAATTCTTTCTTTAAACCGGCATAACCTTTATTTGCAGCAGCCATAAATGATGGTGCTAACCAGCCTTTACGCACACCTTTGGCCAGGCCATATACAAACATGCTCGATGCCGAACTTTCGAGGTAATTTCCTTTACGGGCTGGCATATCGAGAATATCAAACCAAACCCCTGATTTCGGATCCTGGTATTTTACGGCAGCAGTTGCTGTACGATTTAAAATGGCCAGTAATTCTTTTCGTTGTGGATGATTGGCCGGGAAATTATCCAGCACATCAACCAGGGCCATAATGTACCAGCCCATTGCCCTTCCCCAGAAATTTGGCGATCGGCCGGTGGTTTTATCGGCCCATTGTTCGGTTCGGCTTTCATCGTAACCGTGATAAAGTAAACCTGTTTTAGCATCCCGAGAGTTTTTTTCCATCAGGATAAACTGTTTGGCAATGTCATCAAAAGCCGCATCTTTTTTCATCAGCTTTGCATATTCTGCGTAAAAAGGTTCGCCCATGTATAAACCATCCAGCCACATCTGGTTTGGATAAATTTTCTTGTGCCAAAAGCCACCTTCTTTGGTACGCGGCTGTTTTTGCAACTGATCGTATAATTTAGTTGCTGCCAACAGGTATTTCTGTTGCCCGGTAACTTTAAACAGTAATAATAATGACCGACCGTTTTTGATGTTATCGATATTAAAATCATCGGGTTTATAGGTAGTGATATTGCCTTCTTTATCCAGATATGCATCCATCGAACTCTGGATATATTTAAAATATTTTCCATCGCCGGTATTGCGCCAAACTGCTGCTGCACCTTCTAAAACCACACCCATATCGTAGCTCCATCTCGGTCCCTTTGGGCCTTTTAAAACCGTTGTATCCTGCCATAGTTGTTCCATGGCAGTCAGGGTTAACTGTTCCGAGAGTTTCTTTTGGGCGAATCCACTTTGTGTTAAAATGGAAAAACCGATAAGTGCAGCTGCTTTATATAAGATTGATTTCTTCATTTTCAATTATTTTGAAATTTCCAGTGCTTTTTTATCTACTTCTGTACTTAAAACAGATGCTGTTTTTGCTTTGGAAACATCGGTTCCGCTAATTTTTACACCTTTTGATTTTTCGCCTGAAACATCAAATAAAACTTTGCTGTTAGCTGGATAAATAAGGTTGCTGATGTTAATATTCGAGCCATTCTGGATCATCACTACCGGACTGGTATCTTCTGTAATTACATTTACATTTTTAAGGAAAATTCCTGCTGCTTCAATAATCTCGATGCCTTTTTTAGCTTTTATGGTTACATTTTCCAGATGCACATCTTTGATATTCATCTCAGGTAATCCCCTGAAAAATATAGCTTTCTCTGCACCATTGGCTACTACATCTTTAATGTAAAAGTTCCTGAACTGGGGCGTGGCTTCGGTAACGGGAACAGTAACCGTTTTAACAGCTTCGCGTTTTTCGCCAGCCAGAGGAACCGGATCAACGGCAGCGTAATACATATCGAATAAAATGGCTTCGCCAGGGATATCGATCATGTTGATGTTATTGATGTAGATATTTTCTACCACACCACCACGACCACGCGTTGTTTTAAAACGCAAACCAATATCAGTACCGATAAAAGAACAATCGTACACCCAGATATTTTTAGCACCACCGCTCATTTCGCTACCGATTACGAAACCGCCATGGGCATGATAAACGATATTATTTCTTACAATTACATTTTCGGTTGGCACACCGCGTTTACGTCCGGCCTCATCGCGGCCAGATTTGATGCAGATCCCATCGTCGCCAACATCAAAAGTGCTGCCTTCAATCAATACGTTTTTGCACGATTCTACATCAACACCATCACCATTTTGTGCAAACCATGGATTTTTTACCTGTAAATTTCTTAAAGTTAAATCTTCGCATAATAAAGGGTGCAAATTCCACGCCGGCGAATTCTGAAAAGTAACGCCTTCTAAAAGCACTTTTTTACAGCCCGTTAATACCAATAAATTAGGGCGAAGAAAATCTTTGATATCATCATAATCTGCCGCAGTTTTTCCTGCTTCAATTACGCCGGCATTTTTGGTATTCGAACCTTTAACGGTTTTCTCTGACGGATACCACATTTTCCCGTCAGCTTTAACGATTCCGCCCGATGCAACGAGATTTTTCCACTGTGTTTCGGTGAGTTTATCTTTTTTAACCATGCGCCAGGCACCACCGTTACCATCAATAATCCCGCTGCCGGTAATGGCAATGTTTTCGAGGTTTACACCCGAAATCGGGCTCTGGTTGCGCCATGCGGGCTGACCTTCCCAATTTCCCTGAACGAGTTTATATTGATTAAAATCGGCAGTAAACTGAAGAATCGCGTCGCGTTTTAAGTGTAAATTTACATTGCTTTTTAATTCGATAGGTCCGGTTAACCATAGGCCGGATGGAATTAACACCACACCACCGCCTTTTTGGCTCACGCTGGCAATGGTTTTATTAATGCTTTGGGTATTTAAGATAATTCCATCGCCTTTTGCACCAAAACTTACTATGCTCGTCGTATCTTTTTTAAATTTAACCTGCTGAATAACGGGTAAGCTTTGCTTTTGTTGAGCCATAGCCGTTGCAGAAGATAAAATTAAGCATGCGAGCGCTATTTTAATATGGCATAAACGACCAGAAATATGTTTCATTATTCGCGTTGTTAAATTATACTTGGTTATTGTAATAACAAGTGTACGTTGTTTGCAGTTAAAACAGAAGAGAAATCTATGCAATCGTTACCGGAAACCCGGACAAGAAAATCAATTTAAAAACCTCATTAACAGCTGTAAAACAGATAGTTACGCCAGTTATTTTGCTTCCGGATTCCACCCACGGAAAACGTTTTCCAAAATGTAAGCCTTATACTCATTATCCGTTAACTGGTGCGACCAATTGGCCCTGTTTTTAGGATCGGCACCCTTGCCAGTGCTTTTATATTCAGCGTAATAAGCCGTTTTTTCGTTGCTTTCTTTACCCCAGTTATTCCAGCCTTCGGGACGGATAAAATCGGGTAGTTCGCAATTGAGGTAGGCAACTTTGGCATAAGGCCTCCAGGGGCGACCCAGGTAAAAACTATTGGCAGGAGCATCTCCTTTTATTTTGCATCTGTTGAGGACGTAGCCAAATTTTGTGGTATCAGCTGTTGAAGCAGCCGTGATGTAGCCCGCTTTTTTGCAAAAAATGGTACAACTTTCAAACCAGGCCGTAGAGGCGCCGAAAATAAAATCGACTGTTCCTTCGATGTAGCAGTTTTTATAATACTGGCGGTTATTGCCTCCATAAGTATAAAGTGTATCCTGAAAGCCCAAAAACCTGCAATTGATAAAAATCAGTTTATCACCGCCAGCCCAAATGGCTACAGCCTGCCCCACCGTACCAGAAGAATTTTCGAAAGTGATGTTCTCTGCAGAAAAACCTTCGCCATAGATGTAAAAGCTTGATGAACCCGAAGTGCCTTTTTCTTCTCCAAAAGTATTTTTTTTCTGGGCATAATCATCGTAGGTTAAAATGGTTTCATTCAGGCTCTCGCCGATGAACTTTACATTCTTTTTAGAAGCCGCCAATACCAGCTTTTCTTTGTAAATGCCTTTTTTAATAAAAATTATGGTGGTTTTATTTCTGAAATCAGGTACCGCGTGGATGGCTTCCTGCACGGTTTTAAAATTTCCACTTCCATCGGCTGCCACCACGAAATCGGGTTTAATATCCAGGGCGTAAACCGCAGAAGAAACAGCTACTAGAAAAAATAGGATGATTGCTTTCATATTAATTTGGTTAGGCTAAAATTAAAATCGGCCACGTAAAAGTATAAACTTTGTAACGCAGCCGTGTTTTAAAATATATGATGAACAATTTTAAACATTAATATTCATCAGAAAGAAATTTTTCAAACATTAAACATCGCAAACGATGTCGGGAACGATTGCACAATATCAGCTTGCCTTAAAATAAAAAAAGGCTTAATCTTGTTGGCAGGCTAATTGACAATTAAGCGATCTAGCCACATTAAGATTCCGCCTTCGCAGGAAAAAAGGAACGCTGCAATAACCAAATATTAAAAACATCATTGTAAGATGAAATATCTATACTGTTCAATCTTAATTTTAAGTTTTACTATAAATGCATTTGCACAGCAAACGCCGGATAAAGGATATGTTTCTAAAGTTTGGGTTGCCGATCAGGGGAACGGAACCTATAAAAATCCGGTAATCAATGCCGATTATTCTGATCCGGATGCCATCCGCGTAGGTGACGATTTTTATATGATTGCCTCCAGTTTTGATGCCATTCCGGGGTTACCGATTTTACATTCGAAAGACCTGGTGAACTGGAAAATAATTGGTCATGCTTTAAAACGTCAGCCTCCTTTCGAACATTTTGAAAAAACACAACATGGCAACGGTGTTTGGGCCCCTGCTATCCGTTACCGTAATGGCGAATTTTACATTTATTACCCGGATCCCGATTTTGGCATTTATTTAACGAAAGCCAAAACCATTACAGGCGAATGGAGTGCCCCTAAATTAGTCGCGGCAGGTAAAGGTTTGATCGATCCCTGCCCGCTGTGGGATGAAGATGGCAGGGCTTATCTGGCCTATGCATACGCCGGCAGCCGTGCGGGGATTAAAAGTGTATTAGCTGTTATGCCGCTCAACAACGATGGTTCACAGGCAACGGAAACCGGTAGAATTGTGTACGATGGACACGAATTAGACCCGACCATTGAAGGGCCAAAATTTTACAAACGCAATGGTTATTATTATTTATTTACACCTGCCGGAGGAGTTTCTACAGGCTGGCAACTCGTTTTAAGGAGCAAAAATGTTTACGGTCCGTACGAAAGGAAAGTGGTGATGGATCAGGGAAAATCTGCTGTTAACGGGCCGCATCAGGGCGCCTGGGTAAACACACAAACCGGTGAAGACTGGTTTTTGCATTTTCAGGATAAAGATGCCTACGGACGAGTGGTGCATTTACAGCCTATGAAATGGGTAAATAACTGGCCGGTTATCGGTATTGATAAAGATGGCAACGGAAAAGGCGAGCCTGTGGCTACTTATAAAAAACCAAATGTGGGCAAGGTGTACCCGATTGAAACTCCGGCAGAAAGTGATGAATTTAATGCTGCGAAATTAGGTTTGCAGTGGCAATGGCAGGCGAACCCGCAGCCAACCTGGCTATTTACCGATGCGGCTAAAGGAATATTAAAATTATATACGGCCAGGATGCCTGATGAAGCGAAAAACCTGTGGGATGTTCCGAATTTATTGATGCAGAAATTCCCTGCTGATGAGTTTATGGCAACCACAAAACTTTTGTTTAAACCTAATCCTAAATTGGAAAATGAAAAAACGGGCTTAGTGGTTATGGGAAGAAGTTATGCACAAATGAGCATCAAAAGCAAAAAAGATGGGTTGTACCTCATGTATGGTGTTTGCCAGAATGCGGATAAGGGAAAAGCAGAGAATGAAAAAGAGATTACGAAATTGAAATCGAGCCTGGTTTATCTGCGCGTAAAAGTTTCGGCCGGCGCAAAATGCCAGTTCAGTTTTAGCGAAGATGGAATAAATTTCAGTAATGCAGGTGATGAATTTCAGGCTACAGCCGGGCAATGGATTGGGGCCAAAATGGGAATATTTGCCACCAGAGATACACAAACGAATGATTCAGGAATTGCTGAGTATGATTGGTTCCGTGTAGAAACTTTAAAATAAAATAGGATGAAAAAATACAAATTTCTGATCGCAGCATTTGGTGCTATTTTATTCATGTCTTTCATCATGAAAACTAAACCTGTTAAAGTTTATTTGATCGGCGATTCTACGGTTGCTGATTATACTTTGGAAGATGGATATATGCAGAAAAAATATCCGATTACGGGTTGGGGGCAGGTTTTTCAGCAATTTTTAGCTAAAGACAGCTTAAAGAAATTAACTAATCTGATTAAAAGCGATAGTGCATTGGTTATTGATAAAGCAAAAGGCGGCAGAAGCACCCGGACTTTTTTTGAAGAGGGCAGATGGAAAGATGTTTTATCCACTTTAGACAAAAATGATCTGGTATTGATCCAGTTTGGGCATAATGATGCAGCCAAAGATAAACCCGAACGTTATGTAGCTATTGCCGGTTATAAAGAATTTTTAAGGATGTATGTAAAAGAAACGAGGGCTAAAGGTGCTTTACCCATCCTTATTACTCCTGTTACCAGAAATTATCCCTGGAAAGACGGTAAACTGGGCAGTGCGCATGGTGAATATCCGCAGGCTGTAAAAGATGTGGCCAAAGAATTAAATGTGCCCATAATCGATCTTACTTCACTTTCAGCTGATTTTTTCACCACTAAAGGAAACGAATTTGTAAGCAAACACTATTTTATGAATTTAGATTCGGGCAAATACGAAGCTTACCTGAAAGGGCAGAAGGATAACACGCATTTCCAGCCAGAGGGAGCTAAAGAAGTTGCGAGGTTGGTATATGAGGAATTGAAGAAGATTAACGGAGGACAAAATTAGACCTCGGAGGTTTCAGAAACCTGCGAAGTCTTGATAGTTAGTATTAAAACAACTGACTTTTGTTAAATAAACCTGATAGGACGGAAAGCCCGAAGCGAAGCATGAGCAAGGACTTGAAGGGATAGCAGGACTACAGTGACCAAAAGGTACTGAACCATTGTTTTCCAAAAAAATATCGACCACCTGAGCCACCTGAGGGCATCTCTGTTAGGTTCAGACCTCGCAGTTCTGAGAAACCTGCGAGGTCTGAAAATATCTACCCAACCATTACTTTTGCAGTAATAGCAAGCCTGTTCCAGGCGTTAATGGTTACAATGGCCATGATAATCTGCGCTACCTCCTGCTCATTAAAAAAGCTTGCTACTTTCTGGTAAGTGGCATCAGCAACGTGGTGGCTAATTAAAGTTACTTCTTCTGTTAAAGCCAAAACAGCTTTTTCCTTTTCGCTAAACAAAGTGGTTTCTTTCCAGGCGTTTAACAGGTATAAACGTTGTTCGGTTTCGCCGATTTTACGTGCATCGGTTGAGTGCATGTTTAAACAAAATGCACAGCCGTTAATTTGAGAAGCACGCATTTTGATCAGCTCTAAAAGGATCGGATCCAGTTTGCTGGTTGATAAATATTTTTCTAAACCATACATGGCCTGATAAGCTGCAGGCTCTACTTTTGGGATATCAATTCTGTTTTCCATTTTATTTGTTTTTTGATTACGATGTAAAGGTCGGCATCATAAAAAACAAAAAACTTAATGTAGTTTAAGAAATGGATTTCTAACCGGAAAACACGTAAATTTCTTCGCAAATTGCGCTAAGTAAGCTTAAAAGTCCTGTTAGTTTGCCATTTAAACTATGCGACAAATTTATGCGCTCCGTCATTTCCGTGCCGCGGTTCGTGTCTCCACGAATCATAGATTGCACAAAAAATATCTTATTCTAGCCACGGATGCACGGAAACACGGATAACATATCGCATATAATAGCTTAGTAGAATTAGAACTTACAGATTTCTCCGTTCCGCTTCGCTTTAGTCGAAATGACGAATCAATAAGCTCAAATCTGCTGCTGCCGTGGTTCGTGTCTCCACGAATCACCAGATTGCACAAAAAATATCTTATTCTAGCCACGGATAACATATCGCATATAATAACTTAATGGTTCGTGGAGACACGAACCACGGAATTAGAACTTACAGATTTCTCCGTTCCGCTTCGCTTTAGTCGAAATGACGAATCAATAAGCTCAAATCTGCTGCTGCCGTGGTTCGTGTCTCCACGAATCACCAGATTGCACAAAAAATATCTTATTCTAGCCACGGATAACATATCGCATATAATAACTTAATGGTTCGTGGAGACACGAACCACGGAATTAGAACTTACAGATTTCTCCGTTTCGCTTCGCTTTAGTCGAAATGACGAATCAATAAGCTCAAATCCGTCTTAAGTACTTTGCGGGGGTTAACAAGGCACTATTTCTTTGCTCTGATCTTACTTAAAAATTCAGGTGTAAAGCCCAGGTAAGATGCCAGCATATATTGCGGTACCCGTTGTACAAATTCGGGGAACAAACTATTAAAATGGCGGAATCTTTCTTCGGCGGTTTGACTGTACAGAAACTTTATCCTCCTTTGTGAAGCCTGGTGGTTCTTTTGTAAAATTAACCTGAAATACCGCTCCAGTTTGGGTAGTTTATGAAACATCTCATCATAAAGGTGATGCTCAATGGCAATTACTTCTGTTGCTTCTGCTGCCTGAATATAAAATTCGGAAGGGGTTTGAAAAAGGAAGCTGGTGAGATCGGTAATCCACCAGTTTTCGATGGCGAACTGGGTAGTTTGCTCTGCACCTTTAATATCAATAAAATAAAGCCTCAGGCAACCTTTCGCCACAAAATAATTGGCCCTGCAGGTTTGTCCTTCGGTTAACAAAAAGGCTTTCTTTTTAACAGAAAAAGATTTGAGCATCGGTGCAAGAATCTCCTGCTCACCGGTACTCAAATCTATAAATCTATTAATGTGGTTATAAAGTGCGCTGTACATGTTATCTTATTGATTATGCTAAAATAGCATAATTATAAGAACCTCATGGCGCTAAAGCGAAAAGGCTTTAAAAATAGGGTGTGCATATTGCCCCCAGTTTTTCATTGCCGAAAGTAATATTGCTTTTAATCCTTTATTATCGGTTGGTTTTCCTTTTGTGGGTGCCAGCAGGTCTTTTTCGGGCACGGTGATCTCTGTTACTTTAGTTGCAAACCAGGTTACATTTTCGTGCGGCAAGGCTAAACCTAAAATCATCCCGGGTAAGCCGGTAAAAGATTCTGGTCCGCCGGAAACCGCTATCTGGTTGCTGTAATAAGCCACTACATAAACCGAATCCATAATAATGGCATTTGCCCTGCGGCATTCGTAACCGGCAATTTCACGGGTTTCATCCGTAATTTTCCAGTTTATTTTACGCACACTATCTTTAACCAGGTACACCTCTTCGTACACATTTTTTTGCGTGATACTGGTTTGCTGATCGAAATTTGTGGCAATTGTATTTTTTAAATCAGCCAGTGCATCAGATGAAATCCAGTTGTTATTTGCTGTTTCTTCTACCGGTGGCCATTTATATAAACTTTTATCGCGGGTAAAACTTAAGGTACTTTTGGCAACCTTAAACTGAGGATTATTTTTTTTGTACAACTCGAAAGCCTCATTCATGTAACTTTCATTGTCTTTATCGATTTTCTTTTTAATCAACGCATATATATTCGATCTTTTTTCGAATTCGATTACACCATTTTGCACGAAGTGGATATTTTGGGCAAAAAGATCGCTGCTGATGAAAATAACAGCAAAAAGGATAATATATTTTAGTGTAGTTTTCATAATTATTTCTGTGTTTTAATACCGCCGCCCATTTTGTTGAAATCCCATGATACCGAGAACATAAAATACCGTTGAATGGTGGTATTCCGGGTTTCTCTGATGGTGGTATTGGTTGCCGAACGATCAAACCCAACATTCTGGTTTAAAATATCATTTACGGTTACCGCAAATTTTAAATTTTCAGATTTGAAGAATTTTTTACCCAGTGAGGCATTCCAGATAAAGCGCTCAAAACTCTTGTTCAGCACCTGTGTTTTTCCATTATACTGGTATTCTCCGTCAGTTGAGATTTCGAATTTAACCGGTAACTGCACATTTCCGGAGAAATAGCCACTTAATCCCCATCCATCACTGTTTGTACCAATACTTACCCTCGACATGTTATAAGTCGGACCAAAACGGCCATAAAAACTATACTTCTTTTCTACATATTTTGAAATATTTAATCCTCCGCCATAATTATAGTTTTTAGTGTTGTTTAATGTCCTGCCCTGGTTAGTGGTAATGTAGTTATAATTAGAATTTCCATTCGCATCCAGGTTTAAACCAATGTTCATGTCCAGAAGCTTAATTTTCCGGCCAACCTGCCCGTACAGGTAAAAGTTGGTCTGCATTTTATCCGAGAAATTGATATAACTGTAGGTACTCTTACCAGCACCATCGGTATTCACATCGCTAATGATCGGATTTGAGGTAAAACTATAAGAACCGCTTAACCAAATGGATTGATTGGTTAACACTTTATAGGAGTTATAACTTGCATTCACATTGCTTCTGAAGGAAGGCCTTAAATCCTGATTTCCTTTAACCACATTAAAAGGGTCGTTGTTTACCCTAACCGGTTGCAACTGATCAAGCGAAGGCTGATTGGTATTACCATTATAATTAATTCTAAGCGATTTTTGCTGAGAAAAACGATACTGATAAGATGCCTGAGGCATATAATTTACAAAATTCCGGATGTACGTTCTGTTGTGGTAAAGATCATCCTGTTTAAAGTTTACCCCACTAAATTTAGAGCCGAAATTGATTACCGTTTTACCTTTTTTATAGTTGAAAATGGCACCTCCCTGATTAATGGTCTGGTTCAGTTCGAAGTTATTGCTGAATAATGTATCTAAAATATCATACCTGCCGCTACCAGATTGATTGAAGGACCTGCGGTCTGATTTCCCATTCATTAACGTCAAACCATAGTTCACAATTACCGTTAAGGTTTTAGAGAGCGGTTCGGTATAAGCTGTATTTAACTTAAACGAATTGTTTGTGATATCGTTTACCTTAAACTGATTGGTAAGGCTGTCTACGATTGCACCCGTTTCTATAATACGTCGTTTATTTTCAGAGTTCAAATAGCCTTCAGTACTGTTTTTATTGATCGACTGATTAAGATTTAAGGATAATGTACGCCCTTTTTTCTTCAGTTTTTTGGTTAACAACACATTCATATTGAAATTCTGATCATCCGCCTTATTGGTGACCGTTCTATCTGATGAATTTAAGAAATACTCGTTTTCTCCGTTTGTAGTTGTTACATAATGGTTTGAAGTGTTGCTTTTTTTCAGGGCGCCATCAACACTCACTTTCATGGTTAAGGTGGTATCTATTTTTATTTCGTAAGTCGCATCCAGTTTTTGCCTGAACATGTCGTTATCAAAATCTTCATCTGAAGTGCTAAACTGCGTTCCTGAAGCTAAATTGTTCTGGCTGATGGAATTCCGGCTGCCTTTTACCCTGATCGACCCGATTTTATAATTGGTATTGATCGATTCTTTGTCTTTGTTCCACTTATTATCGAAATGCAAGCCACCTGTTCTGGCCACCGGCAAACCCACCCCGTTATACCTGCCATCGTACGAATCGAAATCATCGCCACCGCCATAGCTAAAATACATTCCGCCATCATCGGTCATCGTTAAACCGCTTGATCCGCTGTATTTATCGCGGTCATCCCAGCCTAAACCTACTGTTCCGTTATTGCCCAGAATACCGTAGGCAGAGAATTTCTTTTTACCCCAGAATTTGTTGAACATCGCCTGTCCCTGGTAAAAATCTTTCGTTCCATAACCACCCTGCACTTTACCGAAATAACCGTTCTTTTTATCTTCTTTTAGTTTGATATTCAGCGTTTTGGTTTTCTCGCCATCATCAATACCGGTAAAACTGGCCTGATCGCTGGCTTTATCATACAGCTGAACCGATTCTACCATATCTGCCCTGAGGTTTTTGGTTACCAAAGTTGGGTCATCGCCGAAAAACTCTTCACCATCTACCAGTACCTTTGGAACGGTTTTGCCCTGGGCGGTAATTTTTCCGTCCTTATCTACCTGAAAGCCTGGAAACTGTTTAATCAGGTCTTCTACTTTCGAGTTTGGCTCAATATTATAAGCTTTAGGATCGAACTCGGTGGTATCGCCTTTAATTTTTATAGCAGTACGGTTTCCTTTAATAATTACATCAGAAAGGATTTTAGCCATTCCGGTAAGATTGATCTTTCCATAATCCTTAACCTGAGTGGTAGAATCTAAGGTAAAATGATCAACAAAATCGGCATATTTTGGATAGGAGACCAACAGGATAAACTTTCCGTTTTTAATGCCACTGATTTCGAAAGAGCCGTTTTCGGCTGTTCGGGTAAATTTTACCAGTGTAGAATCTTTTGCATTTAAAATTGCAACGGAAGTTCCGGACAAAAGGGTGGTAGATGCGGTGTCAATCGTTCGGCCTTTAATGGTGTGAAGGCCCTGTGCTTTTGAGTATGAGCTAATCAATACTAAAAAACACAACGAGAGGAATAGACGTGTCATAGATAAGGTTTGGTTTTGTTGCCCGAATATAAAACTAATATATTAGTTGCGTGCAATGCTTTAACCTTTTTTAACAAATTAAATCCTGAGCCTTAATCATTAAGCTTAAAACGTTATATCTTTAATAAAAAAATCAGATGAAATTACCTTCTCTCCAACAGCTCTACAATGGGTTTTTAAATGTAATTAAGCGTTTTCCCTTACAATTTATTTTTGCAGTTGCTGCAACATTGTGCTGGTGCTATTATATCCATATTTCAGATTATCGGGACTACTCAGAACAGAACGAAAATTTAAAAGATCATTTAATAAAGGCCATTGCCATTTTAAATCTGGCGCTCACACTCTTATTGGCCCTCGATTTAATTTCAGAACGGAACCAATACGCAGTAAAGAAAAAATGGTTATTGCGTTTGGGTGGGTTACTTATCTGTGTTTTACTTTATTTCAGCCTCGATCCGACCAACTATTCAGCAGATCTTTACCGCATTTTCTTATTTGCTTTTGCCTTCCATTTGCTTGTTGCATTTGCACCATTTATCGGCCAGGAAAATGTAAACGGCTTCTGGCAGTTTAACAAAGCCCTTTTTCTTCGGTTTCTTACTTCTGCACTTTATTCTGCGGTACTATATGCTGGTTTGGCTATTGCCCTGGTTGCCATTAACGGATTGTTTAATGCCGAAATTAAATGGCAAACATATATGATCCTATTTGCCATCATTAGCGCAGGATTTAGCACCACATTCTTTTTGGCAGGAATTCCTACCGATTATAAATTACTGGAAGAAGATCAAAGCTATCCGAAAGGCTTGAAAATATTTGCCCAGTTTGTACTTATTCCACTGGTGACTATTTATTTAGCAATTTTACTCGTTTATGAACTCAAAATCGTGGTGTTATGGGAATTGCCAAAGGGTTTGGTTTCCAGCCTGATTTTAGGTTACGCTGTTTTTGGAATCCTGTCATTGCTTCTGGTTTTTCCGGTTAAAGAAACTGCAGGTAACAGCTGGATTAAATTATTTTCCAAATTCTTTTATGCCATGATGATCCCCTTAGTGGTGCTTTTATTGCTTGCCGTATGGAAAAGGGTGGGGCATTATGGCATTACAGAAAGCAGGTATATTTTAACTGCACTGGCTTTATGGCTGGCAGGGGTAACCATCTATTTTCTCTTCAGTAAAAAGCAGAATATCAAAGTAATCCCGATAAGCTTGTGCATCATTTCGCTATTGGCTACTTATGGCCCGCAAAGTGCCTTTTCTGTATCAAAATACTCGCAGTTGAGCCGGTTAAAGCGAATCATGGGCAGTAAGAAAAAAGACGATATTAAAGAAAAACCAGCGGTAATCAGATATCTGGTGTACACCCACGGATTAAAAACCCTTCAACCCTTTACCAAAAGAGATCTTAGTAAAATAGAAGAAAAAATAGATGCTACCAATAGCTATCGGTACAGCATGCGCATGAACAAGGTTGATACCGCATTGGCTATTTTTAAAGTTAAAGGTGATTTGGAATATGATCACGGTGTAAGCATTACACTCCAAAATGATGAAAACCAGGTTTTAAATGTTAAGGGTTATGATTACCTGATCGAAATGAATGGATATCAGGAAAAAAAAATAACACGGCTTTACGGTACAGATTTAACAACAAATAAAATCGGTTCAAAACTCCTGCTATTGGTTAATAATCAACCAGCACTTCAGTTTGATTTAAAAGAAGTATTTAAGCAAGCCGTTAATGCCTATAAAAAAGGTGCCTTAAAAACCACTAATAAAAAACAGGAATACTTTTACCCCGCAAAGCTGATGAGTGTTTCTAAAAGTATTAACGGATACCAATATACCATCATCGTTACGTCTTTACAAAGTACTTATTACGAAAACGATAGCAAGGATTATTTTTGGAGTGAGACAAGGAGTTATCTGCTCATTAAAAAGCTTTAAGCCAAATCACTTTTAATAAATGGCCGGTCTTTAACCAAATCGGCTTTTTTGTTTGTCGAAGTTTCAAAAAACAAGCAGGTTTTCGTATAGGTTATTTTGGCGTTCGTCTATAAATACAAGCGCATGGTATAATAGCCTAAAATTGGCTGAAACGTTTTTACCAGATCGCAGTCTTAACTACAAAAACACCTAATTACTAGGGATTTAAAATTAAGATTTATAAACATAAAATATTAAGGTCATGAAAAACTCTATCAAAAATTTATTCGCAGCAGCATTAGTAATGGTTACTTTAAGCAGCGCAACAGTTGTAGCAAACGCAACAGAAAACAATGCTAACTACACTGCTATAACCAAAGTTAAAAACATCAGCAAAATTGTGGTATCAGGCAATGTGAAACTGATCCTGGTTCAGGATGCCAAGGAAAGCGTTGAGGTTTACGATCAATATTACACCAAAAATGCTTTGGTACAACAACAGGGAGCAGAATTGAGAATCAGTTCATTTGATAAAAATGCCTTAACGGTTATAGCGCATGTAAATAATTTAACCGATATCGAAGCTTCAAATACTGCAACTGTAAGCACTGCCGGAACTTTCAATCTGTTAAACCTGAACGTGGTTTTAAATGATGAGGCATCGGCAGACATTAAAGCCAATACAGTTAATTTATCAACAAATGTGAAAGATGATGCATCCTTAAAATTAGAAGGCACAACCGATTCTCACCAGGCCGTTTTGGGTATAGCATCTAAAATAAATATGGCTGGTTTTACCGCTCAGGAAACCAGTATCCGGTTAACCGGAAAATCACTTTTAGCCAACAACAAATCCCGTTACGATGATATCCGGGTTGATTTATTAGAAAAACTATTCTAACCCTATCATATATTTTACCATAATGGCGCTGAATTTAGATTTCAGCGCCTTTTTTGCTTTAAAAGATGGTCCGGATTATAAACCCTGGCCAATATAGATTGCTTCGTCGTTCCTTCTCGCAATGACAATTCTTCTTTACAAATCAAATTTAATGCCCTGCGCCAGTGGCAAAGTATTCGAATAATTGATCGTATTGGTTTGTCTGCGCATGTAGGCTCTCCAGGCGTCCGACCCGCTTTCTCTACCGCCGCCGGTTTCTTTTTCGCCTCCAAAAGCACCCCCAATTTCGGCACCCGAAGTACCGATATTTACATTGGCAATGCCACAATCAGATCCATTAGCTGATAAAAACTGTTCTGCTTCTCTTAAATTTAAGGTCATAATTGCTGACGATAAGCCTTGTGGCACACCATTTTGCAGCGCAATGGCTTCATCTAATGTTTTATATTTAATCAGGTATAAAATTGGTGCAAAAGTTTCGTGCTGTACGATTTTATAATCATTCTGAACCTCGGCGATGCAAGGTTTTACATAACAGCCACTGGCATAAGCATCGCCTGATAAAACACCACCTTCTACTATGAAATTACCTCCTTCGGCCTTACATTTTTCAATTGAATCTAAATATGCTGCAACGGCATCGGTATCAATCAGTGGACCAACATGGTTATTCTGATCTAACGGATCGCCAATGCGCAGTTGCCCGTAAGCTTTAACCAGTTTGGCGGTAAAAGCATCGTACACACTTTCGTGGATAATCAACCTCCGGGTTGACGTACAGCGCTGACCGGCCGTACCAACTGCACCAAATACTGCTCCGATTAAACTCATATCCAGATCGGCATGTTCGGAAATAATGATGGCATTGTTACCCCCAAGCTCGAGTAAGCTCTTACCTAAACGGGCACCAACAGCAGCACCAACCGCTTTCCCCATACGGGTTGATCCGGTTGCAGAAACCAATGGAATACGGCTATCATTTGTCATTAATTCGCCTACAATTCTATCACCTAATACCAGGCTACAAACGCCTTCGGCAACATCGTTAGCTTTAAAAACCTTTGCAATAATATGCTGACAGGCAATGGCCGTTAAAGGTGTTTTTTCTGATGGTTTCCAGATGCAAACATTACCACAAACCAGGGCCAGCGCGGCATTCCAGCTCCAAACCGCAACCGGGAAATTAAAGGCAGAAATTATGCCTACAACCCCAAGCGGATGCCACTGTTCGTACATGCGGTGGCTCGGGCGTTCACTGTGCATGGTTAAACCATAAAGCTGCCGCGATAAACCCACTGCAAAATCACAGATATCGATCATTTCCTGTACTTCGCCAAATCCTTCCTGCAAACTTTTCCCCATTTCGTACGAAACCAGCGTGCCCAAAGCCTCTTTATTTTCGCGCAGGGCATCACCAAACTGACGTACAATTTCACCTCTTTTCGGAGCCGGAACAGTACGCCAATCCTTAAATGCAGCTTGTGCTTTTACCATAATGGCATCGTAATCAGTAGCACTTGCAACTCTCGCCGAAGCAATCAGTTTACCGTCAACAGGAGAATAGCTTTCCAACCTGTCTGTGTTCGATGCACCGCCCCAGCTGCTCCCTGTACTATAGGCCGAATTGTCTGCCTGTACACCCAGTTTATTTAAAATGGATTGAATATCTGTAGTCATATATCTAACGATTTACACAAAAAAACAAAAAATTAAGTTAAAGCAGGTTACATTTGACGCTTTACTTTTACCACAATTCTTAATATCTTGCTTTAAAGATAACTGACTTATAAAATCTTAAAAAATGAATAAAAAATTTATTGCCTGTGGGGTAATATTGGTTTCAGCCTTTATGGCTAATCCACTTTTCGCACAGGAACAACCTGCCGAAAAATCAAATAACCTCAGCGTTTACCGCGTTACCGCAACCAAGGTTAACGATCTGGTACATACCAAACTCGATGTATCTTTTGATTATGCTAAACGATATTTATATGGTAAAGAATGGGTAACTTTAAAGCCTCATTTTTACCCTACAGATTCTTTAACCCTCGATGCGCAGGGTATGGACATTAAAACCGTTGCTTTAGTTGGTGCTAACGGAAATACACCGCTTAAATATGTGTATAATGACAATAAACTATACATCACATTAAATAAAAAGTACACCAATACCGAAAAATATACGGTTTACATTGCTTACACTGCCAAACCTGACGAACTGAAAGTAAAGGGAAGTGCGGCCATAACCGATGCCAAAGGCCTTTATTTTATCAACCCTGATGGTACGGATAAAAATAAACCAACCCAAATCTGGACGCAGGGCGAAACGGAATCATCATCAGCCTGGTTTCCTACAATAGATAAACCGGACCAGAAAACCACCGAAGAAATTTCGATGACGGTTAAATCAAAGTACACCACACTTTCTAACGGGAAACTGGTCAGTCAGAAAGCCAACGCCGATGGAACCAGAACCGATACCTGGAAAATGGACCTGCCACACTCACCTTACTTATTCATGATGGCCATTGGCGAGTTTAAGGTGACAAAGGATACTTATAAAGGCAAAGAAGTGAATTATTACCTGGAACCAAAATTTGCGCCTTATGCTAAACAGATCTTTGGGAAAACCCCCGATATGATCCAGTTTTACAGCAATATTTTGGGTGTAGATTATCCATGGAACAAATATTCGCAGGTGGTAGCCAGGGATTATGTTTCGGGTGCGATGGAAAATACCACAGCAACCTTACATGGCGAGCAGGTACAAAAAACAGACCGCGAATTACTGGATGGCAATGAAGAAGGAACCATTGCGCACGAGCTTTTTCACCAATGGTTTGGCGACTATGTTACTGCCGAATCGTGGTCTAACTTAACCATGAACGAATCGTTTGCTACTTTTGGAGAGGTAATCTGGCACGGGCACGACGCTGGTCAGGATGCGGAAGATAAATCGCGTTACGAAAAACTGCAATCGTATTTAGGATCGACAAAGAAAGGTGAGAGCCCTGTTTTGGCCCGTTTTTATTATAACGACAAGGAAGATATGTTCGATAATGTGAGTTATGCCAAAGGATCGATCATTTTATATGCCCTTAAAAACCAGATGGGCGATGCAGCTTTTTACAAATCGCTTAACCGCTACTTAACCACCAATGCTTTCAAAAATGGCGAAACACACCAATTGCGTTTGGCCATGGAAGATGTAACCGGTAAAGACTGGAGCCCGTATTTTAACCAGTGGTACTACAATGGCGGTCACCCAATCTTAAGCATCGATTATGGTTACGAAAATGGCAAAGCAACCATTAAGGTGAAACAAACTCAGGACTCGGGCGTGCAAACTTTTACCTTACCGGTTAAAATCGATATTTATGCTGGCGGTAAAAAAATCAGAAAAGAGATCCTGATCAATAGCCGCGAGCAGAATTTTAGTTTTGACGTAAGCGCTAAACCCGATCTGATCGATTTCGACGTGGATAAAATCATTGTGGGCGAAACGAATGATAATAAAACAGCCGAAAACTATTATTTCCAGTATAAAAATGCACCAAGTTATGCCAACAGGATCGAAGCTTTACAATTTATTATGCAAAGCAAAGCCAACAGCGGTCAGCAGGTATTGCTTGAAGGACTAAAAGATAAATCGGGAGATTTACGTGCTTTAAGTATCGACGGGATTAACCTGGAAGATGCAAAAATTAAAGCCGCAGCTTTACCAATCCTGCTTCAAATGGCAAAAAGTGATAAAGACACTGAAGTAAGATCGGCTGCGATAGTAAAATTATCAGAAACCGGCGATCAGGCTTATAAAACGTTGATGCAGGAAAGCCTGAAAGACAGATCGTACAAAGTGCTTGCTGCCGGTATTGGTGGTTTGGCTAAACTGGCTCCGCAAGAAAGTATTACGGCTCTATCGGCTTTAGATGCAGATACGAAAGACCACATCGCGCCATCTATTGCATCGTTGTACATCAGCGATCCTAAAGATGAGCATCAGGCATTTTACGAAAACATTATGCTAAACGGCGACCGTAATAAAATTTTTGGTGTAATTGGCCAGTATTTCCAGTATTTAAGGGCAAATACAAACCCTGCGATTACCGAAAAAGGGATAAAAAACATCAGCAGTGCAATTGAGAGGTTAAAACTGCAATCGTATTTAAATAAACAGCTGGCAGGAGCTTACACAGCCACCGCACAAGCCAAAACAAAACAGGCTACAGCAGCAAGTGGAGAAGCTAAAACAAACCTGAACAAACAGGCCGAGCTGTTTAAAAAAGGTGCTGCAGATTTAGAAAAGGAATAATTTTTATTCCTCCACTAGGTCGTCATTGCTAAAAGGCTTTTTCAGCGGACAGCCTGCCCCGATTTCGGGGAAGCAATCTTAAAACGATCGCTATTAGCATGCGCTTTAAGATTGCCTTGTGCTAACCTCCAACAGATCGTCATCTCGAGCGGAGTGCAACGTAGCCGAGAGATCTACCTCGAGATAGATCTCTCTTTCGAATATTAGGGCTGTTTCAGTCGAGATGACGACTTTTTTATGAACCAATCTAGTCTGTAGCGTTTTGTTACGGACATACAATAAAGTATATTTTGGTGTATTAGCGAAACGCTAAGACCAGATTATTGATGCGAAAGGAATATAAAATCTGTGTTGATCTGTGTTTATCCGTGGTTGAAAATTTCATCTACCTTAATAATAAAAAAGCCCCAAAGAATCATCCTTGGGGCTTTGATAAAATGTTTTATTTCTTAACGAGCTGATACATAGGTAAGTGTGTCGGTAGCTGCCCTGCTGGCCGGACTTGCGCCCCATTTAAAAGAAATATAAAAAGTTTTAGTAGCCGGATCGTAACGGCTATCGTAAGCCGGATCGTTTACTAAAGTTGCATTTGCTGTACTTTTCATCGTTACCTTATTGGTTGTCGGATTAACATTAATGGTTAAACCATCAATACCACCAGCACCGGCACCAGTTTTCCAAACCTGAGAAAAGTTTAATGCCGTGGCACCGTTACTCGATAAATCCTGACTTAAACCTTTAAAATAGCCCATAAGCCCATCAGTATCACCTTCTCTGAAAATATAACCTTTTAAGCTATATTTTCCATCGTAGCGGTTTCTTACTGCAACCTTTATAACAACTGCCCCAAAATTTTTGCTGATCACTTCTCCCGATGCATCGGTAATTTTTATCGGCAACCCATAACTAAGTGCAGGATCCAGAGCTGTACTCACAAATTTTACCGGAACCTGTACCCTACGGGTATTGGCCGGAATGGTAATGGTTGTAGAAGTGCTGAAAGCATTTGTTGGCACCATGGTTAATGGGGCATCAGTATGTGCAGCATTGTACTTATCAAGTGTGGCAGGATCGATAGATAAAGTTACTTTAATGTCGGTAGATTTTGTACTGGATGCTGCATAATTGATATAATAAATGTAATCGCTGGGTGCATCCTGCTGGATAAGCGAAGTTGTTAACGAATTTACACTGCCATCACCAACCGGAGAGCCAACCGGGATTTCTACAACGGGTGTTGTAGTCGAAAAATCGGGTTGTTCGTTTTTGTTTTTTAAACAAGACGAAAGACTTACAATGCATAACATTGCGGCAAGTCCGCTGAATATATTTTTATTTTTCATCGTTTTAACTGATTTATTTAACGTCCCAGAAAATTCTTGAAGTAAACTGGTTAATAGTACCTTCTGCAATTACATTGGCAGAGTTGGTGTTATATTCTCTCTGTGGATATAACATTCTTACCGGGATTTTTTTAGTGGTTACGGTTGAAGCAATAGAAATTGGCATATCTGCCGGAAGCTCCAAGCGCCTGTAATCCGTCCATGGTTCAATTGCATTTGTGCCGTTCATTGCCGCCCATTTCTGTTTAATAATCAATGCAATTTTATCGGCATTCGCATCCCATGTTGCAACAGACTGATCAGCAAGATAAGTTGCTGCATCAGCTGCGGTCAGCCCCAGGTAAACAAAGTTTGCGGTTACAGCAGCTTCATAATCTGCTTGTGCACTGCCAGAAATATAACCCCTTTGTGCAGCTTCTGCCTGAATAAACAAACTTTCAAAATCAGTAATAATCGGCTGTGGCTGATCGAATGATTTCAACACACCTTTACCGATACTCGAAACCCTCGCAATGGTAAAAGGAGCATCAACGTCCTGTCCCCAAATTAAGCTTTCGTAGGTAGTGCCCGCACCATCGTTAATGGTATTATATAACCGGCCCAATCTCGGGTCATCATTATCCTGAAGGAAATTAAGACCGTAAGAACTCGCCAACATGTAACCATGCGAAGCAGTTCTGGTACCATCAACACCATAACCATAAACGGCCCAAAACGGATTTTGCTTTCCTGCCGTATTTAAATACCCCGGATTATTGAATATCCCATCTCCGGTTCCGATATATCCAAAACCATTGGCCGTAATTTTGGCAATTTCATCTTTAATATATTGCTCGCGACCAGGCATCTCTGATTGACGCAAAAGAATCCTCAGTTTTAAGGTGTTGGCAAACTTGCCCCATTTTTGCAGGTTTCCTTTGGCATAAATATCAGCAGCGGCATCTGCAGGAGATACCGTAATGGTTTTGAACAAATTGGCAGCAGTATCAAGCTGTTTCGCTAAATCCTCATAAATGCTTTGCGCTTTATCGTATTTTGGGTTAAGGAAAGTTACAGATTTTGATGCCTGCGTATAAGGTACGTTACCATAAAAATCTACCAGGTACTGAAAATCCCATGCTCTCATTGTTTTGGCAACAGCAACATAAAAATTCTGTCCGGATGCTTTACCCTGCGTTTCCAAATATTGGTAATCATTTAAATTATCGTATAGATTGGCCCAAAGTGTTGTAGAACCGCTCCAGTTGGTGGTAAAATTATACGAACGTTCTTCATACCATCCCGAAACGCCCCCTGGTGTCATCCAGTAATTCATCCATAGTGCAGCAAAGCTGTAAAAAATAGAACCGCCGGTTGTATAGGCAGCAGTATTATTTAATGCACCGGTTAAAACCAGGGCCGGTTTAACCGTAGTTGCATTGTTCGGATTATCGTTAATATCCAAAAACCCCTTTTTACAGGCACCCAACAGTAATACTGCTGATACTGTAAACACATATATTAATTTCTTTTTCATGTTTTTTTCGTTAATCGTTAAAAGCCAATTGTTGCGGTAAAACCATAAATACGGGTTGGAGGCGTTTGATTAAGGTTATTAACACCCTGCGCATTTCCTGTGCCTACGTTAATTTCCGGATCGGTGTAAATATTATCGCTCGGACGGAACATAAACAAGTTTCTTCCGATGAGCGCTATACTCGCATTTTTAATAAATTTAGCCTTGCTCTGTAACCACTGGCCTGGCACCTGGTAAGCCAAAGAAAGCTCTCTGATTTTCCAGAATGCAGCACTCATTACATAGTTAGAAGCCGTGTTTGTACGGATACCATCCGACCAGAAAGAGCCATTGCCCTGTATAGTTGTGGTATTGGTGTTAGGCACAAATACCCCTGGCGATGTTTCTATAACTGAATTTGGATAAATAAACCGCTCACGTCCGGCCTCTCCTGAAGTGTAACTGATACCGGCAAAATCAAGCGTTCCGGCAAAACTATTGTAAAACACGTTACCACTACGGTATTCGGCTACACCCGAAAGGGTAAAGTTTTTAAAGGTAAAACTGGTGTTGATACCTAAAACATGACTGGGGTTGGTTTGTCCGAAATCTTTATTGATCGGATTAGAAAGTGGCAGTCCGGTATTGGCATCAACAATAACACGCCCCTGCGGATCTGTTTGATAAGTACTAACCTGTAAAGAAGGGAAACTCTGGCCAACCACAATATAGTTGTTATCGCCAATTCCCAATTGATTTTGGCCCTGATATAATGATAGAACTTTATTGGTGTTATAAGAATAGTTTACACCAACGTTCCACCTAAATCCATTGGCCAAACCAATAACGGGAGCAGCGTTTAAACTGAACTCAATCCCTTTATTTTGTCCCTCACCAGTATTGATAACTGCACTGGTATAACCGGTTGTGCCTGATAAATCGATACCGTTAATAATCTCCTGATCTTTTGTATTCTGAAGGTATGCAGAAGTTTCTAAAGTAATCCGGTTATTCAGGAAACCGATATCAACACCAATCTCTTTCGAAATTGTGTGTTCCGGTTTCAGGTTTGGATCAAATAATTTGTTATCTATCGAATAACCTGCCGTACCACCATAAGGGAAGTTTCCTGCAGGACTAATTGTAGAAATGATATTGTAAGGATCAACCTGTACCGCATATACTTTAGAAATACCTCCGCGGAGTTTCAAATTGCTGATTACCTTACTCTCTTTTAAAGCTGGTATAGCATCGGTAAGGGTTATGGCAGCATCAATTGCGGGGTAAAAAAATGAACGGTTGCTTGCCGCTAGCCTTGAATCCCAGTCGTTTCGGCCCGATACGTGGATGGTTAAAAAATCGTTATACGTAGCGGTGAAATCACCAAAAACACCCAGTTGTCTAGAATTTCGCTCCGTTTCCGAACCTACAATCTCACCAGTACGATTATTGATATTGAAAAGGTTATCTACCACCAGGTTAGAACCCGATTGCGACATGTACTTATAATTTTTCTGAATCACCTGGGCACCGCCAATTAAAGTAAATTTAAATTGGTTAAACGTTTTAGTGGCTGTTGCAAGAAAATCGCCTGTGTACCTGCTTTCAAATTCATTGTAATCGGTTACCGATGATTTAGTGTATTGCGTTGCAGCTGCTGCCTTGCCTGAGTTGTGAGCAAAATCTGAATAGGTATAGGCATAATTTTTATTTTTTCCCTGCGTATTCTTGCTGCTGAAACCACCCCTGGCCAATAAGCTCAGCCAATCAACCGGCTTATAAGTAAAAGAAATATTACCCAGCAAATCGTCTCTTCTCTCATTATTACGGTTTTGTTGTAAACCAAAATACGGGTTGTTATAATAATCGTTATAATAATCGTTCGGATTGCCATATTTAGAGGTTACATCACTATACTCTGTTAATGGTACGTTACCCGGCGTGTTAATTACATTATTATACACCTGGTTGTTACTTTTATCATAATTTCTTTGTGTGTAGTTGAACGAGTAATCGGCTAAAAATTTATTCAGCTTACGGGTTCCGTTAATGCGGATTGCCGTTCTGTTCGATTTATCGCCAGGAACATAACCCTTACTGTTTACGCGCTGTAAATTGATATACGTGGTTCCGCTTTCATTTCCGCCCGAATAGGTAAGGTCGTTCTGCTCATCAATACCGGTTTCGAAGAAATTTTCTTTCTCACCATCTTTATAGGAATAAGGAACCATCTGGTAGGTACCATCTTCCAATACCCGGCCCAGTGGCCTGAGGCTTCCATCAAAGCGATCGCCGAAAGTCTGGTTTTCGAAAGGCGTGTACAAACCAAATCCAAAATCATCCTGATTTGTTCCCCCTCCAAACTCCGTTTGCAGCTTTGGAAAGTAGCTTAAACGATTTAGTAAAGTAGAATTAGTATAGGTGATGCCTCCTCCGTCAGAAGATCCCCTCTTGGTGCTCACAATAATTACACCGTTCGAAGCATCAGAACCATAAAGCGCTGCAGCATTAGCACCTTTTAAAATGTTTACATTGTCAATATCGTTCGGGTTAATCGAATTTAACTGACTCAAAGGCACAATAATACCATCCAATACCAAAAGGGCCTGGTTGTTCCCTGTAAATGAGCGGTTACCACGCAATACAACCCTTACCTGATCGCCGGCATCGATCTGGTTGTTTGCCTGGTTAATCTGTAAACCGGCAACCTTTCCTGATAAACCGGTGGCAAGGTTGGTTGGCCTGCTTGCGGTTAATGCTTTACCGGTTACCTGCTGCGTTGCATAACCGATTTCTTTTGGCTTACGTTTAATACCCAATGCGGTAGAAATGGTAACCTCACTTAAAGTTTTTGAATCGGGCTCTAAACTAACAACGAGGTTAGATTGTGTACCAACTGTAATTTCTTTAGGTAAAGACCCAAGGTAGGCGAACTGGAGAACATCATTCGGACTAACGTTGATGGTAAATTTACCATCGGAGCCTGTTGTGGTGGCTTTTTTTGTATCCTTTACACGGATAGTTACCCCTGGAAGCGGAAGGCCATCATTAGATGCAACTACTTTACCAGTAATATTTTTACTTTGAGCATTGGTTTCTGTAATGCCGCAAAATAAAAATATGAATAAACACAGTACGAGTTTTTTCATAGTTTTTAGAAGTTAGTTTAAGTTAATAATCCCCGAATTACAGTTATTTTTATCAATAAATCAAAAAAAACATCATTTATATTAAAAATAGTATAAATTGCATTTAAAATAGATCTAAATTGTTTTAGTAATTCTTAATAAGTACAATTTCAAACTAAAAAAACAGTAGATTTTTGATAAAAAATAAATAAAAAACAGAAATCCAGAAACATTAATAATTTTAAAGCCTTAATTGCGCAATAAAGCTTTCTATTTTCTAAATTTTAACTAAAAAAAACAATATGAAAAACCTCATTTTCCTTTTTTTTCTAACCACTCAGGCAATTTTTGCTTTTGCACAAAATGTAACAGTTGGTCCAAGCGCCAAGCCGCTGTTAAAGTCAGTAACAAAAAATCCAACAGAAGGCAGTCCATACTTTAACAACAGGTATGCTAACGGCAAAATAAAAACCGTGAGCCAGAAGGAATTTAACGTAAAAGATTTACGCTATAATTTAGAAACGCAGCAACTAGAATATACTGAGAATAATAATATTTATGCCATTCAGGATTCGGTTCAGTCATTCACCCTGGTCGATTCGCTTGGCAAATCTCATACATTTAATAAATCAGGTGCTGATCATACCAATAATTTCTACGAAACAGTGGCCGATGGAAGCGTTGCGCTGCTTAAACAATACACAGTGAAAAAAGAGGCAACAGAAGATTGGTACACCAAAAAAAAGGCTAATAAAATGGTTCAGCAAAGCAATTATTTTACCAATAAAGGTGGGGTGGTTCAGAAATTTACGCCATCAGCAAAAAATGTTACAACCGTTTTAGGCGATAAAAAAGACGAAATATCCACTTTTATCAAAAATGAACAGCTCGACCTGAAACAAGAGGAGGATTTGATTAAAGTATTCAACTTTTACAATAAACCAAATTAAGTGGAAAAAGGAAATAAATTAATTGCAGTTATCCTTTCTCCGCGTATCAATAATGTAAACAATCTGCCAGCCTTTATCTCCCTTTACCAATTGAAAGGAATTAACCCCGCAATGGCTAAATTTTTCACCTACATAAAATTTATAATCTGTCCATACTGCAGCCAGTGGCCCATCAATTAATATTTTGCTGAATACAATACGCTCATCATACACTTCTTTGTGCGGCGTGCCGGTCAGCTTAACAAAATCATCGACCGATTCTGTCCTAACACTTACTTTTCCATCCTTGCTTACAATGGTTTGCATCACCGCGCCGGTTGCAAAGGCCGATCTGGTTAAAGTGCTGTCGCCTGTTTTCATACCGGCAAACAAATGGTTTATAGCTTCCTTAACAGCGCTTTCTTCGTTATTTTGTGCCAGAACATGTGTAGTAAAACCCGATAAAAACAGGGCAAAAGTGATCAATCCTTTCATGACTTCATAATTACGTATATCCCATAAATTTATAGTATTTTTGTAAAAGAAGGGAAAAGGAACCGCGATGTTGCAAAAAATCTGTCGATTATCCACACATCTTAACCACAGTTAATACACTTTATATTCAGCCATTTACGCTGTTTAAGCTTATTGATGTTAATAATTATTTTAAAAACGGATTATTTAAATTGGTAAACTTATAATGTGTTTTTCTGCTAATTGGCACGGTTCTTTAATAGTATAATATATGGAAGAAGAATTCTTTTTTGAATCCAACGAAGACGCACAACGCTCGGTAGAACGTTACGAAGAAATGCTCCGCAATCAGGACCAGTATTTTTTCGATGCAGGCGCTTTTGAATACATTGTAGATTTTTACATCGAGAAAAATGATCCGGTCAAAGCTTTGCAGGTAGTTGATTTTGCAATTAGTCAGCACCCTTATGCAACTGTTTTTTTAATTAAACAGGCTCATCTTTACATTTTAACCAACAACCACGAACAGGCTTTTATTGCTTTACAAAAGGCTGAACTTTTAGAACCATCAGAACCGGATATTTACCTGCTTCGCGGTAATATTTTTCAGAACACCGAACGTTATGACGAGGCTTTGGAAAATTATGAAAAAGCTTTAGGCCTTGCCGAAAGCACGGATGAGATTTTATTGCAGATGGCTTATGTATATCAAAGCATGGGCGATTATGAAAGTGCCATTACCTATATTAAGCTCAGTTTAGAGCAGAATATGGAAAACCAGGATGGTTTATACGAACTGGCTTTTTGCTACGATGTTTTAGACAAGCAGGAAGAAAGCATTAAGTTTTACCAGCAATATATCGATACCGACCCCTATTCGTATGCGGCATGGTATAACCTGGGCAATAGTTTCCACAAACTGAATCTTTTCGAAAAAGCAATTGATGCTTACGATTATGCCATTTTAATTAAAGAAGATTTCAGTTCGGCTTATTTCAATAAAGGGAATGCTTTGGTGCAGCTGGATAAATACGATGAGGCCATTGAAGTTTATAAACAGACTTTCGAATATGAACCACCTAATGCCGATACTTATTGTGCCATTGGGGAGTGTTACGAAAAGCTGGAAAAAATGGATGAGGCACGTTCTTATTATAAAAAATCGGTAAAAATGGACCCCAAAATGGCTGATGCCTGGTTTGGGATCGGTGTTACGCTGAATTTTGAGGAACGTTATTTCGAATCCTTACATTTTTATAAAAAAGCAATTGATTTAGAGGCTGAAAATCCTGATTTCTGGTTCGCCATGGCCGATGCTTATTATAAATTAGGCCAGATTGATGAATCGATTGAAGCCTACGAAAAAGTACTGGAGTTTAATCCAATGGATATCGAAGCCTGGCTGGATTTTAGTACCGTGCTTTACGAACAGGGAAAACTGCTTGAGGCATCAGAAACAATGGCCGAGGCAATCAAAAATAACCCTGAGGCTGCCGAGCTTTACTACCGCATGGTAGCCTATCTTTTTGCCATGGGCAATTATAGCGATGCGCTGGGATACCTGGAAACAGCTTTAACAACCGACCCTGACAAACATTATATTTTGTTTGAATATTTACCGCAATTGCAGGATAATAGTGCCATTTTGAACGTTATAAACAGATATATAAGGTAATGACCTTGTGAGAAAAATTTAACAAATAAATCTCAAAATTTTTTTCACTTTTGTACGCATATGAATTATCCATTATTAAACGTTCCCGAACGTCCAGCTAAACCACGCCAAAAAGGCTTAACAATGGTTATGGATAAGGGATTGAGCCTACGCCAGGTAGAAGATTTTATTGAAGTTGCCGGTGTACATACAGATATCGTAAAATTAGGCTGGGCTACCTCACACGTAACACCAAACCTTAAAGAAAAATTAGCTTTATATAAAAGTGCCGGCATCCCAACCTATTTCGGAGGAACCTTATTTGAAGCCTTTATCATCCGCAACCAGTTTGCAGATTATCAGCGCGTTTTAGACCAGTACGGAATGGAATATGCAGAAGTTTCTGATGGATCGATCGAAATTGAGCATGATAAAAAATGTGAATTTATCCGTGAACTTTCTAAACAGGTAACGGTAATTTCTGAAGTGGGCAGTAAAGATGCGGCTAAAATATTTGCACCATACAAGTGGATTAAATTAATGCAGGCCGAAATCGAAGCCGGCTCGTGGAAAGTTATTGCTGAAGCCCGCGAAGGTGGTAACGTAGGTATTTACCGTGGAAGCGGCGAAGTACGCGAAGGTTTGGTTGATGAAATTTTAACCCAGATTCCTGAAGAAACCATTATCTGGGAGGCCCCTCAAAAAGAACAACAGGTTTGGTTTATCAAATTAATCGGCAGCAATGTAAACCTGGGCAATATTGCCCCTGCAGAAGTTATTCCGTTAGAAACCATCCGTTTGGGTTTACGTGGAGATACTTTCGATTATTTCCTGAACCAGGTAAAATAAAGACAAAAATCGTTATTGCGAGGCAATATTATTAAGTTAAGATTTTTTAACCCAGATGCACAGAGATAAACACGGATTTTATATCTGTGCGCATCCTCTTTATCTGTGGTTAAATTATTTTTACCTGTGCCCGCCAATGGCTTACTTAATAACATTGCATAGCAGGGCATATTTAAATAAACCTGTAAGGTTTTGCTTATTTACATCAATATGAAAACATACGGCTTAATCGGATATCCTTTATCACATTCTTTCTCTAAAAAATATTTTACCGAAAAGTTTTTAAATGAAGGCATCGCCGGTCATCAATACGAGCTTTTCCCCATTGAAGATATCAAATCGCTGCCCGATCTTTTAAGCGAAAACCCATCACTTTGTGGCTTAAACGTAACCATACCGCATAAGGTAAATGTGCTTTGCTACTTAAACGAAGTAGATGAGGCTGCAGAAAAAATTGGTGCGGTAAACTGCATTTCTATTAAAAGTTTTGAAGGCGAAAATTATTTAAAAGGTTACAATACCGATGCCTATGGTTTTGAAGCATCACTAACCCCCTTGTTAGGGCCACAACATACCAAAGCATTGGTTTTTGGTGATGGAGGAGCAGCCAAAGCGGTAAAATACGTTTTAGAAAAACTGAATATCGAATACCAGGTGGTGGTACGCAAAGCGGTTGATGGTGCTATTTTATATGCAGAGGTTACACCTGAAATTTTGGCTTCGCACAAATTATTGATCAACACCACGCCATTGGGAATGTCGCCAAATATTGATACCTTTCCTGAAATTGATTATTCGCAGCTCGGGACTGAACACCTGGCTTACGATCTGGTTTACAACCCGTTAGAAACTACATTTCTGGCAAAAGCAGCAGCACAGGGCGCAGCGATCAAAAACGGCCTGGAAATGTTATACAAACAGGCCGAAAAAGCCTGGGCAATATGGAATAAATAGTTTAACTGATCGTTATTGCAGGGAGGAACGACAGCCAGTCCCGAATTTGGGGTAAGCAATCTTTGATTGAATGTTATGAAATTAAAACAACTCATTTTTTTACCCTTTGTATTGCTTTTATGCATAACAGCCTGCCAAAACCACGATTACAGCCCTAAACCTAAAGCTTATTTCAGGATTGTTTTCCCTGAAAAAAAATATACCAATTTTACCGAGCCCGTTCCCTTTAGCTTTGAATATCCAATTTACGCAACAGTAGAGCAGGATCAGAGCCGCGACGCCAGAAAGAACTGGTATAACCTTCATTTTAAACAGTTTAACGGCTTTTTGCACTTAACCTATTACGATGTATCGGGCAAGGGCGAATACGATGAAATGGTGGAAGATGCCCGCAAACTTGCTTTTAAACATACCATAAAGGCAAGTGCCATCGATCAAAAAATAATTAATTATCCCAGCCGCAAGGTATATGGCATTTATTACGCTATTGAGGGTAATACCGCATCATCCGTACAGTTTTTTTTAACCGATAGTGCCAAACATTATTTTAGGGGTGCACTGTATTTTAACGAGCGACCACAATACGATTCGATAGCACCCGTTGTTAACTTTATTAAAAAAGATATCGATACCTTAATTGCCACCTTTATGTGGAAAAATTAACTTCACCTGATGGCTACCAGATCTTTCTAAAAATATATGATTACAGTAAAAACCTTCACCTTTAACGCTTACAGCGAAAATACCTATCTGCTTTACGATGAAACCAAAGAATGTGTCATTATCGACCCGGGCATGTACGAAGGTTATGAGCAGAATGAACTGACGGCATTTATTAAACAGGAAAACCTTAAACCTGTATTATTATTAAACACGCACTGCCACCTCGACCATGTTTTTGGCAATAAATTCGTTTTTGATACTTACGGTTTAAAACCACAGTTTCATCAAGGCGAATTACCGATTTTAAATGCAATTCCCGGTTATGCTCCTTCAATGGGCTTTACCCGATACGAGGTTTCGCCGCAGCCAGACACTTTTTTGCCTGAAACCGGAACCATATCTTTTGGCAAGAGCACTTTAAGCTTAATTTTTGCACCCGGCCACTCACCTGCACATTTATGCTTTTACAGCGCAGCCGATCACATTTTAATGGGAGGCGATGTCCTTTTTTATGGCAGTATTGGCCGTACTGATCTTCCGGGAGGCAACCACCAGCAATTAATTCAAAACATTTCGGATAAACTTTTTGTATTACCTGATGAAACCAAAGTGTACCCTGGCCACGGACCAGCTACCACCATCGGTTTCGAAAAACAACATAACCCGTTTTTTTAAGGTATGATGGATAATGAAGATGGTAAATGTAAGATGTTAAATGGATAATGGAATATTGATCTTTCATTTTACATCTGCTATATTAAGTGTCCATCATAGCTCTTCCATCTTACATAGTACATTTTACCTATCTTTACCGCTGTGAATACATCGTTTTATATTGCCAAAAGATATCTTTTTGCCAAAAAATCTACCAATGCCATTAACCTGATATCGGGCATATCTATGGTGGGCGTAATGGTGGGCAGCGCAGCATTAATTATCATCCTTTCGGTATTTAACGGTTTAGAAACGGTGGTTTTGAACATGTTCGATACCATTACCCCGCAAATTGCCATTACACCAGCTAAAGGCAAAACTTTCGATCCGAACACCCCTTACTTTAACCAGCTCAGAAAAAACAAAGCTGTTGCCGCTTTTACAGAGGTACTGCAAGAAAATGCCTTGTTAAAGTACAACAATAAACAGGCTGTTGGAATGGTTAAAGGGGTAAGTGCCGATTATTTAAAAAACACCAAATTAGACAGCACCATAAAAGAGGGCCATTTTATCCTCCATAACAAAAGCGGCAATAACGCCGTAATTGGTTCGGCGCTGCAAAGTTACCTGGCCGTAAATACGGTAGATCCTTTTACCGAACTGGAAATTTATTCGCCTAAAAAAGATATCGTGCCAAACAGCTTAAATCCTGCTGATGATTTTGTGGTAAAAAGCATCCGGGTTAGTGGCGTTTTTGAAGTACAGCAGGATTTTGACAATGGAATTATTGTCCCCCTTGATTTTGCCCGGGCATTGCTCGGTGAAGAAAAAAATGTGTCTGCAATTGAGATCAATCTACAGCCAGGTACGGATGTAGATGCCTTTCAAAAAGAGGTAATTGAAAAAGCCGGACAAGATTACGAGGTAAAGAACCAGGCCGAGCAGAATAAATCACTGTACCACATTTTAAATACCGAAAAATGGGCGGTATATATCATTCTCACTTTTATCCTGATAATTGCTATATTTAACATCATAGGGTCGTTAACCATGTTAGTAATCGATAAAGTGAAGGATGTTGCCATTCTGAGCAGTTTAGGTGCCGGTAAAAAATTAATCAAACGTATATTCTTATTTGAGGGCATGATGATTACCATGTCGGGCTGCGTATTGGGTTTAATTATTGGCCTCATTTTTTACTATTTTCAGCACACTTACGGCCTGATTAAAATGGGCGAAGAAAATAAAACTTTGGTAAGTTCTTATCCTATAGGCTTAAAATGGAAAGATTTCATTTTAGTTTTCTTTACCGTAGGAATCTTCTCATTTTTGGCATCGGCTTTGTCCTCCAATTTAAGTGTAAAAAAGATCGATCAAATTAATCAATCCATATAAAATGAAGTTAGTTAAACAAGCAATTGTATTCGTTGTGCTCCTTGGCGTGGCCATTACAGCTTGTAATAGAAACGATAAAGCCGAGGGAGAAAAAAGTAACCTGAAAATTGTTAAAGGTTTGTATAGCTTTGGACCAGAAATGAAATCTTTTACACTTTGCGAAGATACCCGCGATTATTGGGTTACCGACAGCGTAAAAAATTTAGAGCTGGCATATAGCAATTTAGGTTTCGAAAAGCCTTACGAGCCGGTATATGTAGAGTTAGAAGGTTATTTCAAAAAAACCGATACCGCTACTGTTTCTGCCGATTTCGATTCTACCCTGGTGGTTACTAAAGTAATTAAAATCAGCAAAGAAATTCCTGACGGGCCTTGCGCGCAGTAAGCTATTGCCTTGTTTCGTATCGCCATGAAACAAATCACTTGTTCAATTTATTTTTTGCAGCGCAGTTGCATTGCTAATCGGATAAGGTAGTCCTGCTTTACGTTTCAAGTCCTCGCTGCGCTGTGGGCTTTACACTTCAATCAGGGCTAAGGAACCGAGGTCTATTGCTAAAACTTCTCTACACTGCAACCACAAATAGCAGCACCTTATTTGCCACCTAAACCTGATCGGAGTGGTTCCGGTTTTTCACCGGAAGGAACGGAGAGCAGGACTAAACCTCACCTAAACGATACTACATCTGCTTTCCAAAAAACAATACTATATTATCGGTTTCTGCTAAACAAAAAAAGCTTTCCGGTATCCCCGGAAAGCTTTAAAATATTTAAAAAGAAATTTTACCAGTAAATACCGTAAAGGGCTACCAATAATCCTATAATAATTAATGCACCAACCGCAAAACTGGTGGTGGTTTTAAACATTTTCGAATCGATTTCCAATCCTTTAGGGTTAACACCATTTTTATTCTCGAATAAACTGATAATCACCATACCGATGATACAGAATACGAATACAAAACCCATCCTGTCTAAGAAAGGGATTTCGTAAATGCCCGCACTGTTTTTAACCGAAAAGCCCATTCCAGATAACCAGGAAAGATCAGTCCAGCCCGGAAGGAATTTTAACAGCAAGGATAATCCGAAACCACCAATGGTAGCAAAAAGTGCTGCATTTGATGTAGCTCTTTTCCAGAAGAAACCCAGGATGAACATGGCAAAGATACCTGGCGATACAAAACCTGTGTACTCCTGAATGTATTGGAAGCCTCCTTTTTTATCGATACCTAAGTGAGGCGCAATTAAAACACCCAGCACCATGGCTACTACCACAGCAATTTTACCTATAAAAACGAGGTTCTTTTCAGAAGCATCAGTTTTTAATACTTTTTTATAAATATCTAAAGTAAAAATGGTTGCAATACTGTTTGCCTTACCTGCTAAAGAAGCCACAACCGCAGCGGTTAAAGCAGCGAAAGATAAACCTTTTAAACCTGCAGGCAATAAATTTAACAATACAGGATAGGCACGGTCTGGATTAACAGATCCGCCCTGCAACATTTCAGATTGGAAAGCACCATCTTTATACAATACATAAGCCGCAATACCGGGTAAAACCACAATAATTGGCATCAATAACTTTAAAAATGCAGCGAATAAAATACCTCCGCGGGCGGTTTTTAAATCGGCACCTAAAGCGCGCTGGGTAATGTACTGGTTACAGCCCCAATAGTTCAGGTTTACTATCCACATACCACCTACAAGCACGCTTAAACCCGGCAAATCGATATAGTTTTCATTATCAGGTTTTAAAATCATGTGGAAATGCTCAGATGCTTTTGAAGTCATTAAACTATAACCTTCAAAAATACCTGAGGTACCATAGTGGGTAGAAACCAGGTTTAAAGCCAGATAAGTTGTAGCTAATCCACCTAAAATCAGGAAAAACACCTGAATTACATCAGTATAACCAATCACTTTCATTCCACCCAGCGTAATCACGATGGCAAAAGCAGCAATGGCATACATACAGAAACTGAGATCAAAACCAGAGATACTGCTTACCGCCAATGCGCCTAAATAAAGGATTGAAGTTAAGTTTACCACTACATACAGCAATAACCAGAACACCGCCATAATCATGGCTACGGTTCCATTGTAACGCTGGTGCAAAAACTGGGGCATTGTAGCAATCTTATTTTTCAGGTACACCGGAATAAAGAAAACAGCAACAATTACCAGCGTAAGGGCAGCCATCCACTCGTAAGTTGCAATTGCCAGTCCCATCTTAAAGCCCGATCCGCTCATGCCGATAAATTGCTCGGCCGAAATATTTGATGCGATTAAAGATGCACCAATTGCCCACCAGGTAAGTGAACCTTCTGCCAGAAAATAATCTTTTGAGCCTGTGGATGCGGATTTTTTCTTATTGTAGATGTACAGACCGTAAGCAGCCACAATGACGAAGTAGATTGCAAATACAATGTAATCCTTCGTGTCCAATAAATTTTGTTTCATTAAAGTAATAGTGGTTATTTGGTTTAGAAAGTTAAATGTAATAAAATCAGGAAATAATATCCGCTTTTTTTTAAATTAAAAAATGTTAATGTGACGTTTATTATTTTGCGGAGCTTTGAAAAAGGTCATAAAATGCAAATGGTCTGTGAGGACACAGACCACGGGTATAAAGGTCTTCGACTACGCTCAGACTGACAAATCTTTTAAATGTATCTATTGATCAGGTTTTCCAGGTATTCCTGTTTTCCGCTGCGTACTTCGGGTTCGCCGTTTTCTGCAGCATAATTTCTCAAATCTTCTAAACTTAATTTACCCTGTTCAAATTCGGCTCCTTTACCAATATCAAAAGAAGCGTAACGGTCGGATCTGATTTTTTTGTAATCTGATTTTTGAAGAATGGCATCTGCCGTAATCAAGGCTCTGGCGAATATATCCATTCCACCTACATGCGCATAAAATAAATCTTTGGGGTCGGTAGAATTACGGCGGATTTTTGCATCAAAGTTTACACCACCACCTTGTAGTCCGCCACCTTCTAAAATGATCAGCATGGTTTCAGTTAATTCGTTAATATCGTTCGGAAACTGATCGGTATCCCAGCCATTCTGGTAATCGCCACGGTTGGCATCGATAGATCCTAATAAGCCATTATCAACCGCTACCTGCAATTCATGCTGAAAAGTATGACCGGCCAGCGTAGCGTGATTAACCTCCAGATTTAATTTGAAATCGGCCAGCAGATCGTATTGCTGCAAAAAGCCCTTAACGGTTGCTGCATCATAATCGTACTGGTGTTTTGATGGCTCGCATGGTTTCGGTTCGATGAAGAAAGTGCCTTTAAAGCCCTGTTTGCGCGCATAATCTTTAGCAGCATGTAAAAATTTAGCCAAATGCTCCTGCTCGCGTTTCATATTGGTGTTTAAAAGGCTCATGTAACCTTCACGTCCGCCCCAGAAAACATAATTTTCGCCACCCAGGGCAATTGTTGCATCTAAAGCGGCTTTAACCTGTGCGGCACCGTGAGCCAGTACGTGGAAATCGGGGTTGGTAGAGGCACCATTCATGTAACGTTTATGGCTGAACAGATTAGCTGTTCCCCAAAGTAATTTCACACCGCTTTCTGCCTGTTTTTGCTTGGCATACTCTACTAAGGTTTGCAGCCTGCTTTCGTTTTCGGCCACATCATCGGTATAGTCTACAACGTCCACATCATGGAAACAGTAATAAGGGATCTGCATTTTGGTTATAAACTCGAAAGCGGCATCCATTTTATCTTTAGCCCTTTCTATGGCATCTTTCTTTTCATCCCAGGGAAAAACATGTGTGGCACCACCAAAGGGATCGGAGCCATTGCCGTTAAACGAGTGCCAATACGCACAGGCAAATTTAAAGTGCTCGCTCATGGTTTTACCTGCTACCACTTTATTGGCATCGTACCACCTAAAGGCTAAAGGATTATCACTGGTTAAGCCTTCAAACTGAATTTGTTCGATGCCTTTAAAAAATTCTTTTGCTCCTGTTACTACTTTTGTCATGTGTTTTGTTTTTGGTTGATCTTTTCGTTGATGGTTTATTGGTTGATAGTTTATTGGATCATGATAATAAACTTATCTATGAACCATTAAAACATGAGCCATGAACCCGTTTATTTTGCTAATTCTTTTTCTAATATTACTTTCCAATCCTGATAAACTGGCTCGTATGCTGCTGAATTTTTGGGGTTTAACGTTTTAATCACTCCATGATTATTAAAAGCCTCTTCGGCACTGCTAAAAATACCCGCGCCAATGCCTGCACCCAAAGCGGCACCAACACTTCCGTCGTTTTCGTATAACTCGACAGGGATTCCGGTAACATCCACAAAAGTTTGGGCGAAAACCTCACTTAAAAACAAATTGGCCAGTCCGGCGCGGATTACCTTAGGTTCCATACCGTTCTCGCGCATAATATCCAAACCATAACGAAAAGCAAAGGCAATACCTTCCTGCACGGCCCTAAAAATATCGGCCTGGCTGTGGATGTTTAAATCGATGCCTAATAACTGCGCGCCTGTATATTTGTTGTTCAGCATCCTTTCGGCACCGTTACCAAATGGAAGTACTTTTAATCCGTTACTGCCTATTGGTGCTTCAGCCGCCAGGCCGTTCAATTCGGCGTAAGTAGATTGAGGTGCAAAAGTATGTTTGGCCCAGCGGTACATACTCCCCGTGCCGTTAATGCAAAGGAGCACGCCGGTATGTTTTTTTTCTGCTGAATAGGTTACATGTGCAAAGGTATTTACCCGTGATTGTTTATCGCAGGTAAGATCGCTGCTTACGCCATAAATTACTCCGGAGGTACCGGCAGTTGCAGCCACCTCGCCCGGTTTTAATACATTTAAAGAAAGTGCATTGTTGGGCTGATCGCCGGATTTGTAAGCAACCGGGATACCAGCAGTTAAGCCTAATAACGAAGCGATATCGGTTTTTAAATGACCATGCGCCGAGAACAATGGTTTTACTGTTGGGATAAGCTGCTCATTAATGCCATAATTGTTTAATACATCTTTAGAGATTTCGTGTTTCTCAAAATCCCATAAAATACCTTCAGACAGGGCAGAGATGCTGGTGGTAATTTCGCCGGTTAACTTCATGGCAATGAAATCGCCGGGCAGCATCATTTTATCAATTTTTTTATAGGTATCAGGCTCGTTTGTTTTTACCCAGGCCAGTTTCGAAGCGGTAAAATTACCCGGTGAATTTAACAGGTGTTTTAACGATTTATCGTGACCGATGGAATCAAAAGCATTATTGCCGAGTGCTACAGCCCTGCTATCGCACCAGATAATGCTATCGCGCAAAACCTCCTGATTTTTATCGACCACCACCAAACCATGCATCTGGTAGGCAATACCAATGGCTTTAATTTCTTTCGGATCAAATAAGCCTGCCGAATTTAATTTAAGTATGGCCTGCTGAACATTTTGCCACCACACATTTGGCGATTGTTCTGCCCAACCCGGTTGCAGTGATTTGATTGCGGTTTCCTCTTCCGGGTATTGAGCAGTGGCTACTTTTTTTTGAGTGGCAACATCAACAACTGCAACTTTTATGGATGAGGTACCTAAATCAATTCCTAATAAATACATGATTCAAAATTATTTTATATTTGGTTATGCAAACGGTTGCATAAAGATAGATGTAAAAATATAAAACGCAAATTTTTTATAAAATCGAGTTAAAATGAAAGCTATCTATTACCACAATTACTTGTTTTAACCATTCGAATGGTGAATAATTTATATTTTTGGGACATACGTTAAATTAAGTTATGGAACAGATTACCTGGGATGATTTTGAAAAAGTAGAATTAAGGGTGGGCACTATTTTAGAAGCCTTTGAATTTCCTGAAGCCCGCAGACCAGCCTATAAAGTGAAAGTAGATTTTGGAGAATTCGGCATAAAAATGAGTAGTGCACAGATTACCAAACATTATACCCTGGAAGAATTACCGGGGAAACAAATTGTTGGGGTAATTAATTTCCCAAAAAAGCAGATTGGTAAGTTCATGTCTGAATTTCTGGTTACCGGTTTTGCCGATGAAAACGGTGATATTGTATTAACTGCAGTGCAAAGCAAGGTACCGAATGGTAGTAAGCTGGTTTAGGAGCTTTAGGCCCGACTTCCGAAGTTGGTCAGCGTTTAGGCCTTTGAAAACTTCGGAAGTCTTCGCACAAACCTTTGTAAAATAGCCCTGATTGAAGCGGAAAGCCCGCAAGCGAGGAACGAGTGCGGACTTGAAGCGCAAAGCAGGACTGCAATAACCGATAAGCACTGAAAACGCGCTTCAAAAAATTATCTTTAGATTTCCGAATTCGCCTGCGCCATGCCTATTAGAAATTCCAGATTCTGGCTGCTTAAAACCCTATATTTGCCCTATGAGTTTTTACAATTTCGAAAATACCGACCCTGAAGAAGAAGACATCCATTACATGAAGCTTGCTTTGGAAGAAGCGAAAAAAGCTTTAGCTGAAGATGAGATTCCGATCGGCGCCATTGTGGTAAGTAAAAACCGGATTATTGGCAGGGGTTATAACCTCACCGAACGATTTAACGATGTAACTGCCCATGCCGAAATGCAGGCTTTTACCTCGGCAGCCCAAACCATTGGCGGCAAATATCTAAGGGATTGCACTTTATATGTAACCATCGAACCCTGCGTGATGTGTGCCGGCGCCAGCTATTGGACGCAAATTGGCCGTATTGTTTACGGTGCACGTGAGGAAAAAAGAGGCTTTATTTCGAAAAATGCAACTCTGCTCCATCCTAAAACGGTATTAAAGGGCGGCGTAATGGCAGAAGAATGCGGTGCGCTGATGAAGGGATTTTTTGCGAGGAAACGATAGATGCTTAGGCTTATTCGTTAATGGCTCATGGTATTATGGCTGATAGCCTTATAGCCAAAACTTCGTCTATATTCAAAAAACCATGAACCATGAACCAAAGAAAAACGATTTCCTCCTTAAACCTTCCAACATTAAAACCTTTAACACCATAACATTACCCGGGAAAACGATTTGATGATAATAACATGAACAAATCTTAACGTTCTAATGTTATATTTGCTACAAGAAACATTTTTAAATCTTAAAACATAAACATTATGGCTTTTGAATTACCTGCGTTACACTACGCAACCGATGCATTAGAACCGCATATTGATAAAACTACCATGGAAATCCACCATGATAAACACCATCAGGCTTACGTTACCAACTTAAACAAAGCGTTGGAAGGTAAACCAGAGGCGACTTCAAGCATCGAAGAAATTGTTAAAAACATTTCAAAATTCCCTGCTGCTGTTAGAAACAATGGTGGCGGTCACTATAACCACTCTTTGTTCTGGAACATTTTAGGCCCGAATAAAGGTGGTGAGCCAACCGGCGATTTAGCTAAAGCAATTAACGAAACTTTCGGATCGTTTGCTGAGCTTAAAACTAAATTACAGGAAGCTGGCGCTACGCGTTTCGGTTCGGGTTGGGCCTGGTTATCAGTTGGTGCTGATAAAAAACTTCAGGTTTCTTCTACTCCAAACCAGGATAACCCTTTAATGGATATTGCTGAAGTAAAAGGTACACCAATTTTAGGTATTGATGTTTGGGAACATGCATATTACTTAAAATACCAGAACAAACGCCCTGATTATTTAGCGGCAATCTGGAATGTAGTGAACTGGGATGCTGTTGCAGAACTTTACAAAAAAGCTTTGTAAGCTAATTCCAATAAAATTAAAAGAAAGTCCCGGTTAAAAATCGGGACTTTCTTGTTTTAAGATAATTAAGTAACTTCGCACCAATTAAAATATTCGAAATGAAAAGGCTTGTAATTTTATTTTTAATTGTTGTTAGTGTAAATGGGATGGTAAGTGCACAGCAGAACAAAATGCCTACACCTACAGAAATTGCACAAAAAAATGTAGATGATCTGGATAAAAGGTTAAAACTGAATGCTACGCAAAAAAGCGTAATCTATAGCTTTACTTTTAACCAGGCAAAAGAACAGGCCGATTTAATTAAAAGACAGCAAGCCGGAAACTCGCGCGAGGAGGATGTAGATAAATTTTATAAACTGCAGAACGAAACCACCAAAAATATCCGCAATGTGTTAAGACCCGAGCAACAGACTGAATACGATAAAGTTATAGAAGAACGTTTAAGCGGTAAAGGCCTGAAAGGCAAAAACAAGAAAAAGAAAAAAGGCGAGGAAGAAGAAGTGGAAAGCGACATTAAAGGCCTGCTTTCTGCCCCACCGGTTGAAAAACAAAACCAATAATAGTTAAATTAAGAAATGCCGGAAATAATCCTCGGATCTATAGTACTCGGGTTGTTATTATCTCCGCAGTTACTGGCTGGCTTTTTAGCGAAAAGAACCGGACGAAATTTTTGGTTCTGGTTTTTTATTTCTTTTTTAATCCCTATTATTTCGCTAATTATACTGATTTTTTTGGAAGATAAAAATCCTGAAGCCCAAAGCTATAAGCTGGCGGAGCATGTAGATAAGGATAAGGGGTTAGCTTCTGAGCTATAAAAAGTCGTCATCTCGACTGAAACGCAGTGAAATGGAGAGATCTATCGCGTCAGATTTAGCTTCGCTGAGCACTTACGTGGTTCTCGACTACGTTGTACTCCGCTCGAAATGACGATCGCGGGGCAAGAAGACTAAATCCCTACAATATCCTTTTTCTTTTTTTGCTTCATGGCTTTTGGGATGATTTCTAAAATCTCGTCTTTTAAAGCATTAAGCATCCGTTTTTTGATGAAGTTTTTATGGGTTACCAAACTGATCTCACGCACGGGTTCAGGAGATTTAAAATGACGGATTTTACTGGTTTGTTTGGCGTTTAACTCGGCAATGGCCAGTTCGGGTAGCAAGGTAGCGCCACCATTTAAATCAACCATTCGTACTAAAGTTTCTACACTTCCGGTATTATATTCCAAGCCTTGTAAACGATTGTTTTTTGTAGAACGGCAGATATTTAATACCTGGTTCCGCATGCAGTGACCTTCGTTTAGCAGCCAGATATTTTCGTCGTTCAGGTCTTCGGCATCTACCGCTTTCTTTTTATAAAGTTTGCTGTTTTTGCTAATGTAACTTACAAAGTTTTCGTAGTACAGCGGTGTTTCCGTAATGTTTTGATCGGTTAGTGGCGTAGCCAGTATCCCGCAATCCAACACACCTGTTTTTAAATGATGGATGATATCTTCGGTGGTATATTCCCAGATTAAAAGCTTTAATTCAGGATATTTTTCGAGCATGGCCGAAATTACTTCTGGCAGTAAATAAGGTGCAACTGTGGGAATAACCCCAATCCGCAATTCGCCTAAAACATCCTGCTGCTGGCTGCTGATGAGTTCTTTTATTTTACCGCTTTCCTGCAAAATAATCCTGGCCTGTGCAATAATCTGTGCTCCGATCTCCGTTGGACTTACAGGCTGTTTGCTCCTGTCGAAAATTTTAACGCTGATCAATTCTTCCAGTTTTTGCACCTGCATACTTAAGGTTGGCTGGGTAACAAAACATTTATCAGCAGCGGTTACAAAACTTCTGTAAGTATCAACTGCAACAATGTATTCAAGCTGAACTAAAGTCATATAGGTAAAATTGATTTATAATCTCAAAGATATCAATTTTAACTATAATAAAAAACGATCTGAGCTGGCTAGAAATAAAAGGCTGTTTTCGGGATAATCAAATGATGAAATTCTTCATGCATATGAGACGTTTAAACAAAAAATTGAATAGAATATGCAGGTGCTATTGACTTAATTAGCAATTATCTAACCCTCAATACTTACCAGATTAATTGGGTATATTAGCTTTATGAACAAAATCGCTTTACGCTTATTTCTTCTTGTCGTTTTTCTTCCGCTGGCCTCTGCAACAAATGCCCAGGCTATATTTCCTGAATGGGCACTAGGACCGTTTATCCGACCGGAAAATGTTAATCCCATTCTTTCGCCAAAAACCGAAAGTCTTTTCTTCGACCCGATGAGCAAACAAAAAATTGCCTGGGAAGCGGGTGATGTATTTAATCCGGCGGCTGCCGAATACAAAAATAAAATATATGTACTTTATCGCGGAGAAGACCGCTCAGGCATTGGTATCGGCAAGCGTACTTCGAGAATAGGCATTGCCGAAAGTAGTGATGGGATTATAATGAAAAGAAATCCCGAACCGGTGTTTTATCCTGATGAAGACAGTCAGAAAGCAGCCGAATGGCCGGGAGGTTGTGAAGACCCACGAATTGCGGTAACCAAAGAAGGATTGTATGTAATGCTTTATACACAGTGGAACCGCAATATATTTCGTTTGGCTGTAGCTACTTCAAGAGATTTAAAACACTGGACTAAACACGGTGCTGCGTTTAGTAAGGCTTATAATGGTAAATTTCGGGAGCTCAAATGTAAATCCGGTTCTATTGTAACCAAGGTAGAAAACGGAAAACAGGTAATTACCAAAATAAATGGTAAATATATGATGTACTGGGGAGAACGTTTCATGAATATTGCTACTTCGGTTGATCTTATTAACTGGGAGCCCTCCTTAAATGCAAAAGGCGATTTGGATTTAATTGTGCAACCCCGGAAAAATTATTTTGATAGCGACCTGACCGAATGCGGTCCACCGGCAATTGTTACCGACAAAGGTATTTTAGTTTTGTACAATGGTAAAAACAGGGGCGATGCCGAAAGAGATACCAATTACGTGGCCAATACCTATTCGGCGGGGCAGGTATTGTTCGATCTGAAAAATCCCTCAAAAGTGATAGCACGGCTCGATCAACCCTTTTTCGTGCCTACTGCACCTTTTGAAAAAAGTGGTCAATACCCGTCGGGTACAGTTTTTATCGAAGGACTGGTTTATTTCAAAAAGAAATGGTTTTTATATTACGGCTGTGCCGATAGCCAGGTGGCAGTAGCAATTTATGATCCTGCTGCTAAAAAATAAGGTGCAAATAAAAATGCGCAGGATAAAATCCTGCGCACCATTGTAAAATTTATTTAGTACCGGCTTTCAAAATCCTGATAAGCCAGTGCAATTCCTTCTCTCAATTCGACTTTATGTTTCCAGCCTAAATTATGCAGTTTGCTCACATCCATTAATTTACGCGGTGTTCCGTCGGGTTTGCCGGCATCGAAGACCAATTCACCTTTAAAACCCAGCACGTCTTTAATGAGTAAAGCCAGGTCTTTAATGGTCAAATCGTGTCCGGTACCAATGTTGATCAGATTAGGCTCATTATAATGTTGCATCAAAAAATAACAGGCATCCGCCAGGTCATCTGCAAACAAAAATTCGCGCATTGGCGAGCCAGATCCCCAAACCACCACCTCTTTTTCGTTGTTTGCTTTTGCCTCATGTACCTTACGGATCAGGGCCGGTAAAACATGCGAATTCTGGGGATGGTAATTATCGTTATAACCATACAGGTTGGTTGGCATTACTGAAATAAAATTACATCCGTACTGATCGCGGTAAGCATCGCACATTTTGATTCCTGCAATTTTTGCAATGGCATAAGGCTCATTGGTGTGCTCTAAAGTTCCGGTTAAAAGGTAATCTTCTTTTAAAGGTTGTGGTGCCATTTTCGGGTAAATACAACTCGAGCCCAGAAACATTAATTTCTTAACGCCAGTTACATAAGCATTATGGATTACGTTATTCTGAATGGCTAAATTTTCATAAAGAAAATCGGCCCTGTAAGTATTGTTTGCCACTATACCACCAACTTTTGCTGCAGCAAGAAACACATATTCAGGCTTTTCTTCAGCAAAGAAACCGGTAACCTCCTGCTGGTTGCGCAAATCAAGTTCATCTGAAGTTCTGGTGATGATATTTTCGTAACCTTCTTTCTGCAGTTTACGGTAAATGGCCGAACCCACCATACCACGATGGCCTGCAATGTATATTTTAGCTTCTTTTTTCACAGTAAATTTTATAGGTTACAAAAATACGATTCCTAAACAAGATTGACATGAATCTTTATGGCAAAAGAAACATGGGTTATTGATTTAATTGTATTTTTGCAGAAAAAAACTTTTGGGTAAAGATAAACTTAGGCGTTTTGCAGAAATCGAAACATTTGCAAACGTATATCAATTAGACGCAGGAAAAGCTTTAAAAGGAAACTGGGCTTCAGCACATTTTAAAAATGAAAACCCTATTGTGCTCGAACTGGCATGTGGAAAGGGCGAATATTCGGTAAACCTGGCCAGGTTATTTCCTGAGAAGAATTTTATCGGCGTTGATTATAAAGGTAACCGCATCTGGCGTGGAGCCAAAACCGCTATTGAAGACGGGATTGATAATGTTGCGTTTTTAAGGATACAGATTGAAAATATCCTTGATTATTTTAATGAAGGAGAAATTGATGAGATCTGGATCACCTTCCCTGATCCGCAGCCACAGGATAGCCGTGAGAAAAAACGCTTAACTTTTCCTGCATTTTTGAACAGGTATAAACTGGTTCTAAAACCTGGTGGCAACGTTAATTTAAAAACAGATAACGATCAGTTATATGCCTATACCTGCGAAAAAGTTTCAGAATTAGGCTTAAAGGTCCATAAAAACACCGATCATTTATATACTTCGGATCTGGTTGACGAAGTGCTGTCGATCAAAACCTATTACGAGAAAAAATACCTATTACACGATAAAAATATTAACTATATTCAGTTTTCTTTTGAATAATGGATACCAATTTTTACGAACAGGTTTATGAGATTGCCCGTTTAATTCCGAAAGGAAGGGTAACATCCTATGGGGCAATTGCCAAAAGTTTAGGCGCGGCAAAATCATCGCGGATGGTTGGGCATGCCATGCTTTATGCCGGCACGGCGCATCCCAGGGTACCTGCTCACCGTGTGGTAAACAGCAGCGGCCTCCTTACCGGAAAATTTCATTTTAAACCACCTGAATTAATGGAAGAACTGTTAAGGCAGGAAGGCGTTGAAGTTAAAAATGATAAGGTGGTTAACTTTAAAAAAGTATTCTGGAACCCGCTGGAAGAAATCAACCTCGATTGAACAAATAATATTAACGCCATTCTCTCACTAAAAAATCATTCATTCAATAATTAATTATACATGGGAAAATTAGTAGAAGAATTTAATGGCTATCGCGAAAAAATGAACGATAGGATTATGGAAACGGCGAATACAAACATCAAACGTTTTTTTGCTTTAGATACCACTTCCTATGCAGATGGCGCCCTGGATATTAAAACGAAAGAAATGCTGGGCCTGGTGGCATCAATGGTTTTGCGTTGCGACGATTGTATTAAATACCATCTGGGTAAATGTTTCGATGCCGGCGTTAACAGCGATGAAATGAATGAAATCTTCATGATCGCCAACCTCGTAGGCGGCAGCATTGTAATTCCGCATTATAGAAGAGCTGTAGAGTATTGGGATGAACTAAGTTCGGAGTTGGGAGTTTAGAGTGCTATTCCAAGAACAAGCACAATACAGTCGTCATTTCGAGCGGAGTGCAACGCAGCCGAGAAATCTATTGTAGATCTCTCCATTTCGCTACGCTTCAGTCGAGATGACGATGCCATTATGTAAATTAGTCCTTATTAACTTATTTCAGCGTCTTATCGAAAAGTAATTAAATAAAATCTCACATAATACCATATGCAAGACTCACTAACCCGCTGTTCCTGGGCCACTTCCGATCCCCTCTACATTAAGTACCACGATGAAGAATGGGGAAAGCCTGTTTACGATGATAAGATTTTATTCGAATTTTTAATCCTCGAAGGTGCGCAGGCGGGTTTGAGCTGGATTACGATCCTTCGCAGGCGCGAAAATTACCGCAAGGCCTTTGCAGGTTTCGATGTAAAAAAGGTGGCTGCTTTTAATGAAAAAGATGTAGAGCGGTTAATGAATGATGAAGGCATTATCCGCAACCGTTTAAAAGTGAATGGAGCGATCAACAACGCCAAACTGTTTATCGAAATCCAGAAAGAATTTGGTAGTTTCTCTAAATACATGTGGAGTTTCGTTCCTGATGGCAAACCGATCCAAAACCGTATTGAAAAGATGAGTGATGTTCCGCCACGCACCGAACTTTCTGACCGCATTAGCAAAGACATGAAAAAACGTGGCTTTAAGTTTTTCGGCACCACCATCTGCTACGCGCACATGCAGGCCACCGGAATGGTTAACGATCACCTGTTAAACTGCTGTGCGAGATAATTTTATACCAAAATGATCCTGCAATCCTAAAATCGATTAAATCCTGGCTTTACTTTTTAGTCGCGTTATACTCCTTTACCCACTCCGTCACATCACGGGTATTAAATTCTGCACCAGCCTCTATTTTGGCTTTTAATAATGGCTGATCGCCCATTTTCTGCAACAGAATATTTTTAACCTCTGGCTTCCTGGCATCCTCGGTGATGGCTTTCATGGGTACTTCCTGCAGCGGACCAGCACCGGGTTTCTCAATAAAATAACGGACAGCAGGTGCTCCTGCAGGCCTTTCCGGAGCCGAACTACGTCCGCCACCAATGCTGATTCCTCCGCCCATGCCCATGCCGCCGTAACCACCGGTTCCGGTTCCGATACCTACTGAAGGCCTGAACCTTACTTTTTTCTCTTTCACCTGGGGCACCAAAGTTCCTCCACCAAACGAATAAAGGTTAACCGTTCCCATTTCAATCACCTTTACAAAACGGTATTCGAAATTACGGCCGTTTGCAAATCCCTTGCTTACAAAGCTGTCGCCATTCCAGAAGAAGTTTTTAACATCCTTTGCCGGTAAAATTACATCTGCTTCATCATTGGCACTGATAAATACCGAAAAATAATCAGTGCCTTTTATGGTTCCGCGAATCACATCATCATTGTTTTTAACGATAAAATCCTGGGCAGAAGTAGTAATGGTTATTGATAAAAATAAAATAAAAAGGTTAAAAATCTTCATAAGTTAGCAATATCGGGATATAACGTAATTATTTAAAAATAATATCCAAAAACAGTAATGATTGAAACGCTCTCTGCATTTTGGCATTTCTTAAAAAAGCCAAAACTTCTAAAACTCAGTAAAGATAAGAAATCTCTTCGGAGAGATATCTTTTGGCTACTCCTACTCGACATAATATTTGCAGGTATTATAATGGGTATTTATTATATCCTGGTACAATTCAAAATTATCGATGAATATGTAGAAAAAATCGATATCCTAAAAAAATTTGGTCTATTAGCAGCACTATTAATCGCCTGTATTCTAGCTCCACTATTAGAAGAATCTTTATTCAGGTGGCATTTAAGAGGAAAATATCTTTCCATATACTTTATATGCTTTACCCTTGCCTTGATAACTGATTATTTCATAAACAGCACTTATCTCAAATTGCCAATTTATATAATTTTCTTTTTTATATCTCTCATTTTGCGCGGATACTTTAAAAGAATGGATATCCGTAGAAAAATTGTTTTCCAACGTCAATCGTTCGGATATATATTTTACTATTCAGCCATAATATTTGGTTTAATCCATTTAACTAACATAAAAGACTTGACCCTTAGCGACCCTGTATTTATTATATTTGTCATCTCACAATTCTTTGATGGACTATCAATGGGATATCTCCGAATTAAATATGGTTTAATCTACTCTATCATATTTCATAGTCTCATTAATTTTATAATGATATTATTGGAGTTCTTTTTCCGTTAAATTGGATGTATATCTCTTGTAAACCTTTAACTTTGGTTAATTTATCACCAATAAGTTCATTTAAACGGCTTATCGGAGTAATCATTAAACCGGTGTAATCATAATATGAAAAAACTCTTTCTCCTAGACGGTATGGCGCTAATGTACAGGGCGCATTTTGCATTAAGTAAAAACCCTCGTTTTACGTCAACAGGCATCAATACATCGGCAGTAATGGGCTTTACCAATACCTTATTAGATGTACTGAAGAAAGAAAAACCGACACATATTGCGGTTGTTTTTGATACCGAGGCACCAACAGAAAGGCATACTTCTTTCGAAGCCTATAAGGCGCACCGCCAGGCCATGCCCGAAGATCTGGCTGCCGCAATGCCTTATGTAATTAAATTAATTACGGGTTTTAATATTCCTGTAATAACTTCTGATGGTTATGAGGCTGATGATATTATTGGTACACTGGCCAAAAAAGCAGAACTAAAAGGTTTTCAGGTTTACTGCATGACGCCGGATAAGGATTTCGCGCAACTGGTTTCTGAAAATATTTTTATCTACAAGCCGGCCCGTATGGGTAACGATATGGAAATATTGGGCGTAAAAGAAGTATTGGCCAAATGGGAAATCGAAAATGTATTACAGGTAATCGATATTTTGGGCTTGTGGGGCGATGCAGTAGATAATATCCCGGGCATTCCGGGGATTGGCGAGAAAACGGCTAAAGCTTTGATCAAACAATACGGTTCGATGGAGAACATTATTGCCAACTCACACGAATTGAAAGGAAAACAGCGCGAGAACGTAGAAAATTTTGCAGAACAAGGGCTGATTTCCAAAAAACTGGCTACCATTTTATTAGATGTGCCTGTAGAACTGGATGAAGCCAGTTTAGAACTTTGCGATCCAAGCCGCGATTTATTAGAACCTTTATTTACCGAATTAGAATTCAGGACTTTAGGCCGAAGGGTATTCGGCGACGAATTTTCGGTTACTACGGCACGTTTTCAGGAAGGTACCCAAACCGACCTTTTCGGCAATCAATCTGGTGAGGCCATACAATATACCAATACGCTTGAAGAAGAACCGGCAGAAAAACTTCCGGCCAAAACCATCGAAAATACAGAACACGATTATCAATTAATAGATACTGTTGAGCAACGTGCCGGTTTAATTAAACGCTTGCTTGCCGAAAAACGCATTTCATTTGATACCGAAACTACAGGCACCGATGCAAATATGGCCGATTTGGTTGGCTTATCATTCTCTATAAAACCAGGCACAGGTTATTACATTCCCGTTCCGGCAGAAAGGGAAGAAGCCCAGGCTATTGTTGATGAATTTAGGGTGGTATTGGAAAACGAAAATATCGAGAAGATTGGTCAGAATACCAAATACGATATTTTAGTGCTGAAATGGTACGGCGTTGAAGTAAAAGGAAAACTGTTCGATACCATGCTGGCCCATTACCTGATTGATCCAGATACCCGCCATGGCATGGATGTATTATCAGAAAATTACCTGGGTTATTCGCCAATTTCGATCACCAAATTAATTGGTGCAAAAGGCAAAAACCAGGGTACCATGCGCGATGTTCCGGTGATAGATGTGGTAGATTATGCCGCAGAAGACGCTGATGTAACTTTACAGCTGGCGCACATTTTCGAGCCCAAATTAAAAGAATTAAATGCAGCCAAACTGGCCGAAGAAATTGAAAATCCTTTGGTTTATGTATTGGCAGATATTGAAAAAGAAGGTGTACGTATTGATATTGAAACCTTAAAGGCTTATTCTAAAGAACTCGAAACTGAGATCATTAAGTTCGAGCAAAATGTGTACGATAAAGCAGGGATTAAGTTTAACCTGGCTTCGCCAAAACAACTGGGAGAGGTGCTGTTTGATAAACTACAGCTCGATCCGAAAGCTAAAAAGACCAAAACCGGTCAGTACCAAACCGGAGAAGACGTTTTAACAGCTTTAGCAAGTAAAAGTGATATTGTACAGGATATTTTAGATTTCCGCCAGTTACAGAAGCTTAAATCAACTTATGTTGATGCTTTGCCCTTAATGGTTAACCCGAAAACCGGCAGGGTGCATACTTCGTATAATCAGGCCGTAGCCGCTACAGGCAGGTTAAGTTCCAATAATCCGAATTTACAAAACATTCCGATCCGTACCGAAAGGGGCAGGGAAGTGCGTAAGGCCTTTATTGCAAGGGATGAAAACCATATCCTTCTATCTGCCGATTATTCGCAGATAGAATTGCGCATTATTGCCGAAATTAGTAAAGAAGAAAATATGCTGGATGCTTTCAGCAAAGGGATTGATATCCATACCGCTACAGCAGCCAAAGTATATGGCGTAAGCATCGAAGAAGTAGATGGAACCCAGCGTAGAAACGCCAAAGCTGTAAACTTCGGGATCATTTACGGTCAATCGGCTTTTGGTTTATCTCAGAACTTAGGTATCCCGCGTAAAGAAGCAGCAGAAATTATCGAACAATATTTTGCGCAATATCCGGGTATTAAACGCTACATGAGCGATACCATGAACTTTGCACGTGAGAACGGATTTGTGGAAACGATAATGGGCAGAAGACGCTATTTAAGAGACATTAACTCTGCCAATCAAACCGTACGTGGTTTTGCAGAACGAAATGCCATTAACGCACCGATTCAGGGTTCAGCAGCCGATATGATCAAGATTGCGATGATCAATATCCATAAAGAAATGAAGGCACAAAACTTACAATCAACCATGACCATGCAGGTGCATGATGAGTTGGTTTTTGATGTGGTACGATCGGAAAAAGAGGTGATGAAAGCCATCATCCAGGATAAAATGGCCAATGCCATAAAATTAACCGTGCCTATTGTGGTAGAAATTGGAGAGGGAGATAACTGGCTGGCTGCACACTAATATGAAAACGCTCTCCATATTTATTTTAGGCTGCTTTATATCCATTGGATGTATGGCCCAGAAAAGCGATACGCTGATTACTTACAATTTTGGAGGTAATTATGATAAAGCCAAATCGGCCGAAACCTATAAAGTTTACAAAAAAGACAGTGTCTGGATCAGAACAACTTTTAATTCGAAACAGGCATTAACCAAATCTGAGACATTTACCGACCGTAAATTAAAAACGTTAAACGGCGAATACCTGGAGTATGAGGATGGAAAAGTTTCGTTGAAGGGTTTTTACCACGATAATAAAAAAACGGGCTTGTGGACAAGCTTCGATGCTGATGGTAAAACAAAGGAAACCAAGGTGTACGATCAGGACAAACTTAATGGCCCTTATACTGCTTATTGGAAAAATGGTGCGCCTAAAACCACGGGAAACTACACTGAGGATAAGAAAACTGGAGAATGGAAAATTAGTTACGAAGATGGTAAACCTGCACTTAGAGAGCTTTATGACAGTAAAAGCAAGGTAACGGACAGCACTTATTTAGATATTGATGGAAAACCGGTAAGCAAAGCCGAAATTACAACAGAGCCCTCATTTCCTGGCGGCATGAAGAAATTTTATATGTTCCTGGCCAAAAGCATCAGGTATCCGGCAGATGCCCGGAACAGCAGGGCGCAGGGAAAGGTTTACTTATCATTTTTAGTATCCGGATCAGGCAAAATAGAAGATATTAAGGTTATTTCGGCACCACACATTAGTTTGGCGGAGGAAGCCATCAAGGTACTGGAACAATCTGCAAACTGGATTCCGGCTACCTTATTCGGTAAAACAATAGCCGTACCCTACAACATCAACATTAATTTTTCCATTAATTAGTTTTTTCAGTTAAATAAAAATATTCGTTATCTTCATTAAAACTTCATATCGATTTATGAATTTTATATCAACAAAATAAACGAGTAAAACAGAAGTTATGAAACCTTGGAGTGTAACGAAGAAGCTTCATAACAATTAAAAACAAATCTAAAAATTATGAAAAAGTTATTGAGTTTAATCGCAATCGCAGCATTTGGTTTAACCACAGCATTTGCTCAAACACCGGCAACAACTCCTGCAAAGGCTAAAACAGTTGCTAAAAAAGAAGTAAAAACTACCACTGCCCCAGTAAAAGCAGGTGTAAAACAAGAGGCCAAAAAAGTAGAAACTAAAACCACTACTACAGCTGCTAAAGTAAAAGCAGATGGCACTCCGGATATGCGTTTTAAAGAAAATAAAGCAAAAGCAGTAACTAAAGTTGCTGGTCCAACAAAGAAAGACGGTACAGCTGATATGCGCTACAAAGCCAATAAAGAAGCTGCAAAAAAGAATTAGGTTCAGGTTTATAATTTGAAAGGGTCTCTAATGAAAATTGGAGGCCCTTTTTTGTTTTAAAAACCGTTGATCCATTTTTTCAACCAGAGCATTACAAAAACTTCTTATTTCTATTTAACCATTTCTTTAATCCAGCTATGGTTATTTCTACCAAATTGATTTGATACTTAACCGCCTACAAGAGCGAACTGAAAGAAAATTTTGTTTTCTCCTGCACTAATTTTCCCCTTACCTGTTTAAGCCTGGGATTAATATTGTATTTGCCGGGATTAGCAATCTGGTAGTAAATAATTACCGAATCGGCAGTATCATCAACCTGCTGGATACTCGCTTGTAAAAACTGCTCTTTGCCTTGTTCATCCAGTTCTATCTTTATCAGATTTCCCGGCTTAAATTTATCTGCCTGAGTTTTGTTTACCCTTAATTCGCCATAAATGGTTTTCTCTTCTTCTGCCGAAATTTCTATCATTGCCTGATTTTTACGAAGAATACTCCCAGCTTTTAAATCGCCTTTAATATTTAATACCCCGGTTATTGGGGCAATTAAAAACTGATATTTTGAGGGAGATCCGATTTCTGACAACTTCGCTATAGTATCTCCTTTCACAACCTTTTTATTCGTTATGGCATAAACCCGGCTGATCTTCGAAAGGTTTTTCACTTCTATATACTGAGGTGCAGGAGATATATTGAGTGTGGTATAAATTGGCGTAAACTGAAGTTTCTTTTGAAATAACTGATAAATCAGCAGGCTGCCTGATATCACGATAACGATGATATAGATGTTCCATTGTTTGAGCCATTTAGGCAAACTACTTAAAATATGATCAACTTCTTCTGAATAATCATTTGCAGCAGGTTCGGCAATTGGTTGGTTAACTGGCATGGTTAGGCTGTTTTAAATTGAATTAGATTTTGATTAATTTCATCCATTGATAACTGATTTTTAACCAGATCAAAGTAGAACCCGTTTTTCCGGATCAGTTCTTCATGTGTACCAATTTCTTCTACACGGCCCTCATTTAGTAAAACAATCTGATCTGCCGATTTAATGGTACTAAGCCGGTGTGCAATTACAACAACTGTTTTTTCGTTAAAGAAACGGTCTAAATTAGAAACGATCTCTTTTTCATTTTTACTGTCTAGCGCGCTTGTAGCCTCATCAAAAAACAGTACCTGAGGAGCCTTGTAGATTGCCCGTGCAATTAATAACCGTTGTTTTTGGCCGGTACTTAAACCAACACCTTCCTGACCGATTTTTGTTGATAAACCCAGCGGTAAAGAATTTACCAAACCTTCAATATTGGCCACCCTAAGTGCATTCCGCAGCTTGTCGTGTTCTACATATTCAACCCCAACAGCAATATTTTTTTCAATCGTATCCGAAAATATAAACCCCTCCTGAAGTACTGAACCACAGATATGTCTCCAAAATTCATCAGAAATAGAGGCTAATCTTTTTTCGTTCACCAATATCTCGCCAACCGTTGGTTTATAAAAATTTAACAGCAGTTTCATCAGGGTGGTTTTACCACTGCCACTCGAGCCTACAATTGCCGTTACTTTATTGCGTGGAATGGTAAGGGAAATATTGTTTAAAATAATCTGATCGGGCGCCCCGGAATAGCAAAATGTAAGATTTTGCAGTTTAATTTCAACCCCATCTGTAGTGTCTGGTATTTCTACATTGTAATGGTTGTTTTCTTCTTCCTTGCCATGTATTTCTGCAATCCGTTCCAAACTCAGTTTAGCATCCTGAAAAGATTGTACAAATGATACAAGCTGCGTAATAGGCGAATTTAACTGGCCAATAATATAACTGATGGACAAAAGCATACCCAGCGTGAGTTCTCCTTTAATTACAAGCTGTGCTGCAATAACCGTAATAATAATATTTTTGAGCTCGTTAATAAAAAGTGAACCGATATTCTGCACCTGATCAAGTGCTAAACTCTGGATATTTGTCCTGAACAGTTTCGTCTGGAATTTTTCCCATTGCCACCTTTTTTCCCGTTCTGCATTGTTTAATTTAATTTCCTGTATGCCATTTATCAGTTCTATGGTTTTACTCTGGTTTGCGCTCAGCTGGTTAAACCTTTTATAATCGAGATCTCCACGTTTTTTGATAAAACAATAAATCCATATAAAATTTAAGGAACTGCCAAACATAAAGATTAAGAAAATCGACAGGTTATAATTTACCAATACAATACTGAAAAGGAAAAGGTTAAAAAATGAAATTAAGGTACTAATGGAGTTGGACGTAAGTGTTTGTTCTATTCTTTTATGGTCGTTAATTCTTTGCAAAAGGTCACCTGTCATTTTCACATCGAAAAATGATAGAGGCAATTTCATCAGCTTTACAAAGAAATTAGAAAGCATGGAAATGTTAAAACGCGCACCGATATGTACCAGGATCCAGCTGCGCAGTATCTCTACGCTTATTTTGCCTAAAAACAAGAACAACTGAGCAGCCAGGATCATATAAATGATGTTTACATTTTTGTTTTTGATTCCATTATCAACTATAGATTGTGTGAGGTAAGGAAAGGCAAGCTGTAAGGCGCCTCCAATTACCAGCCCGGCCAGCAGGTGTACGCCATAGCTCCTGTATTTTTTCAAAAAAGGCAAAAGGAAACCTATTCCTTTATATATCCCGTTTTCCTCATCTTCTTGAGCATAAAAGGCTGGTGTAGGTTCCAGAATCAGTACAAAGCCAATATCTCCGCCGGATGCCCAACCTTTTAAAAAATCTTTTATGCTGTACACCAATAATCCCCTTGCCGGATCTGATATATAAGCTTTTGTTTTGGTAATCTTATAAAGCACATTAAAGTGGTTCTGGTTCCAGTGTAAAACACAAGGCAGGTCTACCTCGTTTTGGAGCATTTCCAGGTTTACTTTTGCACCAAAACTATTGTAACCCAGTTTTTCGGATGCACGGAGCAGCCCGAGCATGGTACTGCCGGCCCGTGTAGTTTTACTGAGGTTCCTTAAACTTTGCAGGTTGAAGAATTTACCATAAAATTTGCTCACAATCCTCAGGCAGGTTGGACCACAATCCATATGATCTAGCTGCGTAAAATGCGGGAATTTTTTTAAACTTGGGTTAATCATGGCTTTTGAGTATTGGAATCCGGTCACTAATTAAATTGCTTAATGTTGATAGTGTTTCCAGCCGCCTGCTGTTATCCGTATCTAGGTCTTTGAAAATAAATTCACTGATGCCGGTTTCTTCATAGAGGGCTTCCAGACGATCAGAAAAATAAGCAGGCGATCCGACTATGAAATTGCTCAGCGGGTCATATGCTGTTTTATAGGTATCGTAAAAGCGTTTTTCGGCCCTTTGGCTATCCGCATCACAAATCCCTGCAAATGCCAGGTTAAGTGGTGGCGGGGCCTTATGCCGGGCCTCAAATAATTCCATGTGACTAAATAATAAATCTGCATTTTTACCAGCCGGATCGGTTGTGTGGAACAAAGACCTTGAAAAACCTATTCCCATTTCGCGTGCAAAAGGTAATTGATTATACGAAGCCCCTAAAAGCCACATTTCGGGTAAATCTCCATGTACGGGGGCTATAGATTGTGCTTCTCCTTTCAGAAAATCATAGGTTAATCTAACATTATCGTTAAAGGTTTTATAAATTTCATCGGTTACATCAGAGCGGTTTAATAAATATCCCGCAGCTGTTAAGTTTGGCTTGCCATTTGCAAAGCCCAAATCTATCCGGCCCGGAAAAAGTGTAGCTAAAAGCTTAAAATCGCAGGCCACGCGATATGGTGAGTGAACAGCAGATAATGTGCCTGCAATGCCAATCTTAATGCGATCGGTATAACAGGCTAGTGTTGGAATCAACATTTCGGGGCTGTTCCATGCCAGACTTAAAGGATGATGTTCGGTTAGCCAGAAACGGCTAAAACCAGCTGCATCAGCAATTTGAGCATATTCCAAAACATTTTCCAATATTTCAGCCCCTGAATGTCCATCAATGGCGCCAAACTCCAGAATTCCGATTTTCATATCTACAGTTAAAAGTGAATAATAATTTACTGCCTGTGCTATTAGTTTTTAATCCGGCCCTGTTCCTCGCCCGAAGATTTTCTCTTGGTAGAGGCCCCCTTAACTGTGCTTTTACCAAATTTGTAGCTATAGCTTAAATTCGCCCTCGTGCCTTCCCACCTGTAGTTCGAAGCCAGGTTTAGTGTACCCAGGTTGGCCGTTATAGAAGACCTGTTTGTATTGAATAAGTCGAAAATGCTCAGCTTAAACGTAGATCTTTTGTCTGACAGGCTTTTGGCTATGCCCAGATTAAAATACAGGTTGGGCTTTACCCGGTAAATACCATAGGCATTGTTGTAAAAATAAATCATGTCCAGTTCGGCTGTTATGCTTTTTGGCAGCGTGAAAGATGAAGTACTGTTAAGCTGCAGCGCCGAGCCTTTCGATCTGATCTGGCCCATGGTATAATCGGTATAGTAGAAGTTGGCGTAGTTACTAATCTCCCATATCTTAAGCACTTTTACCGGAATGTTAGCCCCGATATAGTAGCCATAAAATTGATCAAAGTTTTGATAGATTTCTTTTACCAGTTTGGTATCGGCTTCCTGCACGGCAATTTTTTCAAATTCATCCTTTGTATGCTGGAAACCTGCCGATATATTAAACTGCTGGAGCAGGGTATAATTTAGTTCGAATGAATTGGTAAAACTTGGTCTCAAAAACGGATTACCCTGACTTGCCGTGTATTGATCGGTGTAATAGGTAAACGGGTTCAGATCTTTATAGCCTGGTCTCCCAATCCGCCTGCTATAAGAAATACCGAGCTGATTGTTCTGGTTAAAATCATAAGTAATATAGGCACTTGGAAAAAGCTTGAAATAATTAAGCCTGAAAACTGAATCAAGCGTTTTCGAATCACCGTCTGATCGTGTTTGCTCGCCCCTTAAACCCAATTGCAATGATAGTTTTTTACCTAATTTGGTATTCAGGTTTACATAACCCGATACTATGGTTTCATCGTAGTTAAAAACATTGCTTCTTTTTACATCATTTTCCCAATTGCCATCAATCTGTTGGTTAAACCGGGTCATGTTATCAGTGGTTACGCGGCTTACCTTTGCACCTGTTTCCAGATTAAGCTTTTTTAAGAGCACACGTTCATAGTCAAGCTTTGCCGAAGCAATCTTAATCATGGTTTTATTGATGTTGAGGGTATTTGGCTGCGAAAGCTGATTGTTTGCATTATTGGAAGTGTAATTAATATCCCCGTCATTTTCATAATTAGAAAGATCGGCATCAAAAGATAGGTTTTCATCTTTACTCAGTGCCAGTTTATAATTTAAACTATAGGTGAGGCTGTTCCAATCGGTCAGGTTGGCACTAAAAAGATTAAGCTGGTTAATGGCGCCACTTTCACTTAACGAAGTTAAACTGTTGTTTGCGAGGTCATTACTCGCTCTGTTACCAATAAAACCAAAACCTAATGTATTTTTTTCATTTGGAAAAAAATCTACAGATAGTTTGGCAAGGCCAGAGTTAATGGTTTTAATGCTGGAGCTGTTTTGCGAAAAACTGGTTCCCGATAAGGTTCTGTTAAGTTCTCCGGATGTAGGGCTTTTATCATGATTGTAGCCAATATTGCCCGAAACTGCAAACATTTTTTGCCTGTAGTTAAGTAAACCACTGCTATTGTATTTTCCATTTCTGCCGTAGCCCCCGCCGGCTGTAAGGTTGCCGTTAACACCTATTTTCTTATCTTTTTTAGAAATTACATTAATTATCCCACCAACGCCCTGTGCATCATATTTGGCAGATGGATTACTGATGATTTCTATTTTATCGATATTATCGCCCTGCAGACTCTTTAAATATTGTGCTACCTGATCTCCTGATAAATATATCTGCTTATTGTCTACCAAAACCAGAACACTTTTACCACGCAGTTTGATCGCGTCTGATTGATCAACAAAAACCCCGGGTGCCCTTTTAAGCAAATCCAAAGCCGAACTTCCGGCCGTCATGGGGCTTTGCGAAACATTAAAAATCAGTTTGTCGATTTTTTGCTCTATTAATGCCTTTTTCCCCTTAATGTTTACCTCGGCCAGCATTTTGGTGTCGGCCAGGAGTATAATATCAGGTGCCGTAACTGTTTCAGGAATAGCAGAAATATTAATCGAAACGGCAGCGCCCGAATACCCCATTGATGATCCCGATAATTTATAGGCACCTTTACCTTGCTTTAAATTAAAGAGGTAGTTTCCCTGTTCATCGGATATTGCGAAATTGACCGCTTTGCCCAAACTATCAATTAATGATATGGTAGCGAAAATTACCGGTTCTTTTTTGGCATCCAAAACCTTTCCTTTGATCTGGATATCTGTTTGTGCACTTACGGTGGTGGTTATGGCAACAATTAGTGCGAGTAATAAGATTAACTTTTTCATTTGGTAGATTTTAAAGTAAAAAAATAGATTTCCAGGGATCGATATTGCTTTTATAACTGTTAAGCACTAAAGCGGTTCCAATTAATCCTTCCAGAAGTGATGCATGTTCTGGTTTTTCGATAGCATCGTTGATATCTTTCGATCTGTATTTTGTAGCGATGATCTTATTTGTCCTGTCGATCCAGAACTCATAATGATTGAGGTAATTTTCGTCGTTTGATAATTGATACAATGATTTATATAATTGAGCAATACCGGCGCTTCCGTGGCAAAAAAACGGATCGTTAACAAAATCCAGCTGCTTAAAGGTATCTTTCATCGATAAATGACCAATCTGACCGGCAACTTTATGGTATTGGTTATTTTCTGAAAACTGCCCTATCCTGTATAAAAAGATACAAATCGCCAGATCGCCATAACACCAGGCCACGGGGATTTTGTTAAAGCATTTTACCCCGTCGGTTCGTATAATTGACGGAAATAAAGACCTGATTACTGCATCATCGCCGGTTCGCAGCTCAAGATTTTTAATCATATAATCTGCAAGCAATTCGGCTTTTTTTCTCAACCAATGGAGCGCCGGATCTTTGTCTGCCAAATTCAAAAAAACCAATCCTAAAGCCAGGTTTCCATGGGCAAGACCTAAGTTAATGTGGTTATTTTCGCCGGGTTCTTTATGGTAGAAGGCATTTCTAAACCTTAGCCCTTCTTCGTCAAGGATTTCATTTTCAAAAATTCTTTTTAATAATGTTTCTATATGTTGTTTTATAAAGGGACTAAAATTTCTTTCGGCAAAATAGTGCAGGTACCCAGTAGCACCATAAAGGAAATCGGTATTGTTAAGTTTAACATCGGCAATTGCCTTATTAGCGATGGCCAGATCAAACTGATGCAATTCATCTTCTACATCTATCTCAATAAAACCCTGTTTTTCCAGGTAATTAACCAATAAAGAAAAGCCTGCATAGCCATTGGCAAGAGAGTAATCGCCAAAAGCAGGCGTGGAGCCATTTATTTTTTCAAACAGCCCGTAGAGTAAAGTTTCAGCTTCTTCTCTTGCATCATCACCAGTAAGCCTGCTACTTTCAAATAAATATAGAATATAACCCAACTGACCAGAAAAAAGCGAATTGTTCAGGGTTTTAACACCGTTAAAAATCAGCTTTTCAACAATCTCTGAAGAACTGGAGTTCATATAATCAAAAGATTTCTCTGGTGTAGTCATTGTATTGGCTTTTTTGGTTAACGAATGCATAACAGGTGGCTATCATCATGATTTCCTGAAAGCTTAATTCTTTTTGGGCGTAAATAATTCTGGAGAGATTGGCTTCTAACCTCGACATCCAGAGATCCGAAGCTTCCAAAAAATTAATGTCGTCCGTAAAATCGTACAGCAGTTTATAGCCATAATACGGCCCCAGTGCGCCCGAATAAAAATCAACGCCATCAATATTATCCTCAAACAAATCGGGTAATATTAAGGTATGCAGTCCAAGCAAAAGCCCGGTCTTATACAGAGGCTTGTTGTTTTTTAAAACCGAGTACACGATGGTAACTATTGCTTTCTGGATATCACCTTCACACCAGGTAAGTAATCCCTTTAACGTAGGGTATTCCAGGTTTCTACCTAAAAAGAGGTACTTCTGATCCTCATGGTTTACTTCCTGCCAAAATGAAAACATGGCGTTAAAGCAGGTATCAATGGTATCAATAAGCTCTGTTTCTTCGAGTTCGTCTGATTTATTTAAATATATTCCGATCAGGGTATCGGTTAATTTCGACAACAGATATTGAGGGTTCTCGGTAAGTGTGTATGCCCTTTTATCAACATAATTTCTTACACCGCTAACAAACCTGCTTTTAAGGCATAGTATTTCGCTGCTGTTTACCGATTTCAGGTAGAACAACATTCCCGATGCACCATGGGCAAAATCAAAAATATTACTGCTTATAGCTATATTGGCACTTTCTGCAATGTAAGTGTTGAGTTCGGGCAATAAATACTCGTCTTCAAAAATGCGTTTCTCAATTTCTGGCTCTATGATAAAGAGTACATTTACCGCACCTAAAAAAGGTTCTATAAATATCTTTTTATCAAAAGATTCTGCGCCCCTTAAAAGTGCCTTGTCTTCAGCTTTCACCGGACTACCCTCTATTACAGCCAATAAAAATCGCACCACACTATAGCGCACAGTATTTTCATACGGTTTGCCCTTCCCATCAATCTGGCGTAGCAGAAACTTTAGTATGTCCGATGGTTCGATCATGCCGATTTAATTATAGTTGTACGGTACCACAGCGCAAGCGATAACAATTGGTTTTTGCCCCTTAAGCTTAATTTGCAGGTAATACTGGCTTTGTGGTTATTTACAGTTGCGGGACTGATGTAAAGTTTTTCGGCAATGTTTTTAGTAGACAAGGAAGTAGATAGTGCAATAAAAATCTCCATCTCCCTTTTGGTCAGTTCTTTTATCTTGTTGAAATAAGAGATAAAAAGTAAGTTTTCTTTAACCAACGAGTTTTTGGTCTGGAGTAATCTTTTTACATGGTTCGATTGATAATCCAGTCCGTAAGCAACTTCCATAATGCAGTAGTACAAATCACTCATACTCTCGTGGTTAGAAAGCAATCCCTTCACCAGGTTATTCTTCCCTTCACTGTAATACCTTAATATTTCTACATCATTGCTTAATAAGATAACTTTAAAATCTGATCTTATTTTTTTTAAGGCATCCATCGTCTGAAAAATAGTGCTGTCGAGCAGGCTCGAACTAATGATCAGGATGGAAGAAGTGTTTGCACACAAAAAGTTAATGGTTTCTTTTTCCGAACCTGCAATACCTATATTTTCGAAATTTCTTTTTCCCAGGTATTCAAATAATGCTTCGCACAAAATATTGTTTTCTGATGCGATACAAATAGGTCCAATGCTTTTAAAGTTGAGATGTTTTTCCATAGGTAGATGAATTATCTTATTTGTTCATTGGAGGCAGGTTGGTAACGGTAATCGTAAGCGTGGTATCCATGGTATCAAAATTTCCACCTCCACCGTTTAGCGATTTCATTTCATCATTGTTCAGGTATTCAATGATTCTCTTTTTTAATTTGATTGTGTTTTTAGCGTTCTTCATGGGATTTGTTTTTTTGTTTAATCTAATGTGAGAAGTTGCTCAGAAATAAAAAAAAGATATACACCAACTGTGCTGGAAAAATGTCCAACTATCGAAATTTAAGGACGACCTGAAAAATGATTTAGGATATTGAAGCTTTGGTAAGCGCAGAGTTATCATGATCCATTAAACAAAAGTAGGGGATATACGGCGCATCAGTGATCAAAGTTATCAGCCTGATTTTTCCGCACTTAGCCGTACCGGCACAATTTTATCGCGCTTTTAAAACCTTTTTACGTGTTGATGGTTTTATCTGGCAATACCAGACCAAATATTGCCGTCAATTGGCATAACCACTTAAATTAACCGGCTTGGAAACACAAGAAAAACATACAAAGGAGCGGAAGTCTTTTCTTCCTAAATTGCTGCTTATACTTGCCCTTGCACTGCTGCTTGGAGCAGAAGGATACTTTGGATTTAGGCTACATCAACTTTCTGATCAGCAGGAGCAGATTAAGAAAGATTATTCGGGCATCAACAACATTACTTACGGGCTGTTTTCGGTACAGCAGTGGAAAGATAATGTATCAAAAATTGTGCATCACCAGGTAGGTAACCTGAAGATGACCAAAAAGCAGAAAAAGGTATTGCAAACCGAAGTTGAACAGGTATTGCTGGCTCTGATTAATAAGGCAGAAGCCCTCGTAAATAAACCGAAAAAAACCTTAAGCGGGAAGATACAGAAATTCGCCATTAAGAATTTTGTGAACTCTGATAGCATAAAAGCTCAGGTACCTGGTTTTGCCAAAAAGATCATTGCCGAGGTAGATAACCCAAAAAACAAAAAGCAATTGAGTAAAATGGCCATTGGTGAATTTAATGAAATTGCCAATGAAGAGAAAAAAGATAGCGCGTTTGTTGCAAATGCAGCCGCGATTAAAACGATGTACCAGAAATATCAGGTATCTTCTACTGACGTGCTGAACAAAAAATTAGTAGCCTCGCTTGCTGAAATCCGCACAAAAACCTACGGCTATTCTTTTGGTATGCTGGCTTGTGTAGTGGTGGTGCTTGGCTTTTGGTGGGGGCTTCGTAAACGTAGAGATTTGCATGTTACGCTTTTTGTAATGTCGCTGTTTTTTGCCTTTATCCTCCTAGCCGTAGGCCTTACGGCCTCTATGATTGAGGTAGATGCACGGATCCGTTCACTCGATTTTGTGTTATTGGGCGAACATGTGATGTTTAAAGATCAGGTACTGTTTTTTCAGAGCAAGAGCATTATGGATGTAGTTCGGGTACTGATCAGTCAGCCCGGGATCGATTCGATACTCGTTGGGGTACTGATATTGGTTTTTAGCATCCTTTTTCCTGTGGTAAAGCTCAGCTCAACGGGCATCCATCTTTTGGGTAATAAACGTTTGGCTGAAAACGGAGTGATTAAATATTTTGCTTTCCAGTCGGGTAAGTGGAGTATGGCCGATGTGATTGTAATTGCCATCCTGATGGCCTATATCGGGCTAAACGGACTGCTCGAAGGACAACTTCAGGCACTGAATATTAAAAACGATTCACTCACCATTTTAACCACCAACAATACAGCCCTGCAGCCGGGATATATCATATTTATCAGTTTTGTACTTTATGGCCTTATCTTATCCACTATATTAAAGTTCATTACGCCACATGATGCCCACTAAACCATTTTTATTTCAGCTGTTTGATTAATTATTATGGCAACAACAATAAATACCACTCCAGATACTCCGGTAAGGAAAAACAGGGTAGCTCCTATATTGCTTATCGCTGCCCTCAGCATCCTTTTGCTGGGAGAAGCCTATTTTGGCTACCGCTTCCATCAGCTATCTGTAGAGCAGAAGCATATCAAAGAAGATTACAGCCTGTCAAACAACATTACTTTTGGTATATTTTCGGTTGACAGGTGGGGAGAGAAAATTTCGGCCGTTGTTGATCGCAGGGTGAAAGGTTTTAACCTCACAGCGAAACAAAAAACAGAAATGCGGAAAGAGGTGGAGAAAGAACTGCACGGCCTGGTAAACAAAGCAGTAGCTGAAGTAACCAAACCGCAGAAAAGCCTTGGAGGAAAGCTTAAAAAATTAGCCTTTAAAAGTTTTGTAGATGTAGGTGAACTTCATGCGCAGGTACCTTCTTTCGCTAAAACGATTGTTGCAAAAATTACGAGCCCTACCAGTTTAAAAAGATTAAAAGGGATTGCAGCCAGTAAAGTGGACGAACTTGAAGCACAAACCTACGATAGTACAGATACAACCATTACTACTGTTGAACAAAACATTTATCATAAATACCATGTAACGAATGCCAATGCTTTTGACCGTTTAGTGAATACAAGATTGGCAGAAATAAAAAAAGCCAGCTTTCAGTATGCACTTGGAATGCTTGGCTGCGTGGCCATTGCACTGATATTGTGGTTATTTTTGAGGAAAAAAGTACAGCTGCATGTGCCATTATTTATCATGTCGCTGTTGTTTGCCGTTATCCTGCTTGCCGTAGGAGTTACCTCTCCGATTATAGAAGTTGATGCAAGGATTCAGTCTCTGGAGTTTGCACTGCTTGGAGATAAAATTGCCTTTACCAACCAGGTACTTTTCTTTCAGAGCAAGAGCATATTGGGGATTATCGGAACGCTCATTGAACAACCGAAGCCTGATGCCGTTTTGGTTGGGGCACTGCTGCTGATTTTTGTGGTAATTCTTCCACTCCTAAGAATTATAGCCAGAGGTGTTCATGTATCCTGCGGCCATCTTTTTGGCAGCCAAAAAGTGTTGCGGTTTCTGGCGTTTGACCTTGGGAAATGGGATATGGCTGATGTAATGGTGGTTGGTGTTGCGATGACTTATATTGGTCTTAACGGAATCCTAAAGAGTCAGCTTTCCGGACTGAACATGCAAAATGACACCCTAAAAACGGTTACAGCAAATAATTCTGCCCTGCAACTTGGCTTTTTCATATTTGTAGCTTATGTGATCTACACGATAGTGCTCTCGTCGATACTGAAGCGTATCGATGAACAAAACGGACCTTGTTAATGATTGAATAGATTTTGAAGAAAGTTACCAGGAGAAAAACAGATTTGATTTTAAGCAAAAAGACCCTGAAACAAGTTCAGGGTCTTTTTTATTTTATTTCTTCGTAATCTACGAAATCGCCGAGTTTATCTGTTTTACTTTGATCGGGTTTTGGAGGCATATAATCTATAGAAATAGAACCTTCAGGTTTAGATCGTCTTTGTTGTTGTTGCTGCCCGCTTGCCTGACTTTGCATTTTGCTGGTCAGGTTATTAAACAGCATTGGCAAAATCAGCCTGATCAACATTCTGATCAGCCAAAGCACCAATATCGTGATGAAAATGAATTTTATTAATACCATTCTTTAAATTACTGTTATTACAAATATAGACGTCATAAAATTTATTTTGTTACTTTTTGAGCCTTTAATTGCAATTTGATTACAATATAATACGCAAATAAGCCTATAATGGTTTTAACCAAATTTTTATAAAGCGGTCCTTTTCAAGTGTATTATTCGTTTTTATAACTTCTATAGCCTTAACAAGGTTGTTTGCAAGATAAAAATCATTGGTGTCGGTTACTTTTTTCCCTTCAATAAAAACAGGCAGGTTCCGATATTTCTTTTTGATCTTATAGTTTTTAAAAAGTTCGGCTAAACTTAATAATTCAATATTATTATTTAGTGTAATTTCAATTACACCGTTCTTTGCGTTTGGGCCGTATGCTTTAACTTCTTCTTCAGATTTGAGTACTTTTATCGATACTATATCCAGGGGGCTTAAATATTCAAATGCACCGGTGTTTTTAATGGCGACTTTATTTACAACATAAAGTGGTTGATTTGTAATTATACCTGCCCTTGAAGGTGCACAGATCCTGATTTTTTGATCGGGAATGGCTTTATACTCTTCAAGATTTCTGTTAAGCGCATCGGTTATCTGAGCAGATGCGCTGCCGATAAAAAGAAAAAATAAAAGGATAAAGTAAGTTTGTTTCATTAGTCTCCAACTATTTCAGCTACGCGGCCAACCTGGCCATCTTCGAGCCGCACTTTTATCCCTCTCGAATGAAATGCTGAAGAAGTAAGCAGGTCTTTAACTACTCCATAAGTAATATTTCCCGACCTTTGGTCCTTCTTCAAAATAATTCCGACTTCTAACCCCGGATAAATGTCTTTTCTGTTTTGCCCGTCCATTGTGCTCTAATAAGTTGATGATAAAAGCCTCAAAATTCCATAATTAATTTGAATGTTAAGGTAATTTGCTAAAATCTATTTCTGGTTTCTTACCTGCAGAGCTTCTGGTGAAGATTTTTCTTGGTGTGGTGTAATCATTAAAGAAACCACCGTTTTTTAAATAGAATGCTCCTTTTTCAGTTCCTCCCTGATAATCCATCCGGTATCCTTTTGTTCCCGTATTATCGGTGGTAAAACGTGCTGATTTTAACTCGCTCCAGTTGCCTTTATCATCACAGATCCATTGATTATCGAACAATACTTTTCTTGATAAATCGCCTTGTACCGGAGAAAAATTTTCTAAAAAGGAATGGAAACGTTTAAGGTAGGTTTTGGTTTGTGGCCTGGTGAAACTGGCAATCAATTGCCACTTATTAATTTCAGGCGCAAAGAAATAGGCGGTGTAGGTGGTAACGCTATCTTTTCCGGGAACGCCATGAAGCAAAAACTTATAGGTATTTCCTGCTTTCCATAGATAATTTAAATAACTCTGTCCCCCAGATCCTTCATTGCCAAATTCTCCGGTATGTACGCCTTCACCCTTCTTTAACATTTTAATTTTGTGCGATTCAGGGATGCTTTTAGGATCATCAGTATTAAACGGGCTCCATACCGAAAACAGGATGTGCCTTTCTGTCGGGCTGTTTACCTGCATGCCAAAATAACCCTCTCCAAAGCCACAGGCCATAAAATAGGAACCTAAAATATCTTCGCCTTTTGGAACGGTTACTTCGTTATAATACCATTCTGCATTAACATTTTCGGGTTGTTGATAATTTAAATGTACGGACGGACCACGCCTTCCCCAATGAAAGAAATTACCTTCATTATTTTTAACATAGGCTGTTTTTCCTTCGGTAGCTGTTCCACCGATGGTTAACGTTGGAATGGAAGGAAACTTTGCCCCGCTTTTGCTGATCCCTTTAATGCTGACAGCCACATAACCGGTATCTTTGACCGTCCATTCGCCAATTTTACCATCGAAAACTTTGTTTTCATCGAAACTTACTTTTTTGGGTTGATTATTAATGGTAAATTCTAGTGTGGATTGCCCTTCTACAAAAGGTTTGTCGACCAGCGAAATTACAACTGTTCCTGGTTTGGAAACCCTGAAATAAGCGGTAAAATACTCTTTTGGATTGGTCCAGTTTACAATACCTTTATTAGACAAGGTTCTTTCCGAATCCTGATGCAGGGAACTGTAGGCGTTGCCTGCAAGCGGCAAAGAAATTACCGCAGAATTTTGGGCCTGACTTTTCAGACCGATAACGCCGAGTACGATCAGCGCTACGAGTTTAAAAGATTTCATTGAATGATTTTTAGATAACTTATTGAGCTGCAATAGTAATCCAAATTTATCTAAAAACCATTCTTTAAAACTAAATCGTTACTTACCGAACTTTTCGTTAAACATTTTCTCTAAGGCAAACATTTCGTCGCGGAGTTTTGCTGCCTGTAAAAAGTCCATATCTTTTGCTGCTTTCTGCATATCTTTCCGGGTATTGTCAATCGCTCTTTGCAATTCGCCCTTACCCATATATTGTACAATCGGATCGGCTGCAATGCTGATTTCGGCATTTTCTACATAAGCCCTTGCTTTGTTGTCGCTCGCTTTTTGTGAGAAATCCAGCACAGAAGTCTGTTCTAAAATAGCCTCTCTAGACTTTCCAACGGTTTTTGGTGTAATTCCGTTTTCCAGGTTATAGGCGATTTGTATATCCCTGCGCCTGTTCGTTTCGGAAATGGTTTTTTCCATACTTTCGGTAATGCCATCCGCGTACATAATTACGCGGCCCCTATCATTACGGGCGGCACGGCCAATGGTTTGGATCAACGATTTTTCGGAACGGAGGAAACCTTCTTTATCGGCATCTAAAATAGCAACCAGCGTTACTTCTGGTAAATCCAAACCCTCTCGCAAAAGGTTAATCCCAACCAAAACATCAAATTCTCCTAAACGCAAACCACGTAGGATTTCTACACGCTCTAAGGTTTTAATTTCGGAATGGATATACCGGGTTTTAATGTTTAAGCGATCCAGATATTTGGTCAGCTCTTCGGCCATTCGCTTGGTTAAAGTAGTTACCAGGATACGACCGCCATCTTTTATCGTGATGTCTATTTCATCCAAAAGATCATCAACCTGGTTTATGGCTGGCCTGATTTCGATCACCGGATCCAGTAAACCGGTTGGCCTGATTACCTGTTCTACCACCACACCTTCTGATTTTTCGAGTTCGTATTCGGCTGGTGTTGCGCTTACATAAATGGTTTGTGGAGCAAGTGCTTCAAACTCGTTAAAGTTTAATGGCCGGTTATCAAGCGCGGCGGGTAAACGGAAACCATATTCTACCAGCGACAATTTTCTCGACCTGTCGCCACCGTACATTGCCCTGATCTGTGGAACGGTAACATGACTTTCGTCGATGACCATTAAATAATCTTCAGGGAAATAATCCAGTAAACAGAAAGGACGCATGCCAGGCTGCCTTCCATCAAAAAAACGCGAATAATTTTCGATACCTGAACAATACCCTAATTCTTTCATCATTTCGATATCAAAATTGGTCCGTTCTTCTAATCTTTTGGCCTCTAATAAATGCCTGTCGGCAATTAATTGATTCTTACGGATTTCCAGCTCTTCCTGAATCCCCCAAATGGATTGGTTGAAACGGTCTTTAGGGGTAACGAAAAGGTTTGCCGGATAAATGGCCATATCTTCGAGTTTTTCCAGGGTTTTACCCGAAACCGGATCGATGGCAGAAAGTTCTTCAATATCATCTCCGAAAAATGAAATGCGATAGGCATGATCCAGATAAGCCGGAAAAATATCAACCGTATCACCTTTAACCCTAAAAGTTCCGCGTTTAAAATCTGTTGTGGTACGGGAATATAAAATTTCGACCAGGCTATGCAAAAAAGCATTTCTGGAAATCTTTAGGCCTACACCAAAGCGGAAAACCATGCGCGAAAAATCTTCAGGATTTCCCATACCATAAATGCAGGAAATGGATGAAACCACGATAATGTCACGTCTGCCACTCATTAATGAAGAGGTGGTACGCAAACGTAGTTTTTCGATTTCCTCGTTAATGCTTAAATCTTTTTCGATATAGGTATTACTGGAAGCAATAAAAGCTTCTGGCTGGTAATAATCGTAGTAGGATACAAAATAGTTCACCGAATTTTCGGGGAAGAAATTTTTAAACTCGCCGTAAAGCTGTGCGGCCAGGGTTTTATTGTGACTTAAAATCAGGGTTGGCTTTTGTGTCTGCTCAATTACATTGGCTACCGTAAAGGTTTTTCCAGATCCCGTTACGCCCAATAAGGTTTGGTAATGTTCGTTAGCATTTACACCATCCACCAGCTGTTTAATAGCATTTGGCTGATCTCCGGTAGGTTTATATTCTGAGGTGATTTTAAATTTCATGAGTATATCAAACTTAGTTAAAATTGATCTCTAAATCAATTTTAATGTTCTCTCCACCGCTTATAAAAACATAAACGGTTGGGAGAAATATACGGTTTAGGCCGCAAAGAGTAAAACAGGCGAAAGTCAGGAAAGTTGTTAATTAATCGGATTTATAATGGGCTTTAACACATAGCGATGAATTACGATAAAAACAAAAAGTGCTTTTAAAGCATTTAAATGAGTATCAACCTAGTAAATCGAAAGTTAAACTTTTGATTTACTAGGTTTGTTTGTATATTTGTTTATGCTAATTATCAGAAATCTTGCTGCACAATTAACGGATAAGCTTAAAAAGTCTCCTGCAATCGCAATCCTAGGCCCACGGCAGGTTGGAAAAACTACTTTAGCAAAAAGTTTAAGTAGCGATTATATCTACCTTGACATGGAAAATCCCCGGGATGTGGCTAAGCTAGAGGATGCCTATACTTTTTTAGAAAGTTTGCAGGATTATACCGTAATTATTGACGAGGTTCAATTATTGCCGGAATTATTTTCTTTATTACGTCCTTTAATTGATGCAAAAAGAACTCCCGGAAGATTTATATTGCTTGGATCTGCTTCTCCTGAATTGGTTAAGGGAGTTTCTGAAACATTAGCCGGAAGAATTTCTTATAATGAATTATGTCCAATAGGCTTAACTGAACTACCCAATCAATTAAATTTCGAGCAACATTGGTTTCGTGGCGGGTTTCCGGAAGCTATATTGGCAGAAACCGATCTGTTGAGTAAAGAATGGATTGATGATTTTATTGTAAGTTATGTAGAAAGAGATTTGGCAAAGATGTTTAATGTAGACTTAGCACCAACTTTGCTACGAAATTTTTGGAGTATGCTTGCTCATTTGAATGGAAATTTATTTAACGGAGAATCTTTCGCTAGATCGTTAGGCGTAAGTGCACCTACTGTAAATAAGTATCTGGATTTTTTAGAGGGAGGTTTTTTGATCAGGCGTTTGCAGCCATGGTTTGTTAACGCGAAAAAGCGCTTAATTAAGTCGCCTAAAACATATATAAGGGATACAGGGATTCTTCACCGTTTATTAAATATTCCGGGTTATAACGATCTTTTTGGTCACCCCGCTGTAGGTGCATCTTGGGAGGGCTATGTAATTGAGCAGATTTATCAGATGAAAGCAAAGCAGACGGACCTTTTTTTTTACAGGACCCAAACCGGAGCAGAATGTGATTTAATCCTCGTTCAGGGGATTACACCGATAGCATGTATTGAAATTAAACTTTCGAATGCTCCTACGGTATCAAAAGGGTTTATCAGTTGCATCAAGGATCTGGAACCGAAATACAAGTATATTATTACGCCAAAGAGTGAAACGTATCTGGCTTCTAATGATATTAAGGTAACCAATATTAAAACCTTTTTACTGGATATTTTACCTGAGATCCAATAAAAAATCCCCGCTGAATTTTTTCTTCAACGGGGATTTTTAGAACATTTTGTCGTCTCGACTGAAGCGCAGTCCCGAATATTCGGGAGAGAGATCTAACTCGAGGTAGATTTCTCCACTACGGTCGAAATGACGATAGGGTTATTTATTTACCCGCAGCTGCCTGCATTGGGTTTTTACCAACCGACTGGCCTCTTACGGCTCCGCCGGCTTTCATTTTGTAAACTTTAAATTTGCTTTCTTTTGCTTTACCGCCCCAGGTATTGTTTGAGGTATCGATATCGGCAGTTTCGCGCAATGGATCTACTAAAATTGAAGCCACTTCTTTGTTTTTTACATAAAATTTTGAAGTTTTCAGTTCATTATGTCTCCAGATTTGCGCCGGAATACGGTCGATTTCTTTGGTGCCATCTTTATAGGTAAATTCCACAATAATCGGCATCACCAGGCCACCTTTATTGCTAAAGCTTAATTCATATAAAAACTGGTTGGCATATTTACTCTGATCGGCATCAGCAACAACCTCTAAAGGCGCCGAAGCATCCATTTTAGTTGCTACAGTAGTATCAACGGTAACAAGGCCTCTATCATATTTATAATAGAAATCCTGTGCAGCAGTATTTTTATCTACGTAGAAACCAATTTTTTTATCCTCACGGTTTCTAATTTTCGAAATATCTTCAAAAGCATTTACCGCAGGTTTATCAATTTTCACCATTCTTGATCTGGCCGCCGGAACTTCTTTAGGGAAATCGGCTTTGGCAAATTTCACACTGTCTAATGAGATATCGCATGGATCTGTTCCATAAAACCAGCCTCTCCAAAACCAGTCTAAATCTTCGCCACTGGCATCTTCCATGGTACGGAAAAGATCTGCCGGTTCAGGGTGTTTAAAAGCCCATCTTCTGGCATATTCTTTAAAGGCATAATCAAATAATTCTCTGCCCATAATGGTTTCGCGAAGAATATTTAAGCCTGTCGCAGGTTTTGAATAAGCATTTGGACCGAAACGTGCAATATTTTCAGAGTTGGTCATAATTGGCTCCAGCTCATCTTTTGGCAATTTCATGTAATCAACAATGGTGTAAGCAGGTCCTTTTTTGCTTGGAAATTTATTGTCCCAAAGCTCCTCGGTTAAATACTCAACAAAAGAGTTTAAACCTTCGTCCATCCAGGTCCACTGGCGTTCATCACTGTTTACAATCATTGGGAAAAAGTTGTGGCCAACTTCGTGAATAATTACGCCAAGCATCCCATTTTTAGTGCTTTCGCTGTAAGTTCCATCGGCATCAGTACGGCCATAGTTGAAACAAATCATCGGGTATTCCATTCCATTAGCGGCCTCGATACTCTGCGCAACCGGATAAGGATAAGGAATGGTAAAATCTGAATAGGTTTTAATGGTATGCGCTACGGCACGGGTAGAAAACTTGCTGTACAGGTTATAGGCTTCTTTACCATAAAAACTCATACACATAACGGTATTGTTGTTGGCCTGGATTTTTTGCGGCATGGCATCCCAGATGAATTTACGTGAAGAAGTCCAGGCAAAATCACGCACATTATTAGCGTTGAAAACCCAGGTTTTTTTAGCGGTAGATTTTTTGGTTTCAGCAGTTTTTGCTTCGGCTAAAGTCTGGATTTCAACCGGAGCTGCTGCAGTTTTTGCAGCATTATACCTGCTTAACTGTGCTGGGTTTAACACCGCGCTATAGTTGATACACTCTCCTGTTGCCCCAATCAGGTGATCTGCTGGCACCGTCATCTGCACTTTAAAATCGCCAAAAGTTAGTGCAAATTCGCCTCTTCCTGTAAACTGGTGGTTCTGCCAGCCCTGAAAATCGCTATATACACACAAACGTGGGTACCATTGCGTCATGGTAAACAGGTAATTGCCATCTGCCGGAAAAAACTCGTAACCGCCACGACCACCAACACTCATCCTGTCGGTAATTTTATAATTCCAGTCTATATTGAAAACAAATTTCTGACCGGTTCTTAAAGCTACAGGCAAATCAATCCTCATCATGGTTTTGTTTACCGTATATTTAAGGTTTTTGCCCATGGCATCCGTCAATTTCGTAATATTGATTCCATCGCCATTATTTGCGGTTGCACTTAACTGATCTAAAGTTTTGGTTGTGCCGATAGGGGGCATTTTAGTTGCATCCTGATAGTTTGCATTTTTATCGGTACTGTGCTCATTTTCATCAAGCTGTAACCAGATATAAGTTAATGGATCAGGAGAATTGTTGGTATAAGTTACCGTTTCAGATCCCGTAAGCAATAGATTTTTTTCATCAAGCTCACATTTAATGTTGTAATCGGCACGTTGCTGCCAATATTTAACACCGGGTGCTCCGCTGGCCGTACGTTGTTCGTTTGGTGTAGGTAAAATAGTGCCCAGCTGCTCAAACTTGTTCCCGTGGTTGCTGCCAGGGTTGTTCTGAATGTTTTGGGCCATGGCCAAACTACCCGAAAAGAGTAAAAGACCGGTTAAAGTAAACAGTTTATTCATGTTATGTTTTATTAAAAGGGAATTCTTTCCAAAGCCATTTTTAAAGCCAGGCTAAATACGGCTGCCGATACAAATAACACCCAGCTGAGGCGTTTAATGCGGGTATAGTTAAAAATTAAAAAGGTAATCAATAAAATAATAATCACCATAAATATCTGCCCTGCCTCAAGCCCAACGTTAAAACCGAATAGTCCCCAGCCAATATTCTGGTCTTTTGCGAGCATAATTCTGATCGAATTAGCGAAGCCCATGCCGTGGATCAGTCCAAAGCCCAATGCCAGAAAGTAATTGATCTTTACAGATTTCATCGAGAAATTCTTTCTGAACAGGTTACTTATCGCGGTAATTACAATGGTGCAGGGGATTAAAAATTCTACCCATTTACTTTCAAACCTGATGATATCTAAAACACTCAACAGCAAGGTAAGCGAATGGCCAATGGTAAAAGCCGTAACTAATATCAATACCTGTTTTAGGTTGTGGTAACTATAAATGGCTACCAATGCTAAAATAAAAAGTTGATGATCTAAAGCATCGGCGCTTATAATATGCTCCCATCCTAATTTAAAATAAAAGATAAAATCTTGTAACGGCATGAAATAATAAGCTAACTATTGGAGTTAAAATAGTTTATAAAGCTAAAATTATGTTTTTAATTGCAAAAAGCCCAAATATCCTTCAAACAAAACCATAAATACCAAATTTGTTACTGATTTTTAAGTGATTTATGGCGATTGTTTGGTTTAAGCTTTAAATCTTAACTTTGCTTACCGTAATACCTTAATATTGATGCATAAATTAAAATATCTCTTTTTGCTATTGTGCTGTATCTTCTTCTCTGCCAGTGCCGGGATGAAACACCCTTTGCATGTAAGCACCACTGAAATAAATTTTAATGCCAGGGATAAGACTTTAGAAATAAGCTGTCGGATTTTTTCAGATGATTTTGAAGCCATTTTATCAAAATTATACAAGCAGAAAACTGATTTAAGCAATACGAACCTGAAAGCCGCTATGGACGAACTGGTAAAAAAATACCTGCTTAGCCATTTACAGTTGAAAGCCAATGGAAAAACCGTTGCCATGAACTATATAGGGTTTGAGATTGATCACGAAGCGACAAATATCTACCTTGAGGTTGAAAAAATAACTGCCGTTAAAACTGTTGAAGTTAACGATACCATTTTATACGATATGTTTGATGATCAGATGAGTATCGTACACATAGTGAAGGGTAACACCCGCAAAAGCACCAAAATACTTTACCCCGAGAAGAAGTTCGCTGCAAACTTTTAATTGTAATTTTTGTATTAGATAATGGTTCAATGTTAAATTACCGTTAAATTTAATTGGCAATATTATGTGTTAATATTAGCTGAGGAATATTTCTTGTCATCTTTTTTTAAATCCTGTGTTGTTAAAATAAGTTATGCATCTAATCATCTTCTCCAATATATTAACGCCCCGCATAAAATATATCTTCAATTTTATTTTTAAAGATATCCTTAAAGCTGAAATAGAATTTACAGGTAACAGCCAGTATTTTTTACAGAGTGAACAGGTTAAAATAAGCTATGGCGACCAACCGCTGGGTGATGAGCTTTTTTTTAAAAGCACAGCTTTACTCTTTTCCAATAAACTGGTAGAAATTAAACCGAAAACCATTTCTTTTGGCGAATATCAGGCTCCTTTCCCGGTTGAGCAATCGGCTTTGCCATTCGATGTTTTTGCAGCGTCTTTTTTTATGGTAAGCCGTTACGAGGAATACCTGCACCAGAAAAATACCGAAGAAGAGTTTAAACCCTCAAAAAGTTACCAGCATAAATGGAAGGTTTTAGATAAACCGGTAATTGATGAATGGGCCCTGATGATTAAAAGCATCATCAAAAAGAAACATCCGGCTTTTAAGTTTCACGAAAAGAAGTTTCAGCACCAGCCTACCATTAACTTCAACATTTTGCCTGGTTTGCCCGAAGGTTTTTTAAACCGAACTAAATTTGTTTTTAGTGCACTTTTCAAAAAAGAAAATAATTACCTGAGCTCCAAATTCGATAGGCTTACCGGAGTAGGCATCAGCAATGAACAGGTACTGGAAGATGTGAACAAAATTTTTGCAGCTAAAAAAAATACACCACTTTATTTTGTCGATTTTCCTGAAGTGCCTATGGATTATATTAAAATCAATGGTATCAATCAACATCTTCACAGTCAATCTGTGGGTTTACTCAGGCCCTGCGCCAGCGACAAGCAAAAAATGACCGAAATTAAAGAAGGCCTGATTAAACTCAGGAAAATCCATCCAGTAGCTATTCCTTTAACCAGTCAGCAATTAGACGTACTAAAATTTCCAATCTGTTATTTAAACATCCTCAATTCGGGTATTACGGCAGATTATTCTATGGGCTACAGCAATGTGCCGGGCTTTAGGGCCGGAACCTGTACACCTTTTAACTGGTACGATCTTCAGCTCGAAAAAGTAACACCTTTAGTGGTAAATTCGTATTGTTTAACCGATTATATCCTGCAATATTTAACAAACGAATCGGCAACGAAAACCTTACATCAATATATCGATGCAGTTAAGGTTGTAAATGGTACCTTTTATAGCAGCTGGAGTTTAAGGAGTTTATCAGATCATCCTAAATATAAAAAATTGAAATTATTGTTTATCGAAATGCTCAATTACGCAGGAAATTGATTTTTTTAAATTATTCGCATGAAATCGCTAAATTTAACCATTAAACCGGAGTGGATTTAGTAAAACTAACCACGGACATAAAGCATACACATAGATATAAAATCTGTGGCTATCTGTGAATATCCGTGGCTAAAAAATAGCCCTATAAAACGAGAATGATGATTTTTGATATCAGCAAAATAAAATCGATTGCCAATACCTTTATTGCCGAACTTCGGGATGAGAATATCCAGAAAGATTCGATGCGTTTCCGCAAAAACCTGGAGAGGCTTGGTGAGTTTTTTGCTTACGAAATCAGTAAATCGTTAAAATATGCCACTAAAGATATCACTACTCCTTTAGGTGTATCACCTTGCGAAGTTTTAGCACAACAACCCGTTTTGGCCACTATTCTGCGGGCCGGACTACCCTTGCAACAAGGTTTGCTTAACATTTTCGACAGGGCCGAATGCTGTTTTATTTCGGCTTACAGGAAAGTAGAAAAAAGTGGCGATTTCGTAATCCAGATGGATTACATTTCTACACCCGATTTAGATGGTAAAGTGCTGATCATGGCCGACCCAATGCTGGCAACGGGACAAAGTATGGTAATGTGCTGTAAAGAACTGATTAACCGTTACAAAATTGAAGAACTCCATATCGTTGCTGCAATAGCCAGTACCGAAGGCATTGCCCATGTACGTGCCAATTTGCCTAAGGCGAAAATTTGGGTTGGAGCTGTTGATGAAGAAATGACCAGCAAATCGTACATTGTTCCAGGATTAGGCGACGCCGGCGATTTAGCCTATGGAGAGAAGGTTTAGTCCTTAGTCCGGAGTCTTGTAACGCTCAATATAAATGAATATCCTCTTTGTGTGCAGTAGAAATAAATGGCGCAGTGCCACTGCCGAAACTATTTATAAAAACAATCCCGATCATCAGGTACGCTCAGCAGGTACGGAGCCTTCGGCAAGGATTAAAATCAATGCTAAACTGATTATCTGGGCCGATCTCATCTTCGTAATGGAGAAAAAACATAAACAAAGAATTACCGAACGTTTCCCGGCAGAAGTTTATGAAAAAGAAATCGTTACGTTAGATATTCCTGACGATTACCAGTATATGGATGAAGAGCTTATCTGTGAAATTAGAGCGAAAGTGGATGGGTATTTGTGAAATTGCTAAATAATATAGATTATAGTTTTTTGAGTTAACTAATTGGAAAAAGCTGCTAAATTTTGGGCTGAAATTTGTTATTTTCGAAGAGACTAAATGATGCTATGTTCCTGGATCAATATGAATATTTTGCTAAAAACAACTTCTTAACCTATCAATTTACCAGCAAGGGAAAAAACGGGGCAATTGAAAAAATTGTTCAGTACTCAAAATTAACTATCCCAGGCGTTGGAATAGTATATAATCTTGGTTTTGGTGACCTTACCAGTGATGGTCGTATTAATGATGTTGTAAATAGCAATAACGGGGATATGGAAAAAGTTCTTTCTACCGTTGCTAACACTATTTACGATTTTATAGCGCATTATCCTAACCAATTTATTTTTGCTCACGGAAGCACGCCCATCAGAACAAAATTGTATCAACGGAAAATATCGCAGATGCTGCAAATAATTAGCACAGAATTTGAAGTGTATGGATTAGAGGAAGCAGGATGGGTAGAATTTACAGGTACAGAGGAGTACAAAGCTTTCTTGATAAAGAAAAAATAAACAAGTATATTTGATTAGCAATACAGAAAGGAGAGAGATATGCCTACTACAATTAAAAAAAGTGCCCAACATACTGATCAAGGTAATGCTGTAGTTAGCAAACATGTTAAAGATTATGAAAATGATCTGTATTTTGTGAAAAAAGCAGAGAAAGCAATAGAAGTACTTGAGAAGTTCGGTCTACCTGTTGTAAAGAAAAAATAAATTTAATGCCTGAAATCTTCAGGCATTTTTCGTTTAAGATGGAAATGATATCCTAACAATCGATTTATAACAATCTTAATTAAAGTCATTCAAAGCTTCCCTCAAAATTTATAAATCAAACATCATTAGGTTACCTTTGTGAAAAATCATCACAAATGAAAAAACACATCTTCTTCGACCTCGACCATACCATCTGGGATTTTGACCGTAATGCCGAAGAAACTTTAAACGAGCTTTACCATACCTATAAATTAAAAGAACTTGGCCTTAAATCCTGTGCCGACTTCATCAGCACTTATACAGAAAATAACCACCAGTTATGGGCCGATTATCATTTAGGAAAAATCACGAAAGATTTTTTAAGGTCGGAGCGTTTTAGTAAAACATTTATCCAGCTGGGCATTCATCCCGATGCCGTACCGCATCAATTTGAGGATGATTATGTAAATATTTCGCCAACTAAAACCAACCTGTTTGAAGGTGCACAAAAAGTATTGGCATACTTACAGCAAAAATATACCCTGCATATCATTTCCAACGGGTTTAAGGAAACTACCTTAACCAAAATGAATCTCTCTAACCTCAATCCCTATTTCGAAAACGTGATTATTTCGGAAGATGTAGGCGTAAATAAACCAAATCCAATCATTTTTGAATATGCATTGAATAAAGCAAACGCCCTGAAAGAAGAAAGTATCATGATTGGTGATAGTTTGGAGGCTGATATTTATGGTGCATTAAATTTTGGTATGGAAGCGATCTTTTTCAATCCTTTACAAAAAGAAAAACCTGAAGATGTAAAACAGGAAATTACTCATTTGGAAGAATTATTGAAACTTTTTTAGTTGTACCCCTTTTTCGGCTTATCTTTATTAAATGACGGCCGCAAAAGTAAAGGCATCGATACATCAGGTGGTCGATGCCTATAAATCTAAATTATCACATTATCCCGAAGATATTTTCCAAACCACTCCACCAATTTCTGGCTGGAGTTACAGTGAGGTATATTCGCATATTTTTGATTCGAGCTTACTTTCAATAATTGCCTTTGTACACGCAGCAAATGGTAAAGGCGAAAATAAACCCACACATTTTATTGTAAAGCTGATTTTATTACTGGGTTCGTTACCTCCGGCAAAAAAATATAAGGTGCCGAAACGGTTGGCAGATCGAGTAAAAAAAATTAGTAAAACAGAAGCCCTTGATTTTATTTTAGAATTCGAAAAAGCTTTGGATGATAATTACCCGTTAATTGTAAATGCAAAAGCCAATTGCAAAACAAAACATCCGCGTTTAGGCTATTTAAATGCTAAACAATGGCTTAGGTTTATCGAAATTCATCTAAAACACCACCTGAAACAGTTAGAAAGAATAGAAAAGAGCTTTCAGGCCTAAATTAATTTCGCCATATTTGGTTAATCCTAAACCTCTTGCTCATGAAATACGCTTTTTACCTGTTAACACTTACTGTACTTTGTGCCTGTAATACCAGCGGAAAGAAAGAAACTGCTCAGGCGGTTATCCCAACGCCAACAGGGCTCCAGGGATTACAAAAAAGCAATGCCACTCAACCTGCAGCGCAGAATACCCAAAGTAACCTGATTTTTAATCCGCCGCATGGCGAAGCCGGCCATACCTGTGCCCTGGCCGTTGGTGCGCCTCTAAACCCGACGGCAAGAGTACAGCCTCAGCAAAATGTAACGCCACAGCCTGCACCTGCCCCGGCTGCTCCTGTTGTAAATGCCTCCGGAAAGAAGCTAAATCCTAAACACGGTGAGCCTGGCCATAGATGTGATTTAGCGGTTGGTGTGCCTTTAGATAGTAAGCCGACCCAGGTAGCTACAACTTCGCAACCTGCGGTTACACAAGTATCGGGTGTAAAAGTGGGTAAAGGTCTGAATCCACCACATGGTCAGCCGAACCACAGGTGCGACCTCGCCGTTGGTGCACCGTTAAACAGCAAACCTGCTCCGGTTGTAAACCCGGTTTCAGCACCCGAAACCAAAAATACAGAAGCCAAAGTGCCGGAAACAAAAAGTGAAGGCTAACCGCCATTATGCAATAAAAATATTTTGAATTTAGGGTACCTTACTTAACGCACATTTTTTTACATCTTTGCGTTAATGAAATTACCCGCCATAAAAGGTTTTGACGAAGAAGCACTAAAAAAGTATTTTAAAAATACAGGGATGCTTCTAATAGGGAAAGTTGGCAGCTTAGGAATTAAAATGTTAACCAACATTGCTGTTGCAAACTATCTCCTTTCTTATGGCAATGGTATTCTCACGACGTCGATTGCTTATGTATTTTTATTTGCAGCGCTGGCAGGACTTGGTTTGGATCAATTTATCGTTAAAGAACTTCACCAGTTTCCGCAAAGGAGAGATCAGATTTTAGGTACCGCATTCGGGCTTAAAACTTTTGCAGGATTTTTATGTATCCCTTTAATTTCGTTAGCGTGGCTTATTTATCCATTACAGGACATTCAATATTCCTTTATACTTCTGCTTTCATTTATAGGCGTTTTTCAATCTTTTACGGTTATAGATTCTTATTTCCAATCAGAAGTAAAATCGAAATACATCATGCAGGTTCAGATTATTGGAAATTTGATTTCAGCTGCTATAAAAATTATCCTGATTTATACACATTCGCCGATTAGTTATTTCTTTTTCGCATTTCTATTTGACACTGTTTTACTTTCAGTAGGCTATATTATTACTTATAGCCGTAAAGGCAGAAGTATTTTTAGCTGGAAATTTGAAAAAACATTAGCAAAAAAACTTTGTGCGCTTTCCTGGCCTTTAATCATCTCAGGCATAATGGTCTCTATATACATGAAAATTGATCAAATTATGCTTAAACAAATTTTAGGAGAAAGGGGAACAGCCGAAGCAGGTGCTTATGCAACTGTAGTTAACTTTAGTGAGGCATTAAATTTTGTTCCTGTTGCAATCGTTTCGTCGCTTTTCCCGGCAATTTTAAATGCAAGAAGAGATGATCAGGAGCGTTATCAAAAAAGACTTCAGAATTTATACGATTTAATGGTGTGGTTAAGTTTAAGTTTTGCAATTTTTATAACTTTTGCTTCACCATTTATTTACAGCTATTTTAAACCAGAATTTGCAGATGCTGCACCAGTTTTGTCTGTTCATGTTTGGGGCTCTGCTTTCATATTTCTTGGCGTAGCAAGTGGCCAGTATTTAATTGCCGAAAACTTTGGCCGCTTAACTTTTATTCGAACAGGGATAGGTGCGGTTGTAAATATCATTCTAAACATTATACTCATCCCAAGAATGGGCATGATGGGTACAGCAGTAGCTACAGTAGTTGCATACTTTATTTCCGCATTTTTTATACTATTTATACCGAAACTTCGTAAACAAGGTATAATGATGTTAAAATCATTATTTTTGGTCACAGCATTTCAAAAAATATTTAAACGTTGAGTACTCTTAAAGCATTAAGCACATTAATTGCAAAGCCAAACAGGCTTAAAGCATTGTTATCATACGGACATAAAGGCTACCTGAACAGCATTGGCTGGTTTACCGCTTTTGACAAAAAACAGGCCGTAGATGGCAATGGAAAGGCACTTCCATGGGTAACTTATTCGTTTATCGATTTTATAAAAGAACGGATAAACAAAAACCAGCATATTTTCGAATATGGCTCAGGCAATTCTACCATATTTTATGCGGAAAGAGCTGGCGCTGTAACGTCTGTTGAGCATGATAAAGGATGGCACGATAAGGTTAAAAATACAAGCCCTGCCAACGCAGAAATGATCTTTTGTCAACTGGAAAAAGATGGTGAGTATGCTAAAAAAGCAACTTTGCTGAATAAAAAATTCGACATTATTATTGTTGATGGCCGCGACCGCGTAAACTGCTGTAAATACAGTATTGAGGCACTTTCTCCGGATGGGGTATTGGTTTTGGATGATAGCGAACGCGAAGTTTACCATCCTGCACGGGTATTGCTAAAAGCACAGGGTTTTAAAGAAATCAGCTTTAGTGGCATTTCTCCCGGACTTTTTTACGAAAAGGCAACTTCAGTTTTTTATAAGCAGGATAATTGTTTAGGTATTTAAATCGGTCAGAACCATGTTAAGCGAAGAAGTAAAAACTGCCTACGATAATTTTTATACCAATAGCGATGTGGCCTGGCGAATGCTGGGAGCCAAATATAAAGCCCGGAATATTGTTGATGTTTGCAAAGGACTGAAGCCTAAAAAAGTGCTTGAAGTTGGTGCAGGCGATGGCAGTATTCTGCATTTTTTAAATGAATGGCATTTCGCTCCAGAACTGTATGCTTTGGAAATTGCACAAAGTGGTGTTGATATTATAAAAGACCGTAATCTTTCGGCCTTAAAAGAAGCGCAAACTTTTGATGGCTATAAAATTCCTTACGGAGATGATACTTTTGATCTGATTATTCTTGCACACGTTTTAGAACACGTAGAACACGAGAGGATCCTGATCCGGGAATTGAAACGCGTGGCTAAATATATAGTGGTAGAAGTGCCAAAAGATTACCGTTTCGGTGTAGACCAAAGGATGAAACACTTTTTGGATTACGGACACATCAATATGTACACGCCAACTTCTTTAAGATTTTTACTGCAGAGTGAGGGTCTGGAGATTTTGGAAGATAAAGTTTCGATGACTGCTCCTGAAACCGTAAAATTTAATGAGTTTATTAATAGGAAAGCGCCAAAAACATTTTCTAAAAACTTAAAAATTGAATTGGAATACCGCATTAAAAAAACATTAGGCAATTTATTCGGAAGGAAAAAACAAGAACAGTTTGCCAATGCATATACTGTACTAACTAAAAAATCAGAGCATAACCTGCAGATATTTTAGTAAATTAAAGTGTATTATTAGAGTTGCCTTTATTTCAGGCGGAAATCCACTCAACCCGTCATTTCGAGCGAAATGCAATGAAGCCGAGAAATCTATCTTGAAAAAACTTCTACATAGATCTCTCCCTGCCCGAAGCAGGCGGGCATTCCACTGCGTTCAGTCGAGATGACGAATCTAAAAAATGCCTAGTACGCTTATTGATAAGCTTAATTGATAAAAACAAAAATGCAAAACCTTGCTCCCATAGCACTTTTCGTATATAACCGTCCGCAGCATACCGAGCGTACGTTAACATTTTTGCAACAGAACGATCTGGCTGCCGAAAGCCATCTGTACATCTTTTCTGATGGCGCAAAGACCGTTCGTGAGGAGGAGAATGTGGCTGCTGTAAGGAAAATTATCAATAAAACGAAGGGCTTTAAATCCGTTAAAGTAATCGAGAGAAAGGATAACGCAGGCTTAGCCAATTCCGTAATTGCGGGAGTTACCCGGCTAATAGAAGAATACGATCAGGTAATTGTTTTTGAGGATGACCTGGTTACTTCTCCGCACACTTTGCACTATTTTAACGAGGCACTAACCCGATATAGCGAAGAAGAAAAAGTGATGCACATTGGTGCTTATATGTATCCTTTAAAAGCTGAAGAACTGCCACAATCATTTTTTTACAGGGCAGCCACGAGCTGGGGCTGGGCCACATGGGGGAGGGCCTGGAAAAATTTTGAACCCAATATCGATGTACTTTTAAAACAGTTTGATAAAAGGAAAAAAGCGGCTTTTTCCATTGATAACAAAATGAATTTCTGGAAACAGATGCAGGAGTTCAAAAAAGGAAAAAACAACAGCTGGGCCATCAGGTGGTACGCCTCTATTTTCTTAAAAGGTGGTTTAACCCTCAACCCATCACAGTCGCTGGTAAATAACATCGGACATGATGGTACCGGTGTCCATTCGGGGATAAATGACATCTATAATGTTATTATCAATCCCAAACCTATCGTCGAATTTCCGACCGTAATTGCTGAGGATGCAACTGCATATAAAGCCATCAAATCCTTTTTAACTAAACGTAAGGGGAATATGGTAACGCGGGTAAGGCGTTTTGTAAAAGAAAAACTGGCGCAATACTTTTCGAAGAAATAACCTGACAAACAACATTTTATCTCTGTATTTTTAATCAATTGAAAAAATGACAAACCTTTTTTTGATTGATTGTGTTGCTTTTATACATCGAAACTATAAAAAATAACAACATGAAAACGACAACAGCAACAGCAGAGGTATTGAATGACCTGATCCAGATCAATAACGACCGTATTGAAGGTTATGAAAAAGCCCGTCAGGAATTAAAAGACGGTGATGCAGATCTGAAAACGCTATTTTTAAATATGATTGCCGAAAGCCAGAAATATAAAATGGCATTAGCAACAGAAGTAAGTGCATTAGGCGAAGATATTGAAACAGGAACAACCAATTCAGGTAAAATTTACAGGGCATGGATGGATGTTAAAGCCATATTTACCGGTCACGATCGCAAAACCGTTTTAAACAATTGCGAATTCGGCGAAGATGCAGCTCAAAATGGTTATAAAATGGCCCTGGAAGAAGAAGAAATTCCTGCAAATATCAGAGAATTAATCTCTGATCAAAAAGCATCATTGAGAACATCTCACGACGAAATCAAAAGATTGCGTGATGCCCAGGCATAAGTGAACAATATATAAAAACGAAAAAACCTCCTTCGATCTAATCGGAGGAGGTTTTTTTATTTAGGGCCGTTATCTCGACTGCGCTGAACTCCGCTCGAAATGACGGTTTTATAGATGAAAACTACGCCTCCAGTTCCCTATCCAAATGCTCAGTAACACGCTGAATTGTATTGTCAATCGTATTGCTTAATATAGTCAGATAAGAACCTTTTTGAGCTGTTTCAATCGCGATTTTTAAACACTCGGTACTTTTGTTATTAATGATGACCTCTTTATTCGGATCAACCTCCTTAATGCCCTTCAATAATAAATCAACCAGTTCATCCTGTTGTCTTCCGCGTAAGTATTTCTCCTGACAAATGTAAATTTTATCAAACATCTGTGCAGAAATCCGGGCTGTTTCGAGGATATCCTCATCTCTTCTGTCACCGGTTGCCGAAATAATACCCACATGTTCTGTAGCTTCTACTCCCTGCAAGAAACTTTTTACGCCGTTAAACCCGTCAGGATTGTGCGCAAAGTCTACCAGAACTTTAAAGTCTTTAAACCTGAAAATGTTCATCCTTCCTGGCGTATGTGCTGCCGAGGGGATAAATGTTTCTAACGATAAACGAATATCTTCTGGTTTATAACCCCATAAATAGGTAGCCAGTGTTGCCGCAAGTACGTTCTGGATCATAAAATTTACCGAACCACCAAATGTTAAAGGAATATGAGTGGCTTTATCAACCCTTAATTTCCAGTCGCCGGTTTTAATGGTAATAAATCCGTTTTCGTAAATAGCAGCAATACCACCTTTTCTGCAATGCTCTTTAATTACCGGATTGTTTTCATCCATACTAAAATAAGCCACATTACACCTGGCATCTTTACCTATGCGTACGCAATAACCATTATCAGCATTTAATACTGCCCAGCCTTTACGGCGAACCGCGCCAATTACAACCGCTTTAACACGGGTTAAATCGTCGAGGTTGTGAATGTCGGAAATCCCGAGGTGATCTTCCTGAATATTGGTTACTACACCAATGTCGCAGGCATTAAAACCTAAACCAGCCCTTAAAATTCCGCCACGGGCAGTTTCTAAAACGGCAAATTCAACAGTCGGGTCTTTTAAAATAAATTCGGCACTTACCGGTCCGGTGGTATCGCCCTTCATTAACATGGTGTTGTGCACATATACCCCATCGCTGGTGGTAAAACCTACACGTTTACCATTGCTGCGGATAATATGCGCAATTAAACGCGTGGTTGTGGTTTTTCCGTTTGTTCCGGTTACGGCAATAATCGGGATCTGCGATAATTTTCCCTGCGGATAAAGCATGTCGATAACCGATGCAGCAACATTTCTAGGCAAACCTTCGCTTGGCGCCAGGTGCATCCTGAATCCAGGCGCAGCATTAACCTCTAACACCACACCACCATTTTCGGTTAAAGGCTGCGTAAGGTTTTGTGCCATAATATCTATACCGCAAATATCCAGTCCGATTACCCTCGAAATCCTTTCACAAATAAAAATATTCTGTGGGTGTACGATATCGGTTACATCAATCGATGTTCCTCCTGTACTTAAATTTGCGGTCGACTTTAAATAAACTACCTCTCCCTTTTCCGGAATGGTTTCTAAAGTATATTCTTTTTTAGCCAGTAAATCCAGCGTATCGCGGTCTACAGCTATTTCAGTTAATACATTTTCATGTCCATAACCACGGCGTGGATCCTCATTTTCTTTATCAATAAGCTCCTGAATGGTGTGAATTCCATTGCCTCTTACATGTGCCGGATCGCGTTGTGCCGCGGCAATAACTTTATGATCGATTACCAATACACGAAAATCGTAGCCGGTAATAAATTTTTCTATAATTACCCTTCTCGAATAGGTTTTGGCATATTCGAAAGCCGCCAACGCATCTTCCATGGTTTTTACGTTGATGGTTGCACCCTTACCGTGATTGCCATCCAGCGGTTTAAAAACTAAAGGAAATCCAACTTTTTTAACTGACGCTTCGAGGTCATCAACATTTGAAATGGTTACACCTGATGCTACAGGAATGGCAGCTTCGGTAAGCAAACGTTTGGTTTCTTCTTTATTACTGGCAATATCTACTGCAATGCTGCTGGTTTTTTCGGTCATGGTGGCCCTAAAACGCACCTGGTTTTTGCCATAACCCAATTGCACCAGCGAACTTTTGTTCAGTCTGATCCACGGGATACTGCGTTTCACCGCTTCCTCCACAATGGAGCCTGTACTGGGTCCCAATGCTTCCAGTTCGCGGATTTCTTTCATCCTGCGGATATCGTGTTCTAAATCGTATTCTTCATTGTTAATTAAAGCCTCGGCAATCCTTACTGCAGCTTCGGCCGAATAAATACCTACTTTTTCTTCCAGGTAACTGAAAACCACATTGTAAATACCTTCGGTTTTGGTCATTCGGGTTCTGCCAAATCCGGTATCCATACCTGCCAGGGTCTGAATTTCAAGTGCAATATGCTCAATTACATGGCCCATCCAGGTTCCTTCTTTCACCCGGGTAAAAAAACCGCCTTCAACCCCTTTAGAACAACGGTGGGTAAACATGCTTGGCAACAGTTTCTCAATCCTCTCGCTAAAACCGTCTATCACATTGGTGGGTTTTTGTTCCAGATCTTCTAAATCCAACCGCATCTGGATCAATTTCTTCCGGCTAATCGACCATATATTCGGTCCTCTTAATACTTGTATGTTTAATATCTTCATGTAATGTTTTGTTCGTTTTTTAATTTAACAAGGTTTTGGGACGGCCTTTTTAATTCAATTTTGAGAATGAAATTGATGACTGTAAAATATGCATTTATTTTGAAATTAGGCGTTCCATTTACGTAAATCAATTTTAATACGTATTTGTTTTATTTTCAAGCACTATTACGTTAATTTTAGGTTAGATTATTTTAACGTTTGTTAATAAATTGAATATTATTGACAAAAAAAGTCGTGTTTTTTATCTTAAGCCTATATATTTGGGTTTTTTGATACAATTATATACACAAAGAATGGTTCCGAAAGGTAAACTCATCATCATTGGTGGCGCAATTAACACCGGTAGCTTCGCAGAAACGCAATTTGGACTACCAGAAAACATGAATTTTTTTGAGCGTGGAATTTTAAAAAGGATTACTACTGAATCAATTAAAGATACCCAATCACGTTTCGAGATCATCACCACCGCATCATTAATGCCCGAAAAAGTTGGTGAAGAATACATTAAAGCTTATGCGCAACTGGATGTACATAATGTTGGTGTGTTAAATATTACCAACCGTGAAGAAGCCAATTCTGACGAAAATTATGAGCGTATCAAAGCCGCTGAGGTAATTATTTTTACCGGTGGCGATCAGCTTCGCCTTTCATCTATTTTTGGCGGCACGAAAATCCATCAGATCCTGTTAGAAAAATACAGAAATGAACCTGTTGTAATTGCGGGTACTTCGGCCGGAGCAGCAGCAAGCTCTAAAAACATGATTTACCAGGGCAGCAGTAAAGATGCTTTACTTAAAGGTGAAGTTAAAATTACCGGTGGCTTAGGTTTTATTGATGATGTTATTGTAGATACACACTTTGTTCAGCGTGGCAGAATCGGCCGTTTATTATATGCTGCAGCCAGTAATCCTGGTATTTTGGGCATTGGTTTAGGTGAAGATACCGGGCTTTTTATATCAGACGGGCATACCATGGAAGCCATTGGCTCAGGTATGGTAATTTTGGTTGATGGCCGCAACATGGCCGACACCAATTTAACCGATGTAGAAATGGGACAACCGGTTTCGATAAAAAACATGGTGGTACACGTTATGTGCGATGGCGACGTTTATGATTTAAATGATCATAGTTTAGTAATCCATCATCCTAAAGTTATTCCAATAGGGTAGTTCAGTTAGCAATTAACAGTGGGCGGTTATCAGTCTAAGTAACTTACATCTCGATACTACAAAAATGAAACTAATTATACACGGCGGCTTTTTCAGCGAATCATCCACCAATCAGGAAACAAAAAAGGCAAAACAAGATGCCTTAGCTTCTATTGTTACGCTGGGCCACGAATACCTGAAAACACATACCGCTTTAGAAACTGTGGTTTATACCGTTGCTTTGTTAGAAGATAACGAATTGTTTAATGCAGGAATTGGTTCGCAGATTCAAAGTGATGGAAAAGTAAGGTTAAGCGCTGCTTTAATGGATGGTAAAACCGAAAAATTTAGTGGTGTAATCAATGTGGAGGATGTGAAAAACCCGATCCAGATAGCCCAAAACCTTTTGACCTATGATGATCGTGTATTAAGTGGCGATGGCGCACAGCAATTTGCCCGCGATAACGGATTTGAATATTTTAATCCCATCACACTACAGCGTCAATCTGAGTACGAAGCAAAATTAAACCAGAAAAACAATAAAGGAACCGTAGGTTGTGTAGCGCTTGATGCCAATGGAGATTTAGCAGCTGCAACTTCTACAGGCGGTAAAGGCTTTGAAATTCCCTGCCGCGTAAGCGATTCGGCCACCGTTGCCGGCAATTATGCTAACCAGTTTGCAGGAATCTCTTGTACTGGTGTTGGCGAAGATATTGTGAGTGGTGCACTGGCCGCCAAAATCGTTACACGTGTTACCGATGGCTTTACTTTAAAGGATGCATCAGACAAATCTTTCGCCGAATTAAAGGCTTTTGATGGCTTTGCAGGTATAGTTGGCATCACCGCAGAAGGCGAAATATATCATTGCGATTCGCATCCCTATATGGTTTGGGCATCTTTTGATGTTAATTTACAGGTATTTAGCTAAAATTAGAATTAAAGTATTATTTTTGTTGCATGACCAAAATTGTACTGGCTTTAATCGGCCTTTTTGCATCGTTACAACTTCAGGCTCAAAACATAGACAAAACAGACATCCAGGAACCCAATGGAGGTAGCGCTATTAATATAGCGGTATCTAAATTCGACCTGGAAGACGGGAATTCTTTTTTTGAAGAAGCTGAAGATTTAGAGCGAAAAGGCGATTATAACGAAGCCTTAACATTATTTGGCAAAGCTGCTTTCGAATATAATTCTGTAAAAAATTTCAACAGGTACGGGCAGGCCATCATTAAGATGAGCAGCATGCATTACCAACTGGGCCGTTTCACCGATGCAGAACAGATCCTTTTAAATGTTGCTTTAAAAAATTATTCTAAAACCGGTAACCGTGCCGGAATCATGAATACCTACAGCCTTTTGGGCAAAGTGTACCTTGCTAATACCAAATACACGCAATCGATGTGGTTTTACACCCAGCAGGGCATACTGGCTAAACAGTTAAAAAGCAATAATGCCTATATCGAATCTATTTTGGGCATTGTTCAGGTGAAAATTAAAAAGAAAGATTTTACCCTTGCGCTCAGGGATTTAAAATCGGCAGAATGGCTGGCCAATTCCATCAAAACCACGCAGTATAAAGCGCAGATTAAGGATGCCAGGGAAATAATTGCCAGCAAAACCGCTACTAAAAAAGGTTAATCAACCTGTAACCTCTAATCATCCGGAAAAATTATTCCCACAAATACTAAAACATTGCTTTAAAAGCGATTATACGTCTTTATTCGGTCAAATTTTAAATATTGCCTAAAACAAAAAATATCTCTTAGCGTTGTGCTATAAGAAATTGTTAAATAAAAAGCTTTTAGTTAGATTTGATAAAGTTTTAACAAGAGACGGTAATAATGCTGTCTCTTTTTTGTTTTTTTGCTAAAATGGTATCATATTGGCTATATAGAATTGGAAATGGATTTTAAATCATTTAAAGAGATGTTAAAGAGAATATTTTTTGTAATTTTTACCGGAGCCGTACTTGCCTGCCATGCTGCGCCCAAAACTCAGCCGATTGTTGAGGGAATTACCAATATAAAGCCGGATCAGCAGCAACAGCTTGTGATTAAGGAGGTTGTGAATCTGATTGAGAGTTACAATTACAAGAAAATTCAGGTCAACGATTCTATATCTTCCATTATTTTAGATAAGTATATCAAATCATTAGATCAGGGTAAAAATTATTTCCTTGCATCTGATATTAAGGAATTTGAAAAATACAGATATACGTTAGACGACGATTTTAAAAACGGCGATTTAAGTGGTCCCTTTTTTATCTATAACGTTTACGCTAAAAGGCTTAACGAATATTTTAATTATTCGCTGGCGCAGATTAAAACCAAATTCGATTTTAACCAAACCGATACTTATGTGTACGACAGGGAAAAATTACCCTGGCCGGTTTCTACAACTGCCTTAAACGATACCTGGAAAAAACGTGTTAAATATGAGTTGATTAACCTTAATTTAGCCGGAACAGCTGAAGCAAAAAATGTAGAAACTTTAACCAAACGTTATCAGAATTTACAGTCGCAAACCTCAAAAATGAATAATCAGGATGTTTTCCAGATTTTAATGGATGCATTTACCGAATCTATTGATCCCCATACCAATTATTTCAACCCGAGCAATGCAGCTGCTTTTAACGAAGACATGTCGCGCTCTTTTGAGGGTATAGGTGCACGTTTACAACTGGAAAATGAGGTAGTTAAAATTTCAGAAATCATTGCCGGCGGACCTGCTTTTAAAGGCAAACAGTTAAGTGCTGGCGATCGTATTATTGCTGTAGCGCAAGGCGACGGTGAGTTTGTTGATGTAGTTGGATGGAGACTGGATAACACCGTATCGAAAATAAAAGGCCCTAAAGGCACTAAAGTGCGTTTAAAAGTGATTCCTGTAGGAAAAGAAATGTCGTCTAAACCAGTAATTATAGAACTGGTGCGCGATAAAATTGTACTGGAAGAAACTTCTGCCAAGAAAAAGGTAAAAACCATTAACAGCAATGGTAAAGACATTAAAGTAGGTATTATTACTTTGCCTGCTTTTTATGCTGATTTTAAAGCAGCCAATGCTGGTGATAAAAATTATAAAAGTACCACCCGCGATGTAAGAAAACTGATCGATTCATTAAAAACTTACGATAAAGTAAATGCCATTGTGATGGATTTACGCGGAAACGGCGGTGGCTCTTTAGTTGAAGCCATTTCGTTAACAGGTTTATTTATTGATAAAGGCCCTGTAGTGCAGGTAAAAGATTTACGCGGTAAAATTGAGGTAGATGAAGACGAGAACAGTGGTGTAGCATGGGATGGTCCGTTTGGTGTTATGGTTGATCGTTTAAGCGCATCAGCATCTGAAATTTTTGCCGGAGCGATACAGGATTACGGCCGCGGTATTATTATGGGTAGCCAAACCTATGGTAAAGGTACCGTTCAATCTTCTATAGATTTGAATAAACTGGTAAATCCGAGCATGTTGCAAAGGGTGGCAGGTTTAATTTCGAAAGATAAAACCGTTGGAACTTCTCCTAATAGTGCAAATCCTGCAGATATCAATTTAGGTCAGATTAATCTAACCATGGCTAAATTTTACCGTGTGGCTGGTAGCAGTACACAGCATAAAGGCGTAACACCTGATGTTGTTTTCCCTTCTATTTACCCAATGGATAAAATTGGCGAAGATACAGAGCCATCTGCTTTACCATGGGATGTAATTCCAAGTTCTAATTTTAAAGCCGTTGCTAATTTAGCTGCTGTGAAAGCTCAATTGACTAAAAACAGTGAACAACGTATTGCAAACTCTTTAGATTTCAAATACCTTAAACAGGATATCGCAGATCTTAAAAAACGTGATAACGAAGTTTCTGTAACATTAAATGAGGCTAAACTTAAAGCAGAACGCGAAGCACAGGAAGCCAAAACCCTGACCAGACAAAATGAATTAAGGGCATTGAGAGGTTTACCGGCCATTAAAAAAGGAGATAAAGTAACCAAACAAGATGCTTTCGATTTTATTGAAGATGAATCGTTAAGGGTAATGGGCGATTTTATGCAGCAATCAGGTAGTTATGTAATGAACTTAGGCCTGATGCCAAAGAATAACTAAAAAGAAATATCTTTTAAATAATAAAGCCTCTTTAGTTTTGGCTAAAGAGGCTTTATTATTTACTTTGGAGTTTTGATAAGACCTCCCGTTGGGTTTGATTGTAATGTGCTTTATTAAACTAATAGGTCTCAATTTTGACTATTAAATCCTTATTTCTTTCCTGAAGGCTCGTTTTGTTTACTTAATTGCATGGCCATCATTTCTTTCATGGTTTTGTTCATGCCTTCAGTACTACCGTCAAGGAATATTACATTACCATCGCCATTCTCGGCAAAATGTTTGATCGATTCCGTCCACATGGTGAATAAAATCACAGAAATATCCAGGTTAGCCTGTTCCATTTCCTGTGCGGCCTTGCTCATACCATGCGCAACCTCTGCACGGAAAAGAGCGATACCCTGTCCGCGTAATTGAGCTGCCTCACGTTCGGCTGTTGCAGCAATCTTGATGGCATTACCATCAGCCTCAGCAGCCTTGGTTTTCGTAATCAATAAAGCCTGACCTTCATTTTCAGCCGCTGCTTTTAAGTTATTCGACGCTACTACACGACTCATCGAGCGCATAATTTCTTCATCAAAAGTAATATCATTCAATTGAAGATCTTGCAGGTGATATCCCCAGCCATCTAAAACCTGATCAATCTGTTCTTTAACATGAAGCACAATTTCATTACGTTGTGCCAATACGTTTGCCTGTTTCTGCGTGGCTACATAAGCACGGATCGAACCTTCTATGGTCCTGATTAAGGCTTGCATCAGGTTGGTGGCATCTACGAATTTAAACGCTACATTTTTAATGGTTTCTTCATCCTGATTTACCACAGAATATAAAAGCATCGCTTTAAAATACACATTAGCCTGATCTTGTGTTACCGCCTGGAAAGATAATTCAACCGAACGGTTCTGGATCGAAATGCGCGAATAAATCTGCTCTATTAATGGGATTTTAAAATTTAAACCTGGTCTTAACTGACGGCGGTACTTACCGAAAACCGTTACCACCGCAATGGTTCCCTGTTTAACGGTAACAAATGAGCTGAGTAGGACAATGAACGCTACAATAGCTATAACATAAATGGTGTATTGCATAATTAGATTTTTTTATGAAGTTATAAAAAAATAAATACAAACGATTAATACTCCATTTTCCGGTGCTCAAACAAAAGCCTTAAATTTTTGTCTTATCTTAAAAAATAGATCATGAACGTAAAACGCACTTTTGGAACCATTTTAACAATACTGGGAATTATCGGCTTAATTTATGCCGGATATGGCTTTGTAAACCATAATCAAAATACAAGGGGATTAATGGTTTATGGCATCATCGGACTGATATTCTTTGTTTCTGGAATTGGTTTGGTAAAGAATACGAAAGATGAGAGCTAAACTATCTCTTCTTCCCGAACTTTCTTGATAAAAGAAAAAGTACCACTGCTGCACCGATGGCTAAACTAAGGTAAATACCATCCTTAAAGTTTGAGGCATTTATTGCTTCTATAACAACAGCAATCATTTTTGTTTCTTTTTGTGCTTAATAATCTGGTATTGACTAAAAGCAACCAAACAACCCGCCAGTATAATAATGCCGGCAGATAATAAGTTTTTTGGATTTTGCTGAATGTAATAAGCTGCTGCCAGGACTAAAATAGCCGCTGCGATACCAATAATATAATGAAGTATTAATCCCGTTTTCATAAGGCAAATATTCTGAATTAAATTGAGATTGGTGTCGCAGAAAATTAATCTTTTAAGCTAATTTTATTATCGGTGAACTTAAGTTGGTGACCAACGAAATCAATATCGGTAAGTTCTTTTATCCGTTTAAAAGCCCTATGATTATCATCGAGGGTTAAACGGTTAATTTTATCCTGCTTAACTGATACTACATTTGCGTAGAGAAAATCGCCTTTGGCGTTTATTTTTAGCTGAAGCAAAGGAGCAATACCATTATTCCCCTTTAAACTGAACATTCCATAGGTGCAAAAATTGCCCAAACTGTAAGCGATAAATTTATTCTTATAAACTTCAACAGCTCTGGTTACATGCGGCCCATGGCCCAGTACTACATCGGCACCGGCATCAATCACGGCATGTGCAAAAGCATAAACGTTGCCCCTGTTTTCTTTGTAAAAAATTTCATTTTTGCGGGGAACATGCTCAAACCTGGCGCCTTCACCTCCACCATGGAAAGATACGATTACAATATCAGCCATGGTTTTTAAACGGGCAACTAGGGCCTTTGCGCTATCGATCTTATTGATCGATACCGTGTTTTCGTTTGGCGCAAAAGCACAGAAAGCATATTTTATGCTGTCTTTCTCAAAAACTTCAAATGGTTTATTTACCTGTCCGGCGTAATGGATCTGTAGCGAATCTAAAATCCTTGCCGTATTTTTTCTTCCTTTCGCATCAAAATCGCCAACGTGGTTATTGGCAATGCTCAATACGTTAAAGCCTGCATTTTTGTAAATTCCGGCATAACGTTCAGGCATTCTGAAAGCATAACAATTGTTCGGGTTTATACCATTGCATTTGTTCGAATTACCTGAATTAAGAAAACAGCCCTCCAGATTTCCAAATACGATATCTCCTTTTAACAAACTATCAACCACCTGGAAACTGTTAACGGCATCATCAGGTGGAAGATTGGTTTTTGACGGAAAAGCAGAGCCAAGCATAATGTCGCCTACTGCGGTGATCGATATCGTATCTTTTATTTTCCGGATTACGGTATCCTGTTTAGCTATCGGTGCAGCAACCTGGGCATTATTGCTGGTGCAGCTGATCAGGACAATAACAACAAAGGGTAAAATTAGGATGGTGTTGATGAGCTTCATTAGGTATTTATTATACTCGTTATCTCGACTGGAACGTAGTGGAATGGAGAGATCTATCCCGATAGATTTTGCTTCGCAGAGCCTTTGGGGTCCCGACTCCGTTTCACTCCGCGCGAAATGACGGCTTGAGTTGTGTTAAACAAAAAATCCTCCGAAATTTCTTTAGGAGGATTGTATTCTTTATTCAGGCAACCGTTAACCGAAATTGTGAACTGTTAACTGCCAGCTGAATTATTCTACTTCAAATTCTTTCTTAAACGATTCTAACACACGCCCGCCTTTATAAAAGTAACGACTGTAATATGGTTCATTCAGGTTGCTGATTACTACACCGCGAGAACTTGATGCATGTGCAAATCTGTTGTCGCCAAGGTAGATACCTACGTGTGAAATGCTTCTGCTTTTAATTTTGAAGAAAACCAGATCGCCTTCTTTTAAATCTTCTTTGGATAGCGGATCTACCATGCTGAAAATATCACGCGAATTTCTTCTGATGGTAGTGTTGAAAACTTTGTCGTAAATCGCTTTAGTAAAAGCCGAGCAATCGATGCCTCTTTTACTGTTTCCACCATAGCTGTATGGTGTTCCGATCCACTCGTATATAAATTTGTAGAGTTTTAAATTCGAGGTCGCATCTACCGCAACACCCATTACCTGCGAAAAATATTGCGATGCAAGGTTATCAGGGTCATTTAATTCTTTACCAGATTCTTTTGTTTTTGTTTGCGCAAATGCGGTTGAGAGCGTGCAGATAGCGATTAGGGTAGAAAACAAAAATTTTTTAATCATGTTATACAGTTATGTTTGGGTATTCACTTACACATTAACGTACACCACATGGGCTTATTGTTGGTTGTCAAAAGTATTGATTATACAAATGTTATCCAAATGTAATGTTATAAAAAATGAAAGTTATTAACATTTTTATTTTTTATCCACCATTTCACTGGCAGTTTCAGCCTTAAAATATCTTTTTTTCAAAAGGATTTTATTTCAGTAACGAGAGCAGGTTGAAAAAACAGATGGTTTTTAAATTATGTAAACAGGCACTTATGCAGAATTAAATTTTAGAATAAATTGAATCCATATTATGATAAAGGGCAATGATTTAATTATGAGAAATCGTTATTAAATTAACAAATGTGCCGGAGATTCGTATTTAATTGTAAAACAACTGTTAAATCTTATTTTAGCCCCAATACCATGATGTTTTTACACTTAAAAGTGCCAAAAATTACAATAAAAAAATTAGATTTGCTGTCGCAAAAAACAAATACCCTAAAATGAGTGCAGTAGAAATAAATAAAGATACCTGGTTAAAGTGGTTTGAGTCGATGTTGCTGATGCGCAAATTCGAAGAGAAAACCGGCCAGTTATACGGACAACAAAAAATACGTGGCTTTTGTCATTTATACATTGGACAAGAAGCTGTAGTTGCAGGAGCAATATCTGCAATGCAAAAAGGCGATTCAATGATTACCACTTACCGTGATCACGCCCATGCCTTAGCTTTAGGAGTAAGTGCCGATAGTATTATGGCAGAAATGTACGGTAAAGCTACAGGTTGCTCTAAAGGTAAAGGTGGTTCAATGCACATGTTCAGTAAAGAGCATAACTTCTACGGAGGACATGCAATTGTTGGCGGTCAGATTCCATTAGGCGCTGGCGTTGCTTTTGCAGAAAAATATAAAGGAACCGATAATGTTAACATTTGTTATATGGGCGATGGTGCGGTGCGCCAGGGTGCATTAAACGAAACTTTTAACATGGCCATGCTGTGGAAATTGCCTGTTGTTTTTGTTTGCGAAAACAATGGTTATGCAATGGGTACCTCAGTACAACGTACCACCAACATGACCGATATTTATAAAATTGGTTTAGGTTTTGATATGCCATGCGCACCGGTTGATGGTATGGATCCTGTTGCAGTTCATAATGCAATGGATGAGGCTATTCAACGTGCACGTAAAGGTGAAGGACCAACTTTCTTAGAAATGAGAACTTACCGTTACCGCGGTCACTCGATGTCCGATCCGGCTAAATACCGTACCAAAGAAGAATTAGAAGATTATAAAGCTAAAGATCCGGTTGAACTTGCAAGAGAAACTATCTTAAAAGAAAAGTATGCAGACGAAGCATGGATTGAAGAAGTAGAGGCTAAAGTAAAAGCAACTGTTGATCAGGCAGTGAAATTTGCTGAAGAATCTCCATGGCCGGAAGCATCTGAGTTATATAAAGATGTGTACATGACCGAGAACTACCCTTACGTAATGGACTAATATTAATAAGATTTCAATTAATTAGATATAATGGCTGATGTAATTAAAATGCCCAAAATGAGCGACACCATGACCGAAGGGGTTTTGGCGAAGTGGCACAAAAAAGTGGGCGATAAAGTGAAAAGCGGTGATGTTTTGGCAGAAGTAGAAACTGACAAAGCAACAATGGATATGGAATCTTATTGGGATGGTACCCTTTTGTACGTAGGTGTAGAAGAAGGATCAGCTGTTCCGGTTGATGCCATCATGGCCGTTATTGGTAAAGAAGGCGAAGATTATAAAGCAGCTTTAGAGGCAGAACAATCAGGAAGTCAGGAGTCGGCAAGTCCGAAGTCTGAAAGCAAAGATGAAGCGCCTAAAGCTGAAGATAAAAAAGAAGAAGCTGCCCCTGCTCAAGGCGGTGGTTTAAGCGAAGAAGAATTGGCTGCTAAAGGTGTTACGGTTATCCGCATGCCTTTATTAAGTGATACCATGACAGAAGGCGTAATTGCCGAATGGCATAAAAAAGTGGGCGATAAAGTGAAGGATGATGATGTTCTTGCTGATGTAGAAACCGATAAGGCAACTATGGAAGTAATGGGTTATGCAACCGGAACTTTATTACACATTGGTGTAGAAAAAGGCCAGGCCGCTAAAGTAAACGGAATTATCGCAATTGTTGGCCCGGAAGGAACTGACGTTAGCGGGATTTTAGCTGGTGGATCTGCTCCGGCACCTAAAGCTGAAAGTACTGAAGCGCCAAAAGAAGAAAAACAAGCTGCAACTGCTGATGCAAATACATCTGCTCCTGTTGCAGAAAGTTCTTCAGATAGCCGTGTTAAAGCATCTCCTTTAGCTAAAAAAATTGCTAAAGATAAAGGAATCGATTTAGCCCAGGTTGCAGGTAGTGCAGAAGGCGGCCGTATCATTAAAAAAGATATCGAAAACTTCAAACCATCGGCCGCTCCGGCTAAAGCAGAATCTGCTTCAGCTCCTGCTGCTGACAAAGCTGCTGCGCCAGCACCGGTTATCCCAACATTTGTTGGTGAGGTTAAATATACAGAAGCTCCGGTTTCGCAAATGCGTAAAGTAATTGCAAAACGTTTGGCCGAAAGTTTATTTACCGCTCCACACTTCTATTTAACCATCAGCATTGATATGGATAACGCAATGGCTGCCCGTACGGCAATCAACGCTGTTGCTCCGGTTAAAGTTTCTTTCAACGATATCGTAATTAAAGCGGTAGCCGTTGCATTGAAAAAACACCCGGCAGTTAATTCATCATGGGGTGGCGATAAAATCAGGTTTAACGAACATACCAACATTGGTGTAGCGATGGCTGTTGAAGACGGTTTATTGGTACCGGTTGTACGTTTTGCTGATGGCAAATCATTATCGCACATTTCTGCTGAAGTGAAAGATTTCGGTGGAAAAGCAAAAGCTAAAAAATTACAACCTGCTGATTGGGAAGGTTCTACTTTCACCGTATCTAACCTGGGTATGTTTGGTATTGATGAGTTTACCTCAATCATCAACTCTCCTGACGGTGCAATTTTATCAGTAGGTGCCATTCAGCAAATTCCTGTTGTTAAAAACGGTGCTGTTGTTCCTGGTAACGTAATGAAATTAACTTTAGGTTGCGATCACCGTGTGGTTGATGGGGCAACAGGAGCACAATTCTTACAAACATTAAAAGGTTTATTAGAAGAGCCGATCAGGTTATTGGCTTAATCAGTTAGCAATTCACAGTTTTCAGTTTATACTGACTGTATATTTAAAGCCATCCTTTCAGGGTGGCTTTTTGCGTTTAAGGCTTTTCGTAAATAGCGACTTAATTTGCTATTTTTGATTAGATACTAACTTAAAACCCAAATGAAAAAAACACTTCTTTTTGCTGCATGCATTACTGCTATGCTTGCCTGTAAGCAAAAAAACAATTCTGATAATGGTACAGAAAATAAAGCTTTTTCGGCACTTTGCGAACAATATTATCAGGATGGATTAAAAATAAATCCCCTTAATGCTACTTACATTGGCGATGAGCGTTATAACGATCTTTTGGCAAACGATGGATCGCAAGCCTATTTAAAAGAATTTAAAAGTTACAATCAGCGTTATTTGGATAGCTTAGGCAAATACGACCGCGAAAACCTTAATGCAAATGATAAACTATCTTTCGATTATCTGAAAGATCAGCTGGAAATCAATTTAGAAGGCTTGAAATACCATTCAGAATACCTGCCATTTAACCAAATGACTGCCTTGCCCCTAACCATTGGGCAATTGGGTTCCGGCACAGGAGCTCAGCCTTTTAAAACCGTAAAAAATTATGAAGATTGGTTAAAACGTGCTGATGCATTTTCGGTATGGGCCGATACCGCCATTGGAAACTTCAAAAAAGGTGTGGCAGCAGGCATTGTATTGCCAAAAGCGTTGGTGGTAAAAATGATCCCACAGATGCAGAGCATGGTGGTAGCCAAACCGGAAGAAAGTTTATTTTACGGCCCCATCAAATCAATTCCAAACAGTTTTTCTGCGGCAGATAAACAGCGATTAACAGCAGCATACCTCAATTCGATCAACAAGGTAATTATTCCAACCTATAAAAAGCTAGGCGATTATTTACAAAATGAATACCTGCCAAAAAGCCGCACCACTTCAGGATATTCTGCTATGCCGGGTGGCTTAGCCTGGTACACTTATCTGGTAAAGCAACAAACTACCACCAATAAAACTCCCGAAGAAATTTATCAGACGGGTTTAAAAGAAGTAGCCCGCATTAAAGGCCAAATGGACAGCATTAAAAACCTGGTTGGTTTTAAGGGCGATTTAAAAGCCTTTTTTGAATACATGAAAACAGATAAAAAATTCATGCCTTATAAAACACCTCAGGAAATTTTAGCTGCTTTTGAGGATATTCACCAGCGCATGAAACCCAATTTAAAAAAGATGTTTGAAGTGGAACCGAAAACTCCATTTGAAATCCGTCAAACAGAGGCTTTCAGGGCAGCATCGGCTAGTGCAGAGTATAATCAGGGTTCTGCAGATGGCTCTCGTCCGGGAATATTTTATGTGCCGATTCTAGATGCCAAAAAATTCAACACCACTTCGGGCATGGAATCGTTATTTCTTCATGAGGCAATCCCTGGTCACCATTACCAGATTTCTTTAACCCAGGAGAATAAATCACTACCAAATTTTCGCCGTTTTGGCGGGCACAATGCTTATGTAGAAGGCTGGGCACTTTACTGCGAATCGCTGGGCAAAGAACTGGGCCTTTATCAGGATCCTTACCAACACATGGGCGCTTTGGGAGATGAAATGCACCGTGCCATCCGTTTAGTGGTTGATGTGGCCATCCATAGCAAGAACATGAGCAGGGAAGATGCCATTAAATATATGACGGATAACGAAGCCATCAGTACCGAAGGTGCTACTGCTGAAATTGAACGTTATATGGGGATGCCCGCACAGGCCTTAGGCTACAAAACCGGCGCCATGAAAATACGCGAGCTAAGAACTAAATACGAAAAAGAACTAGGCCCGAAATTTAAACTTGCTGCTTTTCATACCGCAGTGTTAAAAGACGGATCATTCCCATTATCAGTTTTTGAAGCTAAAATGGATACCTGGGCGGCAAGCCAGAAATAGAGATAATCGTCATTGCGGGGAGGTGCGACAGCCTGCCCCGAATTTTCGGGGAAGCAATCTTACAACGATCGCTACGAACATCCGCATTAAGATTGCTTCGCCGGCTGAAAAAGCCTTCTCGCAATGACGACCCCTTTTGATATAAATCTGCGGGAAACTAACCATATCGCTAAACCCTTTTCCAATTCCTTTGTTAATTATTAAAACACCCAAATCATGGACAAAGAAAAATTGATACAAGAAGCTTACCTGGTTGCGCACAAGATAGAAGAGAATGGCAATTTCCCTAATAATCCCAATTTGCCATTAATGATTTATAAAGGTACTTTCAGGTTGCATCCTGATGATACCGAAGACGTGATCAGAAAGGTTTTTGCGCAAAACGGCTATACTAATTCGTGGGTTGACGGCATTTTTGATTATCACCATTACCATAGCAATACGCATGAAGTGATGGGTGTTTTCTGTGGCAAGGCCGATGTACAGTTTGGTGGCGATCACGGGGTTTGTATCGAACTGGATAAAGGCGATGTAATTATCATTCCGGCAGGTGTAGCACATAAGAAATTAAACTCCACCGATGATTTTACGGTAGTGGGTGCCTATCCGAATGGAGCAGAATATAATATCAAATATGGTAAGCCCGAAGAGCGTGCTGAAGCAGACGAAGACATTGCCAAAGTAAAAAATCCTGACAGCGACCCTGTTTATGGAAGCAAAGGCCATTTATTTGAATGCTGGTACAATCAAAAATGCGAAAATGTGTAAAACTCTTTCGTTTTTACCGTCTAAAATTCTTTAATTTTCGGGTTTTAAATACACTATCCCTGATATAAATGAATTTTCGATATATATGTTCAGCATTAGCCCTCTCCGCAACTCTATTAACCGCCTGTTCAGGTAAAAAATCTGAAGAGAAAAAAGCCGCTGATAGAAAAATCCGCACCAAAGAAGATGATAAAGCCGACAGCCTGTTATTAGTTTATAATCCACAAAAAGGCGACAAATGGATCGCTGATTTTGTAGATAACCTGCATAAAAGATATGGTTTCAACGGAAATATGCTGGTGGCCAAAGATGGCAAAATCCTTTATGAAAAAGCCATTGGATGGGCCGATTACCTGCACCGCGATAGCTTAAACATCAATTCTGAATTTGAACTCGCCTCAATTACCAAAACTTTTACAGGTACTGCTATTATGCGACTGGTTGAGGCCGGTAAACTATCATTAAATGATAACGTTAAAAAGTTTTATCCTAATTTCCCTTACGATGGGATAACCGTTAAGTTATTGCTTTCGCACCGCAGCGGCATGATGAATTACGTTTACTTTATCGACGATATCTGGCGTAAAGAAAAGCGCCCGATGAAAAAAGGCGTAACCAACCAGGAAGTAATGGATGTAATTGCCGAGCGTAAACCCAATCCTTATACCAAACCCGATAACCGTTTCCATTATAATAACTCAAACTTTATGGTTTTGGGTGCGATTATAGAAAAAGTAACCGGACAGCGTTATTCGCAATACATGATGGAGCACGTTTTTAAACCCGCCGGATTAAAACATACCCACGTATATAGCACAACTGAATACGAAAAAATCCCGGTTGATGTGGTTGGTCACGATCGTACCTGGCGTTATTCTGTTGCGCAAAACTTTCTGGATGGCCCCGTTGGAGATAAAGGCATTTACAGTACCGTACATGATTTGGTACTGTTTGATAAATACCTGAAAAACGGCAGACTATTGACCCAAAAAAGCCTCGATTCTGCCTATACTGGTCACAATAAGCCTGTAAACGGACACTTTAACTACGGTTATGGCTGGAGAATGTTCGATGGCGAAAAAATGGATAAAGTAGTGTACCATACGGGCTGGTGGCATGGTTTCCGCCACATTTATGTAAGAGATTTAAACAAAAACATTGTTATTGTGTTTTTAGGCAACCTGACCAATGGAAGTTTAATGCATCTCGACGATCTTTACAAGCACTTCGATATGCCAATTATCCGTAAGGGGGCTTATCACGGCAACGGCAGTTTGCCAGGTTCTGACGAAGATTAAATTTATGGCAAAAACAAAATGGATTATCAGCCCAGGTACATTAACCATCTATCCTAAAAGAAATTTAAGGATAGTTGGGCTTATATTTTTTGTATTAATTGCGGCATTAATTTTCTATTTATCAAGATCGGTACAAGGTTATTCTGCCGGCCTCACCATAGGCTATTATGGCTTCCTTCTACTGATTCCGTTACTGTTGATTTTTGTTGCCGAAACCAAAGTTATTTTTGATGGCAACAGCAGGGTTTTATATAAAAGAATTGCTTTTTTACCAACGGGATCAGTTCCGTTTGATGATATTGCCTCAGTAGAACCCTATCAGATACTCGGAAGCGGTTTCAATTATAAACTGTTCAAAAAAAGTAACCGGCATGGCAGAGGCATTCTTGTTTCGTCCGGATATGGCAAAGCCAATGATGCTAATCTAATCTCTTTTCAGCAGGAAGTGCTACCAAAAATTGATGAGCTAGTATTCGCCAATGCACCTGTAATTCCTAAACAGACAATATACGATTTCAGGTTTTTTAAAGAAGAAGGAGGCGTTTACCTCTTGCGCGATAATAAGATAGGAAGTTTCATTGTTGGATTGATTTTTATCGGAGCTACCATTGCGATATTGTTTAGTCCCGGTTTTTTGGCAAACGAAGGGCCTATTCAAAAAGTACTCTTAACCTATTTTCCGGCGGCGATTGGCCTGGCACTTCTTTTCGCGGCAACTTCGAATATCCGTTTTGATAAAAGCCAGAGAAAAATTATCCGTTCTACTTTTGCCGGCCGTTTTAAAAAAGAATATCCTTTTGAAGACCTCATCCGCTTTCAGGTAATCCGTAAAACAACCAACCTTATTTATTCGGGTACTGAGGTAAGGGCAGAAATTTTATTGCCTGCCAAAAACAAAACAACCATTTTAAACCTTAAAAGCTTTATAGGCACTAAAAAAATTGAGCGTTTTCTTGATGAAGCGAATACGATTTTGGGCCGGATTTAGTTTTATAATAAAACAAAACGATTATGTTCGATAAATTATTTGCGGCTCAACAAAAAGCCGAAGAAATTAAAAAGCGCTTAGATACCATATCGGTATATGGCGAAGTTGAAAATGGTGCGATAAAAATCACTGCAACAGCAAATAAGGCCATTACCGGAGTAGCTATTGATGAAGAATTTTTAAAAGGCGCCGATAAAGAAGAATTAGAAGAGCTGTTGTTAACCGCAATTAACAAAGCCATGGCAAGTGCCGAGCAGGTTAGTGCTGCAGAAATGCAGGCCTCTGCGCAGGATATGCTGGGCGGTTTAGGCGGTATGTTTGGCCAGTAATATTGTTAAATCAATCTTGCTGCTCCAAGCTTGATACTTAATATTCAGATTTCAATACTTGATACTCAAATTCCTTAACTGATACTACAATTATGAAATACACTTATTATGGCCAATCTTGCTTCCTGCTTGAAGCTGCCGGCAAAAAATTATTGTTCGATCCTTTTATATCACACAATCCATTAGCTAAACATATTAATATTAAATCAATTGAAGCTGATTATATTTTAGTGAGTCATGGTCATGGCGATCATGTGGCCGATTTAGTTGAACTGGCTAAACAAACTCAGGCAACCGTTATCGCAATGCCGGAAATTACCGATTGGGCTTCTAAACAAGGTGTAGAAAAAGTACACGGAATGAACTTTGGTAAATTTACTTTCGATTGGGGAGCAGTACGTATGGTGCCTGCTACACATTCGTCGGGTTTACCTGATGGAAGTTATGGCGGTAACCCTGCAGGTTTTGTGCTTGAAGTAGATGGCAAGCAGATTTACTTTGCAGGTGATACTGGTTTAACCATCGAAATGAAGGTTTTAGCCGATATTTATAACCTCGACTATGCTATTTTACCAATCGGTGGAAACTATACCATGGATGTTGATGACGCATTAATTGCCACCAAATATTTTGATTGCGATAAAGTAATCGGCGTGCACTATAACACTTTCCCCGTAATTGAAATTGATACCAAAGTTGCCGTAGATAAATTTGAGCGCGAAAAGAAAACGTTACTATTACCAGAAATTGGTGAAACAATAAACTTATAATTCCCGGTAAATCCGAAACCTAAACAGTCGTGATTGCAAGCAATAATTATAAAAAGGGCCAATTGGCCCTTTTTTATTGATAACGTAATTATAACATGACCTGACTTACTAGGCCAGGCTCAATGTACTTTCTTTTGTTTTGCCATTTTTTATCGCCAATTGCGTTTTATAATAAGTATAAAGAAACTCATATATAATCATTTCATGCAACCTCTGCTGAAAAGGGAAAAGGCGGATAATGTGCATATGGGTAAAACTAGCCAACAGATCGAACAATTTCCTCTGATTTTCTTTCACATCTGTCAAAGCACGCATTTTTGGAATAATGGTTTCGCCTATCTGTGCAGAACGATTTTCTATTATTTCGAACAATGGCTGATAAAGATGTTCATTTTCCTTTTTGCTCCCCATAATATCATAAATTTCATTACGAAAATCGCGGTATTTTTTATTGATCTGCATATTTGTGCTTTTATCGGCATTAAATTCATTTGCAAAACCACTTTTCAGGGGGGTTAAGAAAATAAGCTTTTCTTCGGTTGACAGGTTAAAATCATTTAAAAGAGCATCTACCGATTTCATTCCCCATAACCACCGGATGGTTTCGCCCTCACTGCCTTCAATATTTCCTAAAACCTGCACTACGCTCTCGCTGTCATGATGAAAAATCTCCTCAGCCCTTTCAATATATTCATCCCCGTAGCGTTCAATTTCCCTTTCGTAAGTATCTGTTGTTACCTTATAGATCAGTTTTTTGCTGGTAAAATGTAATAAATTTTCGTTTACTATAGCGATTACCTCACCAATCCGCTCAACTGCAGCTAACTTAAACCTTACCCTGAGGTGCAGGTCCGGATCTGCAAACCTTAAAAAGAACCATTCTTTAATCAGGCCTTTTTCTTTTAACAACTGTGTTAAAGGCGCAAGGATTTCTGCCACAACTCTTTCACTAATCTGGGCACCGCAATAAAATTTAAAATATAACCATTCAGAACCGATAGAGAATGTTCTTTGGGCTTTCGGTACATCGGCTTGAGTACGTCCGGCAGATGCAGTTTTCGCTTGCTGTTTTTTAACAATTGGAACAATAAGCTGATTAAGATACGTCTGGCTTTTGGCATCCCTAAACGGATAATCTCCGTTAGCAGCCAGATGCTCTTTTAAGATACAAGTTTCTCGCTTTTTGATCAGGTCTAAAAACAACTGAATGGAGTTTTGCTCTCTAAAATCCACTAAAAGAGTATTGTCGCCATCAACAAGTGTTACAACTTCGGGCAGCCCGAGCTGTTTCAACCACAATTCCAGGTCGGTTGTGCTTTTAGAGGCCTTTGAAAAATCAGCCATATATTGTTTGTTAAGCGTCCATGTTGCCAGCGAAACAATCGAATTACCAACCGTTACCCTGGGTAAAAACCTGTACTTTTTAGCCAAATCGAACCAATTAAACGATAAGCCCCTTCTTCCTGTTTGTTGTTGCATATCGCACAAAAACTGATATACCGGTTGCGCATTATATACATAATTATGTGCATTGCTTAACCTGGGAAGTATTTCTTTTTTAAGTCTTTTTGACCTTAAAACAACCCTTCCCCTGTTTACCGACACCAAAATATCCTGCAGATTAATGGTATCTTCCGGGCTGGCTGAGCTTTTAGCCAGATATGGAATTTCATATTTCCTGTATTTAGGGTGCAGCAGGATATTTCCAACCCTGCTTTCGGGTAAGTGGACAATTTCTGCAATAACCGCGTCAGTTTCTAATTCAGATTCATGCCTGGTAATGTCGAGGATGGTCTCCTTTATCTGTTCATCTGCATGTCCAAACCTGCCAAGTACATTTATCGCGCTACTACCTGCAAAAGATTCTATATGAATTTTCTGTCCGCCTAAATGATAAATTATACCCGACATGCTGTTGGGGAGGTCGTTATTGATCACATCAATTCCGGCGGCCTTTAAATCATCGCGGGTAATTTCAATTTCTTTAAGTCCCTTTCTCATGGCATCTTCCAGTTTGGCTATCAAAAAAAGTTCCTGCTGGTAAATATCCATCCCAAGGGCATCAGCATATCTTTTATTTAATGTTAGTCCATCGATTAAAGGCGAATAACCGTTTTTTTGTTTTGCAAGATAACCTATGCCCGATTCGGTATCGAGTACTTCAAGAATGGGCACTTCTCTTTCTTCGTACCGCTGATAAAATTTCTTTGCAAATTGCTGAAGGTTATTGTTTTCCTTTACCGGATTAATTGCAGAAAGCACGTGAAGTGCCTCCATAATATCTTCCTGCACCGCTTTATCAAGGCTAAACTGGTTTTCTGCGCGGAAAGCATCTGTTTGAAAGAAAAATTTTTCGCTGATGGGCACATTCAGTTTTTTTGCATTTTCGATAATGGAAAGATAAGCTCCGGGTTGGTTAATCCCTGCTCCATCAAGCTCCTGTAAGTTTTTCTGCAATTGCTGTAATGTTTTCAATTCGAAAGCAATATCTACCCCTTGTGCAGTAATTTTTTCTAAAATATTGATAATCTGTTGCAGTACATCTTCATTGGTAATCTCGGGCTCCAGTTCACTGGTTAAAACCTGCGATGAGATACAGCTTTCTACAAACTCCTGTGCTTCTTCAAGGCTATAACCCAATTGTTGGATCACATCAGCCAGTACTTTAATTGTGCTTCCATCTGTTGATGCATTTAAAAGGGCAAGCAACTCCTCCGACCGTAAAACGGAACTGATCTGATGAAACCTTTTAGCGTTGGTAACATGGTATTCTACATACCTTACTTCATCACCAAGATGATAGATTGAACTGTTTGGATAATATTTTAAAGCATGCCTGATATTATCGTGCTGCTCTAAACTTTTGGCCAGTTCGCACAGATAGAGCATATCGAACCTTGTTTTCCGGGATAGTTTATCACTGATGGTTAAGTCGCTCCGGTTTTTCCATTTTGCCGAAGAACATGTAGCAAATAGTCCAAAAGGTGTACATCTAGTACTCATCCTGATCAGGTATTTGGTTAAGGATACCAAAATTTTATCGGCCTCCTGTTTTGATTCTATCTGGTTATTTATCCATTTATCTGCCTCGGCATAAAGAATAGGCGAAGCTAGAAAAACAGCTTCTCTAAACAATTCGGAGGTTTTAAAATAAGTCTTCACTTCTTCTCCCGTATAAGCCGTTTGGTAAGGAAAAACAGGGAGCCTGACTACAAAATTATCGGTAAATGAATAGTTGTTTTTAAAGTTTGACATGTTTTTAAGGTTTAGGCTGTTAGCGAATTACATCATGCAAGATAAGCATAAGAGCGGTAGCCACAGTTTTCGGCAGTTACTATTTTGATTGCTCAAAATGATTAATTCTAACTATAAATACCAGGCTGCAATCGCCATAATTTTACCCTTGTCAAAACGATAAAGAAACCCGGCTTACGGGGAATTAATAAAGTTAAAAACAATTAAATCTATAACCATAAAAATCAAAAAACATGAAAAAGAAAAATTTAACAGACAGAAAATTGTCACTGAACAAAAAAGCGATCTCTAACCTGGATGATTCAAATCTTGACCAAATTCAAGGTGGCGCAACTTTTACTTGTTGCACAGAAGTTGTAATCAAAACAAAGGCTTCAGAAGAGTTAGCTGAAGATACCAGTGTACACTATTCTTGCGGTAAATAATTAGAACCACTTAAAAAACAACAACATGAAAAAGAAAAACTTAACAGACAGAAAATTGTCATTGAACAAAAAATCAATCTCTAAATTAGACGATTCAAATCTTGACCAGATTCAAGGTGGTGTTACTTTCACTTGCTGCACTAAAGTAACCATCGAGCCTAAACCAAAAGAAGAAGCGCTTGAAAGCGATAGTATCCACTATTCTTGTAGCTAATTCGAACTTCTAAAAGGGTATCCGAAAGAAAACCGGATACCCTTTTTTATTCATCCGATCACCTCTTCCTATATGTTTAACCCTAAATTATTTTCCGATTCGCTCCAAAAAAGCGATTATTCGGGCGATTCTCTATTGGCTGGCTCAATGGGGCATTGCATTTGTCAGCACCTTATTTCTCAGCTTAACAAAGACCTGTTGAATACAGACAGGACGTTCGATATTGTTGCAGATGTATTTGATAGACTATCTTCCAGCAGTTCTTCACTTACCAATACCTCAATGGGTACCGGGCTTTCGGGTTTTACCTCTGTAATTGCCTATTTAATAGAACAGGAGGTTTTTGATGATTCGGTTTTAGCAGAATTAACGGATATTGATCAGATTATATTCAAGGGAGCCACACTTCAGGCCAATTTAGGGCACACCGATTTTTTATTTGGGTGTTCTGGCCCGCTATCTTATTTTTTAAATCAAAAAGCTGATATGGCAAATACCGGATACATTAATGGTATCCTCTCTGCATTAATTAATGGCGTAGAAAAAAACCAGATCACACGGCAACGGATTATCGAACCGAATCGCTTTTTTTCACATGTTAACCTGGGTATTGCCCATGGCATAACAGGCACTGCACTTGTACTATGTAAAGCAGTAACCGATGAACGGGTTAAGCAAAAAGATCAGATCTGGGATTTACTTGATCAAACCCTAAAATATTTAAAAGAGCAAATTAACTTATCAGAGCAATCTATATTTCCTATTAAAATTGAAAAAACAGGGGCAATACCCACTTACTCAGCCAGCCAAAGCTGGAGTTATGGCGATTTTGGTGTATTGTGCCTACTATATACACTCGCTGCCTTATTTAAAGATAACGCTTTACACACCCTTTGCGGAAAACTATTCGAAATTGCAACCGAAAAAACAAAAAACAATAAAACCGATAAAATAGAAATTGGACTAAGGCATGGACTTGCCGGACAGTTATTGCTTTTACAAAAGCTTTCAGCAATTAGTAAAAATACCTGGTGCGAAGAATTTACAAAGCAACAGTTTTCGCTTTTTTATACAAAATACGAAGAAATTAATCCCTACCAGTCTCCTTTTGTTTTTGAAGCCGGCCTCGGGGCAGTTGCCATCAGGCTTAACGAACGGTTAACGCCCAAAGAAACTTCATGGACTAAAATATTTCTGATGTAATATGAAATCACTTGCATTGCTTCCCCCAAATGGCCCTAAACGGCCTGAATTTAAGTATTCGACCCAGATCCATCATCAACCATTCAATTTTGGAATCTTAAAAACGCCTGAACCAGTTCCTGATGGCGAAGATAGTCTTGGAGATTATAAGGTTCTCGTTTTAAAAAAAGCAATATCCATAAATTTCAGGGATTTATCCATGTTATTTACGCTTAACAACAATTTAAAACAATCTCCATCGGGCCATCATTTTTTTGGGTCTGATTTTGTTGCAGAAGTTGTAGGCATAGGTAAAAAAGTACGATCGATTAAGATAGGAGACAGGGTAATTCCAAATTGTGATTATTTTATTAAACCAATGCGGGGTGTTTCGCGCAAAGGCATTCCATCAAACCGGGCTTCAATGGCCTATGAATTTCTGCTTGAAGATAAATTAATTAAAATTGATGATGATTTAAGTGATGAAGTTGCGGCTTCCATATCTATCGGACTTCAAACCTCTTACGCCATGATCAGAAAGGCAAAATTAAAAAAGAACAGCAGGATATTGGTTACTTCAGGAAGTTCAAACACCTCCCTTTTTATTATCGAAACGCTTAAAATGAAAGGATATTTACCTACAATCCTTACAAGCAGCCAGAATACATTTAAAGCTTTGAAAAAGGATGGAAATGAGGTGGTTTTATACAATCAACTTGAAGACATTGAAACGGCGCTCAGAAAATTTAATGGATTAAATAATGGTTTTGACATTGTGTTTGATCCGTTTTCTGATGTGTTTTTTGAGAAATTACTCCCTTTTGTTAATGTAAACGGAAAGTACATCACCTGTGGCTTGTATAAACAAAAGCCCGAATTTATAGCCTTAAATCAGCCGGGTAATGCGTCTCTTGGTTATCTGCTTGCCCACATGATTATGAAAAATGTGCAGTTAATAGGCAACTGCCTGGGCAACACAAAAGATCTTTTAAACGGAATTGAAGATTTAAAGAGTGGCAGGATAAAAGTAAACATCGAAAACATTTACCAACTGGATAATTTAGGCCCGTTTATAGAAATGGCTTTTAACGATAAAAACCGTATGGGTAAAGTGGTATTAAAATATGCCTGACTACTTCATTGCTTTTATTGCGATATTAAATATTTTGTCGCTCTCCAGATCCTTTTTTAATATTTTGATGTTGGGCTTTATACCCGCGCCCACTTCCTTGTACTCGTAATTGTTACGATCTATCAATGTACCATTTGTAATGACAAGATACGCCCCGTCAGCAAGCTTGAATTCTGTATTGGAAGACGTTAAGCCATTGGTTTCTGACCCCATGAGTTTTGTATCCGGTCTACCAATAAAAGCCGCAGCAGCAAATTCTCCCGAACTACCTGTATGCTTGTTAATCAGCACAACAACAGGCTTTGTTTTACTGCCAAGTTTAATTAAAGGTGTTTTAAACTGATAAACAACCGAATCGCCATATTTAACAGCATTTGCCGAATAGTAATAATGTTTAATGATACCGTCTGCATCTTTTATTCCTATGGCTTTCGATCCTTCTATAAATGGCGCTATTGCACCCAAAATAGGCACAAGCATTCCACCGTCATTATCACGTAAATCAATAATCCAACCTTTTGGCTTTAAAACATCCAGCTTTTTTAGCTTATTGTAGGCATCCGTTACAAATTCTTCCCATTCTTCATTATTGGCAAAATAAAAATGGGGAACTTTTAAATAACCATATCCATTTTTAACGATTTTTGCGCTTACCATTGGCAGTTCTTCCTCATTTGCCCTGTATCCCTTAAATAATCCGGCTACTTTTTCTGGTGCATAAAAACTAGAATGCTGATCGTTCAACATGGTCAGAGTGCTATCAATAACCGGGTATAACTCAGCTATAGTAGTACATTTTTCAGATTGCTTGTAAGCAAACTCGTAAATAGAAGTCCAGTTAAGTTCGTTCTTGCGAATGGAATTCGATTTCATCAGTGCCAGCGCCGAATTTAGATAGGCTCTGGGGGCAGAAACAGATTGGGCCAAAGAATATGTACTCAAAAATATGGTAAATAAAAAAGATAAGGATCGGATCATGAAATAGTTATTATGTTAACATCCTTCCTTTTAAACTATCCAGGAACGAAGTGCGGAAAGTGCTTCCTATCGGGATAGGCTTTTCGGCACCGGATAAATTAACCACACCACCATCTAATGAAATGATTTTATCAAGAGCGATCAGGTAGGATTTATGAACCCTCAATACGCCATGGAGCTGGAGTTTTTCTTCGAGTGTTTTCATATTTAAAAGTGTAATTACCCTTCTGTTACCAGTTAAATAAAGCGAAATATAATTTTTAAGTCCTTCAATATAAACGATTTCGTCGTAATTAATTTTTACAATTTTACTCTTATCCGTTTTTACAAAAATATGCTCTCTTTTTTCAGGCTTGGCATGCTCTACACCTGCAACGGGCTTTGATAGCCTGTTAATTACCTTTTGTGTGGCGATCAGGAATCTTTCGAAAGAAAAAGGTTTTAACAGGTAATCTATCACATCGTTATCAAATGCATTTATAGCATAATTGGAATATGCACTTGTTAAAACAATATTTACTTTATTGCCAAAGCTCTTCACAAAATCCAGACCGGTAAAATTGGGCATATTGATATCCAAAAAAATCAGGTCTATTTTTTCACTTTCGATGAGCGCTATCGGTTCAATGGCGTTATTAAAGGTGCCAGCAATTTCGAGGTATGGCGTTCGCTGGCAAAATTTTTTGAGTACTTCTATTGCATGCGGTTCATCATCAACAATTAAACATTTTATCATGGTGGGACATTGATTATGTTAAATATTTATTTCCAGTGTAACAGTATAAAACTCTTCTTTATCATCAATTTTCAGGATATAATCTTTTTGATAATATCGGTCAAGTTGGTAAGTTATAAATTTAAGGCCAATTCCGTATCCTTCAACACTTAGTAAAGTTTCCGTTTTTTTCTTGTTTTCTAAAGAAACCCTTAGCTTCCCGTTATTTACTTCAATATTAAGCTTAATAGGGTTATGCTCATCTGTCATTTCTCCAAACTTTAACGCATTTTCTACAAGCGTTATTAAAATGAGCGGCACTATTTTATGTGTTTTGGTAACTCCTTTTTCATGATGTATAAAGTGGATTTCCTTTCCAAATCTAAACTGATTTAAGAGAATCAAATTTTTGATCTGCGCTATTTCTTCAACCAATAACGATTTTCCGTCATCCTCTATGTCTCTTAAAGAGTATCGCAGGATTTCTGATAGTGTTAATATTCCTTTGGAAAGTTCTTTAGATAAATCAAGCGATTCAGAATACAGAAAGTTTAGCGCATTAAAAAGCACGTGTGGATTGATCCGCGATTTAAAGTAGGCGATTTTCATATCCAGAATACTCATTTTTAATTTCTGCTCTTCTAACTCTTTTTTTCTTAATTCCTGCTCACTTAAAATCGACATCCGGGAAAACCAAAATGCTATTCCAAGAAAAATAAAATAACTGCTCCGCCATATTGCCGATATAACATAGGCGAAAGAGTTTTGATATAGGTTTGTATGTTCTATTATATTTATGTGTAATAAGGATACTGTTATTGCCGTTTTAAAAGCCAAATAACTACAAAGCACCAAAAGAATCTTGTAAACCGATTTAAAATAGGAAATTTGCTTTCCTCTTTGTGGCATTACCCAGTAGGCACTGGAATAAAATACTGAAGTATTTAAAATGGCCATTAAAATGGTTTCCTGCCACAGAAGCTTTGTAGCATCCAATACTAAAACGATGGCTATTTCGTATAGCCAGTATAATATCCAAAATATCGAATGTTTTGCAATTGCAGACCTAAATATTGTAGTTGCCAATTTCTTTTATTTGGTTTCTCTTAGGATGGTTGATTACCAAATCTAACATCATTCGTGTAGTAAAACAAATGATATTTGCCAATAATTTTAACAAAAAGTTTAAATTAATGCTTATTGCAACCAAAATCAGGCATTATATTATAGAAACGGTAAATTTAGATAGACTAAATTGATAGAAATTGCAGCGCTATTTAATTAGATACAAAAAATCATTGCAGAATGGTTAATAATTTGCAAGGACGACTTAAAGCTGTAAAAGTGATGAAATGATAAAGCCTTCAGATTTTATCCAAAGGCTTAACAGTTGTGGTCCCGACGAGACCACATATTAATTAATATAAATTATTTTAATTTATCATAAAATACTATATTTTAATTAGTTATAACTAAATTGAGAAAAACCAGACTAAATGAAATAAAGATGAAATAACTAAAAAGTGTAAGTAATTCTGTAGGTAATAATAATCCTTTTTGCTAAATTTGATCATGGCAAAAGTAAACTACTACTTAAACAGCAAAGCTGATTCTAAAGACAATAGATTAATCCTGTTATACTATTCTTATAATGATAGGAGGCTAATGTTCAGCACAAACGAAACTGTTAATAAGAAAAATTGGAATCCAAAAAGTAAACGCGTAAAAACTTCAGTTTCAGGAAGCTTAGAAATTAATGGAAAACTCGATAGCTATTCTGAACAAATACAAAGTATGTACAGGAGGTTACAACTAAATAATGAATTAATAAACGATGAAATCATTAAGGAAAATATCTCGAACATAATACTTAATAAAAAAAATCGGGAAATAAAGCCGGACTTTCTACAATTTATAGAGCTTTTCCTCGAGAATGTGAAATCTACACGTGCATCCGCAACCATGCTAGCTTACAATACCACAGTGGTGCATTTAAAGACATTTCATGCGGCAAGGACGAATAATAAAAGGCTTGAATTCAATGACATTGATTTAAACTTCTATAATGACTTTATAAACTATTTAACCAATGCCGAACTGAGTAAAAACAGTATAGGTAAACACATTAAAATAATAAAGGTATTTCTTAATGAAGCAACGGAAAGAGGAATAAACGACAACCTCAAGTTTAGGAGTAAGAAGTTTAAAGTTTTAAAGGAAGATAGTGATTCGATATATTTAAATGAAAGCGAAATTGAACGGCTCTATAAGTTAAATCTCTCTAAATTGCCACACTTAGATAAAGTACGCGATTTGTTTATTATCGGTTGTTGGACAGGTTTAAGATTCGGTGATCTGTCGAAAGTTGATGGCGACAATATAAAGGATGACTTCTTGACAATCAGGACTCAAAAGACAGAGCAAAAAATTATTATCCCAATTCATAACCTAGTCAAACAGATTTTGGAGAAATATGATTACAAGCTTCCAAAAGCTATTTCAAATCAAAAAATGAATGAATACATCAAAAAAATCTGTGAAAAAGCTAAGATCAATGAAGAGATTGTAACAACCATCACAAAAGGGGGAAAAGTGGTCTCGGAAAAAACCAAGAAATTTGATTTGGTAAGCTCGCATACCTCAAGAAGAAGTTTCGCCACAAATCAATATTTGCGGGGAGTTCCAAGTCGTTTGATAATGATGATAACATCTCACAAAACTGAAACCATATTTCTCAAATATATTAAGGTAACAGCTCAGGAGGAGGCTAATCGATTAAAGGATATGTGGAAAATTTAGAGAAGAGTTGCCGGACTAAAAACCCCTTACCACGTTGGCTCAAACAAATAGCCATCCCGTAACAATATTTATCCTGATTCAAAAGTCGTTCATCATTGAAATAATAAAAACTACTAATCCTGAGAGAAACAGGGTTATTTAAAAAGCATTCATCAGAAATCTTAAATGGTGAAACCTATAAGCAACACTTCATGGGACTATCAAGAAAAAGCATATTATAATTGTTCCTTTGGATTTGTACCAATACGCCCTCCATCGCTTGTCACACCTGTCCTAATTTTAAAACTGTCCGATATTTGTATCTTTATAAACATAGAATTAATTATTAATTGATATCATTTTTGTAGAAGTTACCAGGTATCCTGCAAGAATAAGATCCTTACTAAGGGAGTGGATTTATGATTGGATTTCAGGTTCTTTAATACAGAGAGAAATCAATTTTTATTTTAGCCGTTAATTGCCCTTGTACACTAAAAACTCTAACTGAATGAATATTTTTTTCAAAACCTGTGATATAAGAGATAAAAATCGAACAATCTACGATATTGTCTTACATCCACTGATGTATGCACCAGAGCCATTTCTTGACAACTTTTTTATAAACAAAATATTTGAGGTGAAAGAGATAGAGTACTCCGCGCTTTATAACTACCATTTAAAATTCTTCTTAGGTAATCAGAAAAAGAAACTGAAAGAAGACTTTTTCCGTAAAATAATGGATATTGTAACACTTACCCGAAGTGAAATCATAAGGCAATCAAGGAAAACTTTATTTAGCATAGAGAAGGTTAAATTAGATAGTAGGCATAATAAGCTTGATAAGTTCATAAAAACAATTTCAGAGTATGATGAATGGGGTATATTGGAAAGCGAAAGTGAGAGAAATAAAAAGCTTCAGGAGGAAAATAAAGCTTTAACAAGCCTTCTTTCTGAAATTACAGTTGAGCCCCATCATAAAATTGATATTAAAAATGGGAATAAGAAAAATCTAATTGCATTGTTTCAAGATCTTATTGAAATCGAACATCCGAAAAATAGCGATAAAGTAACGATATCGACAAGTGCTGTTAAGACCTGGGCAAAAATTGTTTCACTTTATTTTACTGAAAATGGAAAAGCTATCCCTCTTGAGACAGCGTTAAATTATTTTGATGGCACCTCTAAACTAAAAAAAAGCGATAGGATTTATAACATTTCATACATAGATAGGTGATTGTCGCCAACCTTTCTCGTAAAACTGCCTTTCCGAACTTGAAAGGCAGTTTTTTTTTAGCCTTCTGCCAAACTTTGCTCCACTTAATAAAGACGATTTAAAAAAAGTAGTCTTTATTGAGAAATAACCTAAATGAGCAGAATATGCAACTATTTGATTCAAATGTCCTTATCCAATGCATCAAGGATGCAGTTAGGGATGAAATGAAAATCCAATTCGGCGATATGAATGATATTCTACTTGCAGAAAAGGAAAAAGGAAACGAACGCCTTTTTACAAAGAAAGAAATGGCCAATGAACTTGATATCTCGTTAGTAAGTTTAACTGACTGGATGAAAAGGGGTATTATCCCTTATCTGCGATTAGGAAAGCGAATCTATTTCAGAAAAAGCGAAGTAATCAATGTAATGGTTATTCGATCAAAAAACGAAGGAGAGCATGGAAAGTAAAATACAAAACCCACTGGAAGTAAGAACTGCAAATTAGGTACTGCATTGTGCATCCCTTCACAGAGCCGACGAAGCCTGTTCCGCTGGGCAGAACCAGAATATACGGATATATAGATAATCGAATAGTTTGATATTTATATATACCTATATAACCCAGGGAACGAAACTTTGAGGGGATTATCGAGTATGCAAAAGGTCCTTTTTCATTTCCAGAAAAAGGAGCAAGCGGAAGTTGGGCAGAGCCCTACTTCCAGGCCTTACGATACCGTAAAGCCCGCTTGAAGAACCCTCCAGGGGTTCTTGTGGCCCATGGGAGGGCCAGGTAAAAGAAAAAGGAACCCTAGGCAGGGTTCAACATATCTGTAGCATTGGTAGGCTATATATGCAGATATATGATAATTATTTTAACGATCAAATTTTATGTCACTTGACCCGATAAATATAAAGGAAGAAACATTAAGCACGATTAAGTTTAACAGTCAGACCGCTTCAAAAATGGACAGGATCGCCATAAAACTGGGCCGTTCAAAGCGTTTAGTCTTCTCGCAGATGGTGGATTATTTCTATAGGAGCAAAAAAGATCCGCTTGATTTCAATGATGAATTGTTAAAAAATATGCTGGTTAAAAACCACCAGAAATACATTGGTTTCATCAAGGCACAGGAGGAGATGCTCCTCATTCCTGCCAAAATGGAGATGAGCAGGATATCAGAATCGCAGCGGCAGATCATAGACCGTTTCAACAAGGAAGTGCTGAAGCACAATGTTGATGTACTTAACAACCTGAATGCCCTTGCCGGGGCATTCAGTGAATCAGGAAAACTACTGAATACGATACTTGATAGCCTTAACAACAAGCACGCCCTGAAGGCACAGTTTGTCTTCATTCTGGACGGTTATATCAGATCAAGGGATTCGTTCGGTATGATGACTTCTGCCAAGGAAAAAGAAGATCTTATCGCCCTTACCAAAGAACAGATAAGGTTGCTATAAATAATTAACCCAGTTCTATGTTTATCAATATCACAGACAGTAAACAGGCGGACAACAAAACCAGCAGCAGTGGCCTTGTCCATTATCTGGAAAAAGAGAACCGTATTCATAACAAAGAGCCTGAATACTGGTTCAACGGGAGTGAAACAAATATTGAACCCTATGAGGTCAGGCGTAAGATTGATAGCAATAACGCCAAACTGGGCAGGGATGATGCAAAATTCTTTTTGATCAACATCAGTCCCAGTCAGAAGGAAATAGCATTTTTAAAGCAGCAGTATGGAGAAGACGGTGCGAAAGCCCAGATGAAAGCATTTGTGGTTCGCGTAATGGATGTTTATGCACAGAACTTCAAGAGGACAGGGATTGAAAGCCATCATAATCTTGTCTGGTTTGGCAAACTGGAAAACTATCGTTATTACGGCCATAATGATCTTGAAGTCAAACAAGGTTTAAAAAAAAGAGGGGACCGTAAACCTGGTGACCAGATGCATCTGCAGATTATTGTCAGCCGGAAGGATGCCACCAATAAAATCAAGCTCAGTCCCCAGAACACTTCACGGGGAAAGAATGCCGAGCACTCAAAGAAAATGGGCCAGTTTGACCGTGTTGCCTTTAAACAGAGTGGGGAAAGTTTATTTGATGATCTGTTTGGTTTTGATAGACAACTGACAGAAACAATGGCTTACTCCAATACAAGGAAGAACGGCACCCTTACAGAGCGCATAGAGATGAAAGTTCAGGAAGAAAAGTTGGAATCGGCTGCAACTAATATCAAAGAACTACAGACAGGCACGGAAACGTTGCAAGAAAACTATCAAACTCAAACTGATTTTGCGCAGATGGAAAATGGCTATATATTTTCTCTGGATATAGATATTCAGGATGATATTGATGACGAAGCCATTAACGGGCGCAACCGCCAACGAAAGAAACAGGCAAGAACAAATACACGCTAGCAGGTGCCAATAATATCAGGACGATTGATCCAATTCCCTCGCGCGCATTTTCGGCCTGCAAAACCCAGTCGCCTCTTTCCCTTACCTGTTTTGCTTATTTTTTTGCATCTACGGAGTAAAAATATTAAATGCGATTTATAAGCGTTGGTTAGATTAAGCTGTGGTTGTTTTAGCTTATCGTTCCTTGATTCCATAAATCCTGCGGATCTTGTCAGCGAAAACCTTAAAGTGGCTATGGTAGTGTTTCTTCAGAACAGGCAGACTAAAGTTTATTCTTGCAAAAAAACTGACAAGTTCCGCGTCTTCCGGTGATCTAAGAAGGTAAAATCTTTTTGGATCGATATCGGAGGCAGCAAAGTAATGCGCTGTAAGATGACTGGCGAAATTGAAGGTCTTTTCGTTAACCGCAAACTTGATTTCCAACCTGTAGTAATCGCCTTTATCTTTCAGGAAAAATTTAAGCGTTGGTATTTCCGGTGAAAATTCGCAGGGACTGATATCTTTTTTGGTCGGCTTCCCCTTGATATAACGTAAGCCATAGAACTGCTGATAACAGACAAATTTTTGTCCGGTCAGCAAGGGAAAAGCCTGTTCCCATAATTTGAACTGGGTGAGGTTTCTCTCAACATATTTTTTTGATAGTATTCCTGTCTTTGCATTTCTGCTATGGTAAAACAGCGTGTTTTTCCACATCTCATTGCATATATTGTTTAGCACGTATTGATCATCATTCTGTGCCGTCAATTTATGACTGTCGCTTGTGCTCAGATAACGTAACATGGATTTAAAAGATTTTTGATCCTGATTGAGTGTGGCCTTTATTGGAATTAACAGCGTCAGTTCTTTGTTTTCCTGATTTTGTACACGGAGGTTTAAGGAATCCAGAAGGCAATATGCAATTACGTAAGGCTCTTTTATAGGTTTACTAGTTGTAGTATATCGGGATACTTCGCTCTTTCTAACCCGATATTTACCAGAGACAAGCGGAAGCGCAAGACCCGGTTTATAAAAAAACTGGTATTTAGTTCTCAGTTTTATCTCAAAGGTGTTTTCCTTATTTTCAATTTTAAGAAATTTCGACTTTCCTGTAGCATCAAAAAAATCCGGCCAGTAGAAATTATCCATATCCTTTGCCGGATAAAAATTCAGGTATTTATCCAGAAAGAAATAGGCGTACCTGCTCAGATATGTCCTATCGGTATCTACACTGCAACTTACCAGGAGATGTGATTCAATAACCTTCAGATATACCATTTCTTCATGTTCGTTTTCAATGGTTACTGAAAAAGTTAGGATATTATTTAAAAATGAAATCATTCTGGTTCCGACATAGAGATAGGTACGTCTGGGCTTCCTGAATTCAGAATGTGAGTCGAGTATACTTCTCGTCAGTTTCAGTGTTCCGTGTTCAAAGGGAAGCCTGAAAAACCTATGGTCAGGGATTTCGATAATGTTGTTATTCAAAGCTTACCTCTCTTTCTTTTAACTGGGCATTTTCGGCCTTAAACTCTTCTATTTTATCCAGGCAGATTTTCTTGGTCAGCTCAAAGAAAGCATAGGCCTTTGTTACCAGCTTATCCGCATCTTCCTGATCGACCTTGAAATTATCCTTATACCTTGCCTGTGAGTAACTTCGCAGCAATATTTCGAAGAGCCGAAGATCTTCGTTGGAAGTCCTGAATATTTCTGATGGTTTCGCAGAAAAGCACTGGCACAAGTCCAGTTGCCTGCCTAAGTTATGAATGTCGGAGCGGTATGCAAGGTTCACCTTGATCAGAACGATCGTACATTGCTCAATAACCTGATGCACCATAAAGACCGCTACGGAATAATGCCCGTTACCATAACTGTCACCGGCTCCGTCCAGAAAGCCCTGTGCCAATCTGATCCGATGGCTATAATGCCTTTCTGCTTTTTCGAAATTTTGACTGGGATCGAACGGAAGGTTGTTTTTTGATTTGACAAATCCGGTATGGTCATAAAGTAGTTTGCCATTGTTCAGTATACTGATAAAAAACCTGTTGTTTTTTCTGGTGCTTTCCTGAACGGTCGCTAGGCTATGTGAAAGAATTGTTATTTTCCCATAACCGAACTTAGATCTGCAAAAGTCCTGAGCCTCGTGTTCATTCCGGGTTGGGCTTTCCATGATCATCATCAAAAAATAATGGACCTTTTCTTTATTGACCTGTGGTGTGAAACATCCGTCTTCAATATTTGTGTTTACTATTTTTGAAAACAGATAGATCTGCATTGGCTCAAACTTGTAAACCAATGTCTCTGTGAAAGATATTAGCCTATCCGGACTAATTTTGCTTTGGTTGATAGTTTCTACATTCATAATCTGGGATTTAAGTGAACCCTAAATTCGAAAGTGTATCGGGCGTACTGAACCGATTACCGGCGTAAAATACAGCTCATTCCTTGTTTTTTACCATCAAAAAAAAAGATATATTTGGGATATGGAAACCTCAGAAAAAAACACACGTATGCATTTAGGCCGTAAAATCTCTAAAATCCGTGAATTAAGAGGCATGAAACAGGAGGTATTGGCTATGGAATTGGGAGTTAGTCAACAGACTGTTAGTAAACTCGAACAAAGTGAGGTTATTGAAGATTCTACGTTGGAAAAGATTGCCTTGGTATTAGGGTTGCCAGCCGACTCGATACGCAATTTCGATGAAGAAAAAATGATCTACAATATTCAGAATAATTATGAGAACTCAAATAATACTGGTGCAAATATTGGTTATCAGGTAACATTCAATCCCTTAGAAAAAGTCATTGAATTATATGAAGAAAACAAGAAATTATATGAAAAGTTACTAGCAAGTGAAAAGGAAAAAGTAGAGCTTCTGAAAGGGCGGTAAACTGCATTACTTCTATATTAATTATATTATAGCGTAATTAAAAAGATAAATTTAGGATTTAAGTGGCAAAATAGTTCTAATCATGTAAATAGAAACATGAATTAGTCAATATCATTATTAGTTTTGCAAACTAAATTATTTCGCAAAAAAATACAAATGGAAGCTAACGTTTTAGATTTTACTGAAAAAAATGGGCTTGTTTTTTGCGCCAATCCTGTTAGTCTTGAAAATAATTATGAAATCCTTTATATTAACGAAGCTAAGAAGCTAGGTATAGATGCGGTACTTTTTCGTAGATACTATGTAGAAACAGAGAAAATTTCTTATAAATCCGAGCCGTCAGTTTGTGTACTCGTAAAAAATGATGTTTTTTTTGATAGTGCAGAGCATATAAAGTTGCATGCGGCGATATGGAGTGCTGGAAAAAATGAAGTTTATGTAATAAAGGGCGAGACTCGCATAGATATCATCAACGCCAGAAAACCTGCTGAATCTAACAATGAAAATAATCTAAGTATCGAAAGTTTAGTGCTTGCATCTAGTAGAGCAATTAATGGAATTCAGGAGGAACTTTTTTCTGCTAAATTATTTGGTAGCGGTACTTTTTGGGATCAACCACAGTTTGAAGAAAAAATTGACGAGAGAAATAGTCCATATATTTTTCTATTGGACTATTTAATGACCGTTAGAAAACTTTTATTAGCAGACGGATCTCTCAACCTATTACCTGAAACAATAGACAAATTATTAGTTACGTGCATTCTTGTTAAATTTTTAGAGGAGATAAAAGATGATCAGGGCAAGCATACTCTAAGATTACTTTATAAGAAATACAAAATTAATAATTTTGCTGAAGCAGTCGATAATAAACTAGTCATAGACATTTTAAATGATTTAGCTAATGAATTTAATGGCCGTATTTTTGATAAATTTGATAGTTTAGAAAAAAATCTCATTTCATCGTCCGATCTCAGTTTGTTAGCGCATTTCTTACGTGCTAACATAGATATTAAGTCTGGACAATTATTTTTTTGGGAACAGTATAGCTTTAAACATCTACCAACAGAGATCATTAGTGCCATTTACGAAAATTTTATTCAGGCTGAAGCAATAAGACAAAACGGTGATAGTGAAAAAGGAGTGGTTTATACCCCAATACACCTCGTAAATCTATTAATAGATGAGGTGATGCCTTTGGATAAACCTCATCTATTTAACGATGGGAATTTCAAAATTTTGGATCCAACGTGTGGATCAGGGGTATTTTTAGTTGCAGCATATAAGCGATTATTACAATGGTGGGCTATTACTAATAGTACCAAAGACGAGATTGTATACCCAAGTTCTAAAGTTGCTCAACGTATTCTCGAAGAGAATATTTTTGGAATTGACGTTAAAAAAACCGCAACATTAGTAACAATATTTGGCCTAACGACTGCTTTATTAGACAAACTCACTCCTCAAGAGATTTGGAACAATCTTAGATTTAAGGATCTTAGTCAAAAAAACATTCAAAATGACAATTTTTTTGAGTGGGCTTTAACAGCAAAAGAACAAAAGCTTTCTTTTGACTTGATAATTGGAAATCCCCCATTTAATATTGAGACTGGAAAAAACAAAGAAGATGTACTAGCTCCCTCAGTTATAAAGAAACTTGATTTTTTTAATAAAAAAATCCCTAACAATAACTTCGCTCTTCATTTTTTAGAAGGATCTTGCCTTTTTGGGAAGAAAATTTGTTTAATAATCCCTTCCAATGTTCTGTTGTATAATAAAGCAGCTCATAGTTATAGGCACAGTCTTTTTTCAAATTTTACTGTTGAAAAAATTTATGACTTTACCCATTTGAGAGAGGTATTATTTACCAAAAAGAGCAATAGTAATTATGATGATAAAAAGAAAATCGGTAGAACACCTGTTGCTGCATTAATAATAAATAACGTCAAGCCAATAGACGCACCTATACAACATGTAATTGTTAAAAGAACTACTGAAGCGGAGAAGAAAATTAGATTTGAGATAGATTATTATGATCAACAGCAAGTCAAGTTAGATTGGGCACTAGATCCTTCCAAATCATTTATTTGGAAAACAAATTTACTTGGTGGAGGAAGATTGTTTCATCTAATTTATAAGTTGAGTTTATTGCCAACCCTTAAGAATCATTTTGAAGATCTTAAAAGACAAAATGAGGAATGGTTATATAGTTCCGGGTATAAAATCGGAGGTAATGAAAACACTAAATCATTCGCCTTACACCTACACCAAAAGCCATCAATAAGCACTAAAATAAAATTTGATGAAAGCCAAAATTGTTTTACAACAACTATAGAAGCTGAAAAAAAATTCGAAGCACCTAGAAATGAGTTACTTTTTAGTCCGCCTGTTTTAGTAGTAGCCGAGATCCTTGGAAAGAAAAAGATTCCAATGCAGTTGTTTAATGCTTATCAAACTTTTAATATTAGTTTCATTGGTATTCATGCTCCTTTAAATGAGTTCGATAAACTTAATGATATTTATAACCGACTTTATGTTAATGATGATATTTCAAAGATAAATCGACTTTACATGTTGCTTACTAGTTCAAAGCTTTTAATACATAAAGAAACTGCATTTATTAAGGAAGATTTTGATTCACTACCCTATCCACAGCAAATAGAAGACTTAGACCTCTCTATTGAAGAAAAATTAATACAGGAAGATATATTAAAGTATTATGTGCATTTGGGCAAGGCAATTAGTTCTAGAAGCGCAGGAAATATCTTTGTTTCACCAGTTTCTGATAACCAATTAACTAGCTTTGGTAAAGTTTTTTGCGCATCACTTAATAAACTTTATAAGAAAAATGGTAATTCCTGGCAAGTAGGTTGCCAAAAATCGACAAATCAGTTTGTCTATTTACAATTTGGTTTTGGACCAGATGGAGGGTTCAATAATGCAGCTTTAAATGGAGACCCCAAAGATTTAGAAGTTCTAGTAAATGATAATATAACAAATTCTGGACTAATCAATAAGCGGATTTTAAGAATTTATCAGCATGTAGATGGATATGATTGCATCATATTCGTTAAACCTATTGCCCAAAGGTACTGGCTGGATTCAATTGCTTTAAAAGATGTTGATGACACATTTATGGATTTCAAAAAAGCTGGTTTCTAAATTATGGAAAATTTCATAGGGTTTAAGCTGCTAGAGCCAAATAATATAATTGATGAATTAGTAATCTATATAGAGTCAGAATTAAAATCCTTCACTGGGTCAGAAGAGTTTATTAATATTCTGGAATTAAAAAAGAATGAAAATCAACACTCATTATCTTTTTGTGTTTTCATGACTAACAATTGTAGCTCGAAATTTTATTTTGCAAGAGAAAACTCACAGTTGGGAACAAGTGTAATTGATATCGGTGTTTATTATGGGAGTAGCTTAATTTTCACAATTGAAGCTAAGTTATTGCCAACTCCAAATTCAGGACCAAAAGAAAAAAGACTTGAACATGAATATGTTTTCGGAAAAGGCGCAGGTATACAGAGGTTTAAGGAGGGTAAGCATGGCTTAAATAATCGGAATGAACCCTTATCAGTTAATGGACTAATAGGGTTTATTAAGGCCGATGATTACAAGTTCTGGTTAACAAAAATTAATGGCTGGATTGGTGACGCTGGGTGGGAAAAAAGTGAACACCTTCAGTTGGTGAACGGCTCGAATAATCGGTTAGAATCATTCCATACTAGAGACGATAAATCTAATTTAACCTTACATCATTTCTGGGTTCAATTAACCTAGTGCTATTTACAAACAATAAGCTGATTCTGTCAGTTCGGAAAGTTACTTATATTTAATACTAATTTCATTGAGAAATTACCATTACTTCTTTAATCACCTATGCAGCTAAATAAAATCTCACCTTTCAAATCTTTAAATACTTCGTATCGAAAAGTTCCTGTTGATAGGCAGGAGATCGATTCTTATAAGAAGAATTTGAAAAGCTTGTTTGAAAAAGTTGATAAGAAATTCGATGAAGATCATTTAAAATATTTGCTTGGTGATTTCTTGAAAGATACATGGTATAAGGAATCAAACCAAATTAATCCCATTGCAAAAAATGACTTAGTAATTCATCTAGGCAAACTACCGTCACACCCTGTTGGAGTAATTTTAGAAATTAAAAGCCCTAAGAATGTTAGCGAGATGATAACATTCAAAAAGCCTAATGTTAAAGCACTTCATGAGTTAATACTATATTATTTTAGGGAAAGACTTGAAAATAAAAATACGGAGTTGAAACACCTTATAATTTCAAACGTCGAAGAGTGGTATATTTTTGATGCTAATGAATTTGATAAAAAAATTTATAGTAATTCACAAATAAAACGTCTTTTTGAACTTAAGCTGAGTGACGGCAAGTTAAATCCTTTTTTTTATGAGGAGTTATTTAAGATTTTAAACTCACAAAACGATTTGGTCTTGAATGTTACCTATTTCACGATTGCGGATATAAAGAAAAGACATCTTGAAAACAACGATTACGATGACGCCTTAATTGTCCCTTATAAAATTCTTTCTCCAGGTCATCTCTTAAAGCTTCCTGTCTCTAATGAAAGTAATGCGTTAGATAATGATTTTTATCATGAACTTCTCCATATAATAGGATTAGAGGAGATTTCCGCTGGGAAGAAAGTGATAAATAGAAAGCCTATTGGAGAAAGGGATCCAGGATCGTTTATTGAAAACACTATCAATAAAATTGATGCCGTAAATAAAATTGGTGATTTAGATGAAATTCAGATATATGGGAAAACATACCCAGAACAACTATTTAACATATCGCTTGAGTTAGTCATTACTTGGGTAAATAGAATTTTGTTTTTAAAGCTTTTGGAATCACAATTAATTAAATATCACCGTGATAGCAAAAGTTATAATTTTTTAAATAGTTCTTATCTAAAAAATTACACTGATTTAAACGACCTTTTTTTTGAAGTACTAGCTCGCCCACTCGAAACGAGGACGGAACAGGTACGGCCAAAATTTAATAGTGTTCCGTATTTAAATAGTTCTTTGTTTGAACCAACAGAACTCGAAAAAAGAATTCTTACTCTCAATAACCTTAATCCAAATGTCAAGCTGAAGATTTTTTCTTCAACTGTCCTCGAGAGTGGGGGTAAAAGACTCAAAGGCAGTCTGGATCCATTGGAGTATATTTTTAAATTCCTTGGTTCATTCAATTTCAGTAGTAATACAAATGATGTAATTCAAGAAGAGAAGAAATCACTAATAAACGCTTCTGTATTAGGATTAATCTTTGAAAAAATTAACGGGTACAAAGAGGGTTCATTTTTTACCCCAGGGAGAATAACAACATTCATGTGTAGAGAGTCTCTCCGAAGAGTAGTTGTAAATAAATTTAATGGATCTATAACTTTTAAAAACAAAGGTATTAAAGCTGCAGATTTTGAAGATTTGAAGCAAAAATTGGATTTCACAAATCGAGAAGTTAGGCAATTTGCTAATGAGCTCATAAATCAGGTTAGAATTTGTGACCCAGCAGTCGGCTCGGGCCACTTTTTAGTTTCAGCATTAAATGAATTGATTGTTATCAAATTTGAGCTAGGTATTTTATGTTATTTAGATGGTAGCATAATCAGAGGTTATGTTATAAGTAATAGTGATGACGAGTTGAACATTGTAGATGAAATAGATGAAAAAAACTTTAATTATATTTTAAATACACATAATAGAACTATAGATTCGATTCAAAAATTACAGGTTGCTATTTTTAATGAAAAGCAAACATTAATCGAAAATTGTCTATTTGGTGTAGATATTAATCCAAATTCGGTGAAAATTTGTCGTCTTAGGCTATGGATAGAACTATTAAAGCATTCATACTATCATGCCGATTTAGAATCAGGCGAAATTGAAGTATTAGAAACCCTACCTAATATTGATATTAATATTAAAGTGGGAAATTCCCTTATAAACAAACTGCCTTTAGATTCAAGTTTAAAAAATAAGGAAATTGCGATAAAAAAATATTATGAATCTGTAAAGGAGTATCAAAATACTAGTGATAAAAATAAGAAAAAGGAAATAGAGAATGAAATAAATAATATCAAAAATAATTTTAGAATCACTATTTCAAAGACAGATAAAAATGTCGCGTCTCTAGACAAAAAAGAAAGAGATTTTTATATAAAATATGACAGCACTCAACTCTTTTCTGAAAATTTAGATGAAAAGCGTAATTCTGGCAAAAAGAAACTTGCTGATGAAATTATAAAATTAAGAGACAAAATTGAAAAAGCTAGACAGAATATTATTTATCAAAATGCATTTGAATGGCGTATTGAGTTTCCAGAAACATTAGGTCTAGATGGTGGATTCAGTGGCTTTGATCTGATTATAGGGAATCCACCTTATGGTTCCTTAATACATGAAAATGAAAAACGTTATTTCAAGGATAATTATTCTTCAACACAGGGCCCCTTTGAAATTTACAAGTTTTTTATAGAAAGAAGCTTAGAGCTACTTTCTAATGACGGCTTGCTATGTTTTATAACACCTAATACGTGGATTAATCTTAGTTATTTCAAAAGGATAAGAGTAATAATTTCTGAAAAATTTTCTTTGGAATTTTGCTCTGAAACGCTGTACGACGTATTCGATGAAGCTACTGTAGATACAAATATATACGGTATTTCAAGAAAATTAGATGATAAATTTTCTTTCGATGTAATTGGCAAGGATTTAAAATATTCCAGAAAGGGCACTATAATATCAACTCCGACAGATTCAATAATATCGCTAAAGTCAAAACCGTTAGATATCGGGCTGATTGAAGAAAATTCCTACCCTCTTGCAGATATAGTAGACATATTTAGAGGTATGTCAGCCTATGGTGCTAAGAGTGAAGATAGACCATACAATTCTTTTATCAAAATTGATGAGAACCATAGGCCGATGCTTAATGGGGGCGATATAGGCAAGTATCAAGTTAAATGGGCTGGAGAGTACATTTTGTTCGGGAACTGGCTCCATCGATCAAGGCCGGAACGTATATATACAGAGCCCCATTTGTTAATTCAAAGAATCAGAAATCCGAAACTAAAGGACAGGTTGGTAGCAACATATGATGAAAACCGTTTTATTAGTAGTGATGGATTATCTAATATTTTATGCAAAAAACATGTTAAAGATGTCAAAACTGAACTGAAATATATTTTAGGAATAATTAACTCTAAATTAATTAACAGATGGTTTTCATTTTATTTTTTTGATGTAAATATCAAACCAGAACAATTAAGACAAATTCCTATTAAAAAAGTCTCAGAGTCTGTCAAATACACTATCAGTTTGTTAGTTGAGTACCTTTTATTTATAAACGAGCTATATGATGTTAAAATAAACGAATATGTACCGAATCATCATATTTTTCAAGAGGTAATGGATATTTTAGACGCGCTAGTCTATGAACTATATTTCCCAGGCGAATTCAAAGAGGAAAATATAGTTATTCTAGACAATGTATCTAATATCTTTTATCCTATAGATACGGAAGACATAACAGGCTCTGTCAATATAGTTCATCAAACATATCAACTATTAAGAAATAAGGATAATGAGGTTCGAAATAACCTCAAGCTTATGGACATAAGACTAGCATCATTAATTATGCCTTTTAAAACACTTTCATAATTCGATAAACGCCTCTCAATGCAAAAGATAAAAAAATTACATCTAAACAACTTCAAGTTTTTTTTCGGAGAAAATAATATCGAATTCTGTCAAAAAAATATACTCATTTATGGAGAGAATGGAAGTGGTAAAAGTTCAATCTATTGGGCGCTATACACTTTCCTTCAAAGCGTATACAAGCCGGATGAGGAAATAAAAAAATATTTCGATCCGGAAAACGAGCAAAATCTCGTCAATCGCTTTATGCTTCCAGGCACAAACAGTTCAATCGTTGTCGAATTTGAGGATGAACATGAGTCAAGTATAACGAAGAAAATTTCATTAGCTACAGTTAATACGAAAAGTGATAATTTTTTAAAAACGGTTGCTCAAAGTAGTGACTTCATTAATTACAGGTTGTTGTCTAAAGTATACGATTTTAGTAATAGAGATAAAGTTGATTTATTTTCAATTTTTGAAGCAGAAATACTGACTTATGTTAACTTCGATTCTGAATTTATTGCAGGTAACAGAAATGCAAATGATTGGTGGCAACATATCGCTAATGGACTGAATCCACGACCAAAAATGCATGAGCGAGCATATGTCGAATTTCAAGATTCGGTTAACAGATTTAATATTGAATTCGATACCTTTTTAAATAGAATAGTAGAGAGTGCAAATGACTATCTTCAAAATAAATTTAAGCAAAAATTAAAAGTCGAATTTAAATATTGTAACACATCTTATGATGCATTCTTACCAAACAGCACAACTAAACGAAATCATTCAGTAATAAGACCGAAAATTCTCTTGTCTGTACAGTACCTACATGATTCTTTAGATGATGCGAATAAAGGCATTAATAGACCACATTCTTTTCTTAATGAAGCAAGGCTAACAACAATAGCTCTCGCCATCCGGTTCGCTGTTTTGGATTTGAAATACATTAGGGATGCAACAAAACTATTAGTTTTAGATGATTTACTTATTAGTCTCGATATGAGCAATCGAGATATGGTTTTAGAGCTAGTATTAAATCAGTTTAAAAATTATCAAATAATAATATTGACGCACGATCGGAGTTTTTTTAACTTGATTAAAAAAAGATTAGATTATGAAGGCCTTTTAGCCGAATGGGCAATAAGGGAAATGTATCAAGATGAAAATAATGAAAAAATACCAATCCCCTTTATCCCAAATAATAGTGATTACCTAGAGAGGGCCGAAAAATACTTGCGAGAATTCGATTATCCTGCATGTGCGAACTACTTAAGAAAAGAAGCAGAGAGGCTTTTAAAGCAATTACTTCCATATCATAAAACCATTAAAACTACTGATGAAGAAGGCACTAAAGCTCTGCAACTAGATACGTTAATGGATAATTTTAAAAAGGTTTATCAGGAATATGGAGGTGATTTCAATGAATTTAAAAAACTGAAAGAATATAAGGATATTCTTCTAAATCCTTTATCGCATGATAATTTAGATGCCCCTATCTATAAATTAGAATTGATTGAGCTAAAAGGAACATTAATAAAACTAAGAAAGCTTGAAGCTAAAATATTAGTCTCCATAAAGGAAGATCCAAATGAATATATTGTTTTGACTGAAGTCGATTCGGCTGGAGAAACTTTTAAGTATAAAATCCAGTTACTCGAATATTTGAAAGCATTTAAATTGCTTGACGGTACCTGGCAGTTGTCTGATCCAGAATGTATGTTTTTGAAAAGGAAGAAAGTATCTGACGATTCCATCGAGGATTTAAATAAAAAGTTTAAATTAAAAAGAGGCTATGATAAAATAAAACATGCTTTGAACATTCAAGATACAAACGCAGACTTTCTTGACATTATTACCGCAAAGGGCATAACTTTGAGAAATTTGCTCTAGAATTATTATTTTATTTATCGACAGATACGCAATAAAATTTAGGATAGGTATCAATACACAAGTCATAGCAAAATACAACCTGCAAAATAATTATATAAAAGTGTAGGTAAATCTGTAAGCAAAATAGTCGCAACCAATATTAATTTACTATAAATCAATTGGTTGCAACTAATAAGTGTGGTCCCGACGAGAATCGAACTCATATCTAAAGTTTAGGAAACTTCTATTCTATCCGTTGAACTACGGGACCATTTTATTTTTCAAATATCGCCTTCCTGAAGCAGATTTAAAATATTTTTCTCTTTTAATTGCTTCATCCCTTGTTGGGAATTCTTCATAATAAAAAATTATGAAGGGGAGGTAAGCCTTATTTGACTTCGTCTTACCAGCGTTGTGTTCTTTTAATCGTTTATCTAAATCTTCACAATGTCCTTTGTAAAAATAATCAAAATGCAAACTTTTAATTACATAGGCAAAGTAACTCATTGCTAAAGTTTAGAAAACTTCTATTCCCTGCCCGACTAAGTCGTTCAGGCGGGTATCCGTTGAACTACGGGACCATTTTATTTTGATTGCGCAAATATAACAAAAGTTTTCTCTCAAGAGAATTCATTTTATCATGCATTAATGGTTTATTACCTGGGGACTAAAATCTGATTTATTTAATGAACTCATCTTTTAAAGGACTATGAAAAAACTGTACTACTCACCATAATAAATCTTTTTAATAGCTTCATCTTTGACCAATCAATTTATTAGAACATGAAATTAGCAAATAATAAAATCCTGATTACAGGCGGCGCAAGTGGCATAGGCTTCGGGCTGACCGAAAGATTTATAAAAGAAAACAATACGGTAATTATCTGTGGCCGACGTGAATCGGCTTTACACGAGGCAAAAGAAAAACTACCATCGGTAATTACTAAAGCTTGCGATCTATCAAACGAAACAGATAGAATTGAATTATACAAATGGATTGCCGAAAACCATAGCGATTTAAATGTATTGGTAAATAATGCCGGTATCCAAAACTGGATGAAAATTGGTGATGATGATTTCTATGAAAAAGCAAATGATGAAATCACCACCAACGTTTTGGCGCCGATTCATTTAACAAAACTTTTCACCGAGCTGGATTCTTTAGATACGATTATTAATGTTACCTCAGGTTTGGCATTTGTGCCGTTTTCTCAGGTACCTGTTTATTGTGGAACGAAAGCCTTTATGCGTTCTTTTACGCTTTCATTACGCCACAGCCTGAAAGATTCGAAGATAGAGGTAATTGAGATGATTCCGCCGGCTTTGAATACTGATTTGGGTGGAAAAGGAATCCATGATGCACACCCCGCAGTGAGTGACTTTGTAACATCAGTATTTGAACAGATGAAAGAAGGAAAAACCGAATTAACCTTTGGCACGAGTGAAGACAGGGCAAAAGCGAATAATGATTCTATATGCGAATATTTTAACCGGATGAATCCTTAATCCACTTTAATATTTAAGCAAAAAGCCATTTGATCAGTAGATCAGATGGCTTTTTTTATTATTATCTGTGATATTACCGGATTACGCTACCTTCCTGAAACTTCTCTGCAGGAGCCACAAAAGTAAGTTTTCCTTCAGCATTTTCTGCCATCAGGATCATTCCCTGTGATAATATCCCTTTAATTTCGCGTGGAGCCAGGTTTACAATCATACTTACTTGTTTACCAACAATATCTTCAGGTTTATAATATTCGGCGATACCAGAAACGACTGTTCTTTCATCAATACCAGTATTTACAGTCAGTTTTAATAGTTTTTTGGTTTTCTCTACCTTTTCTGCAGCAATAATGGTGGCTACACGGATATCCATGGCCGAGAAATCATCAAACTGGATGTTTTCTTTTGCAGGAACAGCAATCGCTGTACTGGCAGCATTGCTGGCTTTGCTCTGGTTTAATTTCTCAATCTGGAAATCAATTTCAGCATCTTCTATTTTTTCGAACAGAAGAACAGCTTCGCCAATTTCATGACCGCGTTTTAACAGGTTGATTGTACCTGCATTTTCCCAATCATGTCCGCCATTTTTAAGCATTTTCATTAATTTTTCTGCTGTAAATGGCAAGAAAGGCTCAATCAGGATCTGAATATTGCCAGCAATTTGAAGTGCAATATGCAATATCGTTCTTACCCGGTCCTCGTCGGTTTTAATCAGTTTCCATGGTTCTGTTTCTGCCAGGTACTTATTACCCAAACGCGCCACATTCATTACTTCTGATAAGGCTTCTCTAAAACGGTAGTTCTCAATAGAGGCAGAAATTTTTGCAGGATAGCCAGCCAGTTCATCAATAACAGCCTGATCTACATCGGTAATTTCCATACAGGTAGGAACCGAACCGCCAAAATATTTATGGGTAAGTACCACTACACGGTTTACAAAATTGCCCAGGATAGCAACCAATTCATTATTGTTCCTTGCCTGAAAATCCTTCCATGTAAAATCATTATCCTTCGTTTCAGGCGCAGTTGCAGTTAATACGTAACGTAAAACATCTTGTTTACCTTCAAATTCCGTTAAATATTCGTTCAGCCAAACTGCCCAGTTTTTAGAAGTGGATATTTTTTGTCCTTCGAGATTTAAAAACTCGTTAGCAGGCACGTTATCGGCCAAAGTATATTCGCCATGCGCCATTAACATTGCAGGGAAAATAATGCAGTGGAAAACGATGTTATCTTTACCAATAAAGTGGACTAATTTGGTTTCGTCGCTTTTCCAATATTCTTCCCAGCCACATTTATCACTTTCGTAACTGCTGATATAATATTCTTCCGCTTTCGGGTTCCAGACATCCAGTTTTGCGTAGTTACAAAGTTCTTTCGTGGCGGAAATATAACCAATCGGCGCATCAAACCATACGTAAAGTACTTTTCCTTCAGCATCGCGAAGGGGAACGCGTACTCCCCAATCTAAATCTCTGGTCATTGCCCTTGGTTGTAAACCGGCATTTAACCAGCTTTGGCATTGGCCGTAAACATTAGGGCGCCATTCTTTGTGGCTTTCGATATAGGCTCTTAAACGGTCTTCGTATTTATCGAGCGGTAAAAACCAGTTTTTGGTTTCTTTCAGAATCGGTTTATCGCCAGACAGGGTAGATTTTGGATTAATTAAATCGGTCGCATTAAGCGTAGAGCCACAGTTTTCGCACTGATCGCCATAAGCATTTTCGTTGCCACATTTCGGGCAGGTACCGGTGATGTAACGATCGGCCAAAAATTGTTTCGCCGTAGCATCGTAATATTGTTCGGTAATTTCTTCTGTAAAAACACCTTTATCATAGAGCGTTTCGAAGAAATCGGCTGCTGTCTGGTGATGGGTTTGCGAAGAAGTACGGTGGTAAATATCAAAAGAAACCCCGAATTCTTTAAAAGAATCGCCAATAATTTTGTGGTATTTATCTACCACTTCCTGAGGGGTAATTCCCTCTCTTTTGGCCTTTAAAGTAATCGGAACGCCGTTTTCGTCAGATCCGCAGATGAATTTCACATCACGTTTATTCGATCTTAAGTAACGGGCATAAATATCTGCAGGGATGTAAACACCAGCAAGGTGCCCAATATGAACCGGTCCATTGGTATATGGAAGGGCCGCAGTTACGGTATATCTTTTTATTTTACTATTATCCAAAACAATTTTTATTAATTTGGCAAAGATAAGTGTTTTGAAGATGATTAAGCAGCCCCCGTATTTAAAAAAAGGAGATAAAATTGCCCTCGTATGTCCGGCAAAAAAATTACCCAAACCGATAGACCATGCCATTGAAATATTAAAAAGCTGGGGTTTAGCGGTTATTATAGGCGATAGTGTGTATGCCAGTCACCACCAGTTTGCCGGAAGCGACCATTTAAGGACAAAAGACATTCAGCGCTTTTTAGATGATCCATCAATAAAAGCCATTATTTCTGGTCGCGGAGGTTATGGCGCCATCCGTATCATTGATAACCTTGATTTTACCGAATTTAACAAAAACCCGAAATGGTTTGTAGGTTTCAGCGATATTACGGTGCTTCTATCGCACCTGATTGCACAAAGCCATACGCAGTGCCTCCATGCACAAATGCCTTACACTTTCGATGAATCAACAGCTGAAGCTTTAATATCTTTACAAAAGGCTTTATTTGGCGAAAAACAGGAGTATAATTACCAGAGCACGTTTAAAAATAGGGTTGGAGAAACCAATGGCATTTTAATTGGCGGTAACCTTACTTTACTGGCCATGATGCAGGGTTCGGTTTCGGAAATGGATTTTACAGATAAAATTTTATTTCTGGAAGATGTTGGCGAACATGAATACAGCATCGATCGGATGTTACGGATGCTGAAAAGGGCTGGCAAACTCAAGCATTTAAAAGGCTTAATTGTTGGTGCTTTTAATGAGATAGCAGAAGAAAAAATTTCATTCGGGCAAACAGCCGATGAGGTAATCTGGGAGATTGTTAAGGAATACGACTACCCGGTTTGTTTTAATTTCCCTACAGGGCATATTGAAAACAACCTATGTATGGCTTTGGGCGCCGAAGTAGCATTACATGTAGAAACCAATAACGTTCAATTTAAATATTTATAAGATGGCGATTTTAGATAATTTAGGAAAATACCGCAATACCGGATTGTTACTTTTGCGATTGGGCATAGGAGTAATGTTCATTATCCACGGATTTCCAAAACTTGCCGGCGGGCCAAACGGCTGGACAAACTTAGGCGGAAGTATGAAAGTAATCGGCATAGATTTTTTGCCGATATTTTGGGGCTTTATGGCCGCAGCGACTGAAACCTTTGGTGGTTTTCTTCTAATTGTAGGCTTGTTTTTTAGACCGGCCTTAATTTTATTAATCTTTACCATGATTATTGCCGCTTTAGTGCATTTTGGCAAGGGAGATGGATTAGGCGGTGCCAGCCATGCAATAGAATTAGGCATTGTATTTTTCGGCTTGATTTTTATCGGCCCGGGAAAATATAGTGTGGATAAGAAATAGCTTAACTATTCTTTCAATTAAGAAATAAAGGCCCGGAAAATTTCCAGGCCTTTGTTTTAGCAAATTATCCGGTAATGTTAATGGTAAAAAAGCGTTTCACCGTCTGGCCATTGCCGAGTGTGGCCGTAACCGTTAAAATAACTGCGCCGCTTGTACCAGAGGTTGGGAGCGGCGCATCAGCCGCGCCACGTAAATCTTTTACCAATTTGGTAAAGGTATAACTGCCTCCGCTTACTGTTGCGGTGCCCAGATTGTTGATTACCGTACCTGTTGGCGTGGTAAATGAAAGTGTTTTTACATCTCCACTATAGGTAATTACAATATTTACAGTTCCTGTTCCTTTTGTAGTAGGAGTAGCTGTGGCATAGCTTGAGTAGGTGCCTGATACCGTATTTAAGTTACCATCAAAAGTAATGGTTGCAACTGTATCAAGTGTTTCAGGTTGCTTTGGATCTTTTTTGCATGAGGCCAGGCCTAAAATTGATGCAAATAATATGATTAAAATTCTTTTCATAGTTATAATTATTTATCCCAGAATACAGATTTTACAAATACTGAAGGTCGGGCTGGTGTGTTAGGATTGTAGCTTCTTTCGTTAAATGAATATGGTAATATGCGAGGAATGGCTGTTGAAGGAGATACCGGCGATAATACAGGAAATCCTGTTCTTCTCCAGTCCGTCCATGGCTCTATAGCAACCCCAAAGTTAGCCACAAATTTTTCTTCGATGATTTTTTGCAGCGCATTACCAGTTAGCAGCGTTCCATTTGCTGAAGCCAGATAAGTAGCTAAACCGGCGGTTACAGCCCCAGCTTCTGTTACATCTGAAAACTCAATTGCACTTGCAAATGAAGCGTTTATGCCTGCTTTATAATAAGTATCTGCCGTGGTTAAATCATTTCCACCGTTTGTTCTGGCGAAATATTCAGCTAAAATCTGATTTTGCTCAGCAAATGTTAACATTCTTATTGGTGCTTCGCCAGAATATGCACCTGCTGAAAGCTTTCCTCTAAGGTAAGTGCTCATGCGCGAAAAGGAAGTACTTACCACTATATCGCCATTTCCATTAGTAGCACCAATATATGAACCCGCCTGTAATGTAAAAAATGAATTTCTCCTGCTATCGCTCTTGGCATTCATGATGTCTACCAAAGTTTTACTTGGAAAAAACTGGTTCGGTCTTGATCCTTCAAATTGGTGAATAGGGTTGGTTTGATTGGCAGAAGTTAAAAACCGCATTTGAAAATTGTCGGTATTCGCCCGTAACAGTTTATTGCCAGCTAATATAGTGGTTATACCCGTTTTAGCTCTCGTTGCATCTGCAGCAGTTCCGTTGGTAGAAAAGTAGTGGATATACATTCTCAATTTTAAAGCATTTCCAAAACGTTCCCATTTATCCATATCGCCTCCATAAAACAGGTCATCAGTTGCAGGGGCCAATAAAGATGCTTTTTTGATATCTGCAATACCCTCATCAATTAAATTAAACACATTGTCATATATGGCAGAAGATCCATCAAACTTAGGTTTTAAATTCGCTTCATAGCCTATAGCTTCTGTATAAGGCAAATCTCCAAATGCATCAACATGGGTCTGATAAACATACGCTTTTACCAATTCTGCAACACCTGCATATTTGGGGCTTGTTGCTTTAGTTTTTTCGATCACTTTCTGTAAATCGGTCAGGGTACCTGCAAAAGTTGCTGCCCAGGTATTATTAATATCACCTTCACCTATGGCATATTTATCATATTGCGTAGGCTGGGCTGCACCACCACCCTGTGCAGCAAACTGCTGCACCCATAAAGCTGTAAAACGGTGTATATCAGAACCCATTGTAAAGCCAAGATTACCTTGTGCAGCAGGTAAAACCAAACTTGCATCGGGATCTTTTAATCGTGTAGGATCATCATTAATGTCTACAAATTTCTTGCACGAGCTCAGTCCTGTTATGGCTAATGCCAATCCAAAAGCTACTTTCTTTATATTAATTTTCATATTTAAACTCTCCTAATGCTAAAATGATAATTTTAAAAATCCACCATAGGTTCTTGTTTGAGGTTGGCCATTATACTCAATCCCCTGTCCGTTCCCCACACCTAAAAGGTTATTCTCGGGATCTAAGTGAGGGAAATTGGGCGCATACATCAAAAGGTTTCTTCCGGTTAAACCAACATTAATTCCTTTTATAAAGCTTAATTTGTTTAATAATTTGCCCGGGATACGATAAGAGATTGTGGCCTCCCGTAACCTGATCCAGGAACCGTCAAAAACAGCGTATTCCTGGGCTGCAGAAGAATACAAATCGCTATAATATTGTTCGGCTGTAATTAAGGTATTGTTTGGCGTACCATCGGCATATACTGCGTTGTGCATATATAAACGATCTCTGTTGCCTGTTTCTGCAGCCACACCATATCTTCTTAAATCGGTAATTGTTCTCGAATAAATATCGCCCCCGTAACGTATATCTGCAAATAGACTTAATGATAAGCCTTTATAAGAGAAGGTGGTATTTACACCGCCCGTCCATTTTGGGTTTGGATCGCCAATGGGTTGTAATTCTGCAGTGTTGATCTGACCAGAACTTAACCTGCCATTCGCATCAACCACATCCTTACCGTTAAGTTTTTTAAATACCTGACCGAATAGTGTTCCATACTGATATCCGGTAACAATCCGTCCCTGCGGATTGGTAAAGCCACCGTTGCCAATAAAGGGTACACCCGGTGCCAGTTCTACTACTTCATTTCTGCCTTTGGTAAAGTTTACAGATAAATCCCAGTTAAAGTTTGTAGATTTTATTGGTGTTCCACTAATCAACAACTCAATACCGTGAGCTTTTAATGTTCCGGCATTTAACAGGGTGCTGGTATAACCTGAAGAAGGTGCACTAGGCACAGAAAATATAATGTCGGTGCTTTTAGTGCTATAGTACGCAACATCAATACTTAACCTGTCTTTTAAAAGTTTAGCCTCTAAACCAACTTCTCTTGAAGCTGTAAATTCGGGCTTGATATTAATATTGCCTGCTGCATTTGAAAAAGTTTGACCATTTACTCCATTAAATGGAAAAATAAGATTTGGCCCGAAACCATCAGAAGGACCCGCAGTACTAAAATAAGTGCCGGTACTATAAATTGGTGCTTCTCTACCTACTTTTGCATAGTTAGCCCTGATTTTCAGGTAGGTTAAAATATCGTTTTGTTTTAACTCCGGAAAAGCCTCTGTAGCAATAAAACTGGCATCTACTTTAGGGTAAAAATAACTTCTTTTATCAGGAGCAAAAGTTGAAGAAACATCTCTACGACCTGTAAATGAAAGGTATGCAAAGGATTTATAATCTAAACTAATATCGGCATATACCCCTACCAAACTTTGTTCTCTTATGGTTTGAAGCGGAACATAAGTTAGGGTATTGGAGATATTGTAGTTATGCGCTGCCTGTATGCCATTACCAGTTACCTGCAATTGATCTGTTCTTCTATAATTAATCTCGTTACCCAATAAAAATCTGGCACCAAAATCTTTTAAAAACCTTTTATTGGCCACTAAATTGAAATACGAACTCACCTCACGCCTGTTGGTGGTATTATCTATAATGGAACCTGTTCTACTGGCAGATTGATTATTGTTTGCCGATTTTTCGTTGATTGTTTTGGACACATTGGTATATTGATCAATCCCGATTTTGTAATTGGCACTTAACCAATCAGCTATTTTATAATCTAAACCCACATTACCAATGGCCCGATCTATTTTTTGTTTAAATAATACATATTTAATTGACCATAGGGGGTTATCTGTACCTAAAACATTATAATAAGTATAACCTGGATTGTTAACACGGTTGCTTGGTATATTATTCAAACCTGCAGCCGTTTCAAATGGATAATTTGCAAGATTATAGGTCCTGGGTAAAGTCATACCATCAAATAAGGGATTTGACCTTGCATTACCGGTAGGGGTACCCACAGAATTATTATGGATGTACTGAATTGAAGAACTAATGGTTAAATTTTTACTCAATTGTGTACTGGCGTTAACAGTAAAGTTATTTTTAGCCAAAGTATTATTATCGATATATCCACTTTCTTTAAAATTACCATAATTAAAATAGTAGGCTGTTTTTTCGGTACCTCCAGAAAAAGTAACGTTATTCTGCAGGTTATACCCACCTTTAAATATATCCTTAACATTATCAGGATAAGCGGTTAGGGTTTCCGGATTACCAAGGTAATTGGTAACCGTTTGGCCTATTATTTTAGCTCCCCACGACATTTGTGAAAAAGAATCATATAATCCATTGGCGCCCTGAGAATATTGATTCTGATAATCCGGTAAACGGTTAACTTCTATATAATTGTAATTACTACTTAATTCTACTCTTCCAGCCTGACCTTTACTTCCTTTTTTAGTGGTTACGATAACTGCCCCGGCAACAGCCCTTGATCCGTAGAGTACGGCCGCAGCTGGCCCCTTCAAAATCGTTACCGACTCAATATCGTCCTGGTTTAAATCAATACCCCTGTTCGAATTCGTACTTCCCGTATTTACTGATTGGTCTCCTCCGCCATTATCAATTGGAATGCCATCCAATACCCATAACGGTTGGTTCGATCCGGTAAAGGTTGTGGCCTGCCTGATATTGATATTTGAAGAAGCACCTGTTGCACCGCCCGTTGATAGAATTTTTACACCCGCTACTTTACCTGCTAATGCATTTACCACATTAGTTGAACGACCAGCGGTTAATTTTGAAGCATCAACGGTAGTAGCTGCATAGCCTAAAGATTTAGCTTCTCTTTTTTGACCTAATGCCGTTACTACAACTTCTGATAAGGATTTTGAATCAACTTCCAAAGAAACATTGATTATGCTTCCCCGAATAGCAATTTCCTGTGTCGAATATCCAACAGAAGAAAAAGTTAAAGTTTTAGCATCTGCACTTACTTTAATCGAAAATTTACCTGTTGCATTAGTAGAAACACCAGAGCTGGATATTCCTTTAATTTTAACACTTACACCAGGAAGCGGCATTCCGTCTTCCGAGCCCGTAACTGTCCCAGTGATTGTTCTTTCTTGCGCAATTGCTGAGGTGGCAATACATAGCAATATGAACAAACTTTGTAGAAGTTTTTTCATAAAAAAAATAGTTTAGTTTAGTTAATAATAGTACAATATAAGACTTAGTATTTTGTAATACAAATTTTACAAAATAAAAATTTCTCCTATTTTCAAAAAACCTTAAAACATGGAATAAACTGAGGGTCAACGATTAAAGAGGGAAGTTAGCCGAATGTTGGCAGTGCTGAAAAGATTACAAAATTTAGCTTTTATAAGCTATTTTTCAGCTCAGCAAGAGATAGTAAAAAAAGAGGCTATCTAAAAAGATAGCCTCGGCAATATTGTTTAACTAGAAGTTATTAACTTCTGAGTTGGTATTAATTTCTGCAAGCGGTATAGCGAAAGTGTAGCGGTCATCCGTAACAGGAACAGCAGCACCGATACCAAAAGAAGGGAGCGGAGTGGCTTTTCTGGCCAAATCGTTATACCTAAATCCTTCAGCCAGTAACTCAATTCGCCTTTCTTTCAGAATTGCATTTACCTGATCGGCTGGAGTAGCAAACACACCAAATACATAAGTAGCATCAGAACGTGTACGTACAGCCTGTAATATGGCTCTTGAACGAACTAAATTACCACCAGTTACCAAAGCTTCTGCCTCAGCAACATTAAGCAGCACTTCTGCATAGCGAATAATTGGAACATAATCAATAAATGGTGAAGTTCCTGAGAATTTAATTACCCTACGCACCGTACTGGTAGAAGACAGGGCCACATTTCCTGTTAAACTGGATTTTCTGGCGTCAGTTGCCGGCCATGCGGCATCTGCATATATACCTGCACCTGTTTGATTCAGGAAGTATTCTACGTTACTATTATAGTAATACCCAAGCTGATTCTGTGTTCCAGGCGCATTAGTATCTGCCATCGGTAAAGAGAAAATAGATTCTGAAGTAGTATAAGGTGCAGCAAACACATTAGCCACATTAGCTTGTAAAGCCTGAGGTGTTCTTGCTGTGTTGATAAATGGAGCAACTTGCGGAACCAGTTTATTCCCTTCTTCAATTACTTTCGCATAATTTCCCATAGCCAGATAAACACGCGTTTTTAAAGCAATTGCGGTGTTTTTGTGCGCACGTGTTGTACGGAGAAGTGCTGTTTCTGCGGCACCTGACGCAGAATAAGTATCAGGCAAGCCAGCTTCTGCATCATCCAGATCTTTTAAAATCTGTGCGTACACTGCTGCAACCGTACTGCTTTTTAAAGCATTATTGGCCAGTGATGTTTCAGGCTGCAAACGCAATGGCAAACCACGTGATGCTCCGTTATTTTGGACATAAGGTTTAGCGAAAATCTGTATTAAAGAAAAATAGCTCAAAGCCCTGATAAACTTAGCCTCGCCGATGTAGTTGGCATTTAAAGCAGGAGTTAAAACAGTAGAATTGGTTTCTATCCCTTTTAAAAATAGGTTTACCCTGTTAATGGTTAAATAACCCTGCGACCAAAAACTGGCGATATAGGTATTAGTGGAGTTGTTGGTTCCCCCATAAACATCATAACCTGTAACGTTATTACTTAATCTGTTCGTAAATTCCTCGGCCCTGATGTCATTGTAAATTTCGTATCTGCCACCAAGAAATGAACCAGATTTAAGCGACACATATAAACCATTTACTTGTCCTAAAATCCTTGTTGGATTGGCAAATGCATCTTGATCGGGAAGGGTCAATTCTGGTGCTGCCACCAGAAAATCTTTTTTACAAGAAGATACAAAACCTATTAATGGCAATGCTGTTACTGCCAATATAGCAACCTTCTGTTTGTATGAATTGATATGAAAAATTTTCATGTTGATTTGTAGTTAAAATTATAATCCTAAACTAATTCCGAAGGTGAAAGATCTTCCCTGAGGAATACTATTACGTTCGATACCACTCGCAAGGTTTGAGTTACCATTAGTAGATATCTCCGGGTCAACGCCTGTATAGCCTGTAATAATAAAAGCATTGTTTACAGAAGCATAAACCCTTGCGCTGTTGATACCGATCTTACCAAATACAGATTTTGGAATTTTATATCCCAAAGTTGCTGCCTGCAAACGAAGAAAGTCTCCTTTTTCAACATTGGCATCAATAGGGAATGATGATCCATTGGAAACGTTATCTCCGTAAACCACTCTTGGAATATTGGTTTCCTGACCAGGTGTAGTCCAGGCGTTTAAGATCTCAGTTGAATTGTTCCAGAAACGTTGGTCTAATAATCCTGCACGAGAACCATTATAGATGTAATTTCCGCCGGAATAAGTAAACATGATGTTTAGATCGAAGTTTTTATAAGCAAATGTATTGTTAAATCCACCATACCATTTAGGCAGGGTACCACCAATTACCTGAGCATCACCTGCCGGAGACGGAGCTGGGGTACCATCGAGGTATGTCCATGCGTTTGCACCGCCAAGGTGTAAATACTGTACTTCACGGCCTGCCGCATTAATAAAAATCCTGCGTCCGTTAGCCGGGTTAACACCATTCGTTTTAACCGCATATATACTTCCGATAGACTGGCCAACTGTGGTAACACTTGCCGATTCTAAAGAACTCGTAGTACCGATAATTTGTTTCACGTTTGGATCTAATGCAGTTACCTCATTTTTAATTGTCGTAAAGTTTAGGTTTGTGGTCCAGGTGAAGTTTGTTGTTTTTACAGGAACACCTGAAATTGCAAATTCAAATCCTTTGTTATACATCGAACCTACGTTGGCAAGGATACTTCCGCCCGGGATACCTTTTGATGGCGCCTGAGGAACATCTAAAATTAAGTTATTGATATCTTTATGGAAGTAGTCGGCTTCAAAGGTAAGTCTGTCTTTCAGGAACCCGATATTTAAACCGATATCGGTCTGGTTACTGGTTTCCCATTTCAAATCCTTGTTTCCAGCTTGTCCATATAACCAGGCAAAAGGAATAGCACCATATAAAGCAGGACTATAAGTGGTGTATTCATTGTACGAACCTACGTTTGCATTTCCAACCCTGCCATAACTTGCACGGATACGTAAATTGCTGATGGTATTTGCTAACGATGAATTTTTGAAGAAATCTTCCTGAGAGATGGACCATCCGATTGATCCGCCACCAAAATTACCCCATTTGTTTTCTTGAGCCAAACCAGAGTTACCATCTCTTCTAAAATTACCACTTAAGAAATATTTACCCTTATAGTTATAGCTAACGCTTGCCAAATAAGCTTCGAAAGAAATTTGGTTTATGCTGTTTCCTCCAGGAACATTGGTTACATAAGTACCTTGAAACTGATTGAAGAAAGTTGGATCACCTAAGCCCTGGCGGATAGCTCCCCAGTTTACTGTTCTTGTTTTTTGAACATCCGAGCCTAAGGTTAAGTTTAAATTATGGTCGCCACCAAAAGTTTTGTTATACTGTACGGTATTAATCCAGTTCCAGTTGTTACGGCGTGCAGTATTATTGTATGCATAACCAGTATAAGTAAAACCATCTCCTGATAAAGGATTCCAGAATTGGATATTTTCGGTATTACTTCTGTCCCATGAGTAGTTTGACCTAAAGGTTAATCCATCTACAATTTTGAAAGTTGCACCCAGATTAGTTAAAAAACGGGTATTTTCTGATGTATTTAAATCTTTTTCTACCAATACAGTTGGGTGTGCCCAGGTACCAGCAATAAGGTTGGCATTGTTACCAATGTACTGACCGCTTAAGTTGTAGCTGCCATCTGGTTTATATACAGAAACGTTTGGCGCAGCAGCAATGGCAATACGACCTAAACCTGAAGACGCAAATGCTGAACCCGGAGCAGATCCACTTTGTGGCGATTTATTGAAACTGTTGTTGTAATTCAGGTTTAAGTTTAACTCTAACCAATCTGTGGCTTTGTGCGTTAAATTGGCACGCGCAGAGTTTCTTTGAAAAGAATTCGCTTTCAAGAAACCGTCCTGATCAGAAATACCACCCGAAATGTAATAAGTTGTTTTAGCTGTTCCGCCGCTTATGGTTACGTTATGGTTTTGCGAATAAGCCGTTCTGTAAACTTCATCATACCATTTGGTATCTACCAATGAACCATCTGCGTTGTAGCTCGGGAAGAAACTTAGTCCGTTAGCGTCTCTCTGAGCAGCGGTAAGTGCGCTGGGATTAATTGCTAATGCATTTTTAACAGCAGCATTTTTCGAATCGATATATTGTTGTGCATTTAATACTTCTGGTAAACGTACGGCGTTATTTACACCCACCCAACCATCGTAGGTAACTTTGGCATCGCCGGTTTTTCCTTTTTTAGTGGTAATTACCAATACACCTGCTGCAGCTCTGGAACCATATAATGCGGTTGAGGCAGCATCTTTTAAAATGTCGATAGATTCAATATCCGACGGATTAATATCGCCCAATGGGTTATTTGCTGCAGAGTTAGCCGAGGCATCGCCGGTTGGAAAAGGGATACCATCTACTATTACCAAAGGAAAAGAACTTAGTGATATTGAACTTACGCCCCTTACGCGGATTACCGGAGGATTGTTTAACAAGCCGTTCGGCTGGATAATACTCACACCAGCAGCCTGACCAGTTAAGCCTTGCACAAAACTTTGTACGGGTTTATCTTTTAAATCGTCACCCTTAACGCTTGCTGCCGATCCGGTAAAATCTTTTTTCTTGGTTACGCCATAACCTGTAACCACTACATCTGTTAACGTTTTCGAATCGCTTTCTAAAGCCACGTTGACTACTGATCCTCCTCCGATCGTTCTTGATTGAGTACTGTAACCTATGTACGAAAATTCTAATGTTGTTGCTCTTGATGTTACACGGACTGTGTATTTACCATCTGCACCAGTTGTGGTTCCGCCGGTTGCGCCTTTAATTTTAACACTTACACCAGGAAGCGGCATTCCGTCTTCCTTACCCGTAACTGTACCAGTGATTGTTCTTTCTTGCGCTATTGCCGAAGAGGCAATAAACAGCAATATGAACAAACTTTGTAGAAGTTTTTTCATAAAAAAATTTAGTTTAGTTTAGTTAATAATCGTGCAATTGGTTTGTATTCTGCAACACAAATTCAACAATAAGAACTGCACCTGTTTTTATTGCCGGTTTAAAGATTAAATATTAGAAGTTAATGATTGAGTTATTTTTGAGTTAACGACCAGGGTTATTTAAGTTAAATTTTCAATTGCGCCAGTGATGGTGGTTCTATAGGTCGCATTTTGAATTTTAACACTTGTTTCCGGGGGATCTTTGTAGCCTTCTCTGGCCACATCAGCGCTTTTGATTGTTCTTTCTTGTGCTATTGCTCCGGTTGCAATGAACAACAATGAGAACAAACTCTGGGCGAGTTGTTTCATAAATAATTAGTTTAGTTTCCGTTTAATAATCCAATATAGGATTTAGAAAAACGTCATGCAAATTTTACAAAATAAAAATTAATTTATTTTTTTTGTGATTATTCAAAAAGAAGCTAAAAATCATCAGTAAAATCTGTCAAAAACAGCTAGAAACACCAAAAAAGCAATATAATCAAACTATTAACTGCTAATTATCTATTTAAAAAGATACAATTACATTAAAACAGGGTTAGAAAAATTATGATTATGAGGCGATATCGATTGATCAGAAAAACCCGGCAAAAACATCACGATTAAAATAACCAGTCAAAATCAGGTAGAGGTGAGGAAATAAATCAGCTAAATGTAAATAGCCAATTTAGAAATAATTAGCCATAGAGGGATAACATCAAAATATTATAGGTATTAAAAAAAACAACATCAAAGTTACTTAAAAAAAAGCCCTGTAACTTTTGGTTACAGGGCTTGAAATTATATTATAAATCTATAATGGATTTTGATCAGCGCTGGTTAGGCTCTTATTGTTGTCCATTTCTGTTTGTGGAATCTGCCACCTCCAACGGTTGTCGGTTGCAGCGATATTTAATAAACTCCACTGGATACCATTGCGAACTAAACCTCTCTGGTAACGTTTTAAATCGAAATATTCAACTCCCATCTCTGCGTATAATTCCTTTCTGCGTTCTACCAGAATTTCATTAATTAATGCATCTTTACTTGTAGCTGTTGAGCGAACGGCATTAGGATCTCTCTGTTTCTGCAATACAAAAAGCACATCTTTAGCAGGCTCTAATAAACCTTGCTGCGCATCGCCTTCTGCCTCAATCAGGTACATTTCAGCAGCACGCATCATTACAAAATCGCCTGTTTGAGTTGCATTATCCTGAAATTTGTAGGTTACAAATTTTTTCCAGGTTAAAGCACTAGATTGTCCAGGTGCAGCCAAGAAAGTATTTCTAATATCAGTAGCAGTAAATAAACTTACGAAAGTATTATTGATGTATAAATCGTTATACCTCGCTTTGAAAGAGGTATTTGGTGTATTTAAAGGTTCGATATAACCGAAGAAAGATGCATACGATAACGACTGTGATGCATTAAATTGTAAGCCCCACATCCATTCTGCATTAGAAACAGTATTAAAACCAGCTTTATAATCTGCGGCACTCATTAAAGTAAAACCAGTTCTGGCTGCCTGTGCATTAGAAACCGCTTTTGTCCATAATGAAGCATCTGCCATTCCCATTTCCTGATAAACCTCAGCCAAAATACCCTGAGCTACACTTTTGTTAATGCGGTATTTATCAACACGGGTTGTGGTTAATGTTGCAGTTGCATACTCTAAATCAGACACTACTTGCGCATAAACATCTTTCATTGATGAACGTGGTTTACCTGTAGTAGTTGCTGTAGTAGCTTCTAACATAATCGGCACACCTGCTGCATTTATATCTTTGGCATAAGTAAACTGATACACTCTTGCCAGTTGAAAGTAAGCCCAACCCCTTAAGGCCCTGGCTTCTGCAACAAAAGCATTTTTTACAGCATCTGATTCTGGTAACTTGTTAATGTTGGTTACAATGGCATTTGCATTGTTAATTACTTTATAGCAAAGGTTCCAGATCTGGGCATTACGTGATGCTGTAGCAATTCTTCCGTAAGTATTATCACTCCAGTTGTTTTCGTATAACCACCAGTTACTCGCATCGGAGATCATATCATTACCCCTCAAATCAAAGTTCAACTGTACCGTTTTCCAACCGTACATATTTTGCGCAGAACCCTGGTAATTACGCATCAGGTAATAAATACCTGTCAGAGCATTATCTACACCCACTTTAGAATTAAAAACCAATACATCCGAAACGCTGCCATCAGCAGGCTGAGGCTCGTTAAGGTAATCTTTGGTGCATGATGAAAGCGCTATAGCACCTAAACCAATCAATAAATATTTTTTAAATTTCATAATAATCTTTTTTAAATAGGCCTACTAAAATCCGAAGTTAACGCCGAACGATAAGGTTTTGTAAACAACAGAAGCGTTATTGGTAACACCAGCGATACCTTGCTCCGGATCTAAACCTTTACGACCGAAAATGGTGAATGGGTTTTGGTAATCTGCAAAAATTCTGGCATGGGCAAATTTAACTTTATCTAACCAACGCTGAGGCAAACGGTAACCTAAAGTAATGTTACGGATACGGCCATAGCTTGCATCATATAAGAAACGTGTTGAAGCCGAAGTTGCCTGATCATCTGTTGTACCGGTTAAGCGAGGAGTTACGCCATCACCAGGATTACTTGCACTTTGCCATCTGTTTAATATATCAACACTCCAGTTGTAACCTGGGTTTGTACCAATTGCCGCGTGCATTAAGCCGGCATAATCAGAATCATAAATTTTTCCGCCGAAACTAAATGAAGCCAGCACATTCAAATCAAAGTTTTTGTAGCTGAATGTGTTGTTAATACCGCCAGTAGCATTTGGCAACGCTGTTCCTTTATAGTAACGGGTTGCTGCACTGTAGGTTTTTGTGGTTGTTTGTGTGATATTTCCATTAGCATCTGTTTGATCCAGATACCACATCGGGCGACCATCAGCAGGATCAACACCAGCATAATCTCTTAAGTAGAAATTATATAATGATTCTCCAACAGAAAGCTGAGAAAAGTTACTTCCTGTAATGGTAGGTTGAGGAAGTGATGTAATTTTATTTCTGATGTGTGTAAAGTTGATCGAGGTTGTCCATTGGAAATCTTTACCGGCAAAGTTTCTTGTAGTTAACTCAACCTCAATACCTTTGTTCGATAACTGACCAATATTATCGTTAACACCATTTAAACCACTTGAAGGAGCTAATGGCCTGTTAAACAATAATCCTTTTGATTTTTTGTTGAAGTAGGTAAATGATCCTGAAATTCTATTTTTCAAAACACCGAAATCAATACCCAGATCTAAATCCGTTTGTTTCTCCCAGGTAAGAACGTCGTTTGCTGCACTTAAAATGTAAGAACCGCTATATCCTGCAATGTTTGCACCGCCGGTATAAACGCCTAGATAAGGGAAATAACTTTGGCTACCAGCACTGTTTAATAATGCCTGATTACCAGTTGTACCATAACTTGCCCTTAATTTTAAGTCGCTCAGCGCTTTAACATCCGAAAGGAAGCTTTCGCGGTTAACATTCCAGGAAGCACCAACTGAATAGAAGGTTGCCCAACGAACATTTTCTGCAAAACGGCTGTTTCCATCACCACGAACCGAACCCGTTACGTGATATTTATCTTTATAATCATAGCTTGCTCTACCAAAGAAACTGGTCTGTCTGTTCAGGTAAGTATTAGAACTTGCAGTATATGGCGTTGCACCATAAGAAAGCTCGGTAGTACCAGGGAAAGTAAAACCTCTTGCTTCTGCATCAGTATAGTTATCTTTGTATTTATAAACTTCCCAACCAGCCAATAAGTTAAGATGGTGAACACCAAATGTTTTATCGTATGTGGCAGTGTTTGTTAACGTTTGCGTAATTGTTGTTTCTCTGTACTTTTCACTTCTGCCACTATATGCAGCACCATCACCTACAAATGGGTTATAATACTGGTCAAATGCGTATTGATAGTAATCTAAAGCATATTGAGAACGGATTGTTAAACCATCAATGATTTTAGCTTCTGCATAACCGTTAAGTGAAGTTAAATAACGATCGTAAGTAGTAGGGTTCATTGAAGTAGTAGCCGCTGGGTTACCTGGTCTTAATACCGGACGAAGCAATGGTCCGTTGTTACCAAAATCGTATTGTTTATTACCGTTAGCATCTAAAATTGGCTGACCAGTTGTTGGAGCCAAAAGGTATTCAGGATAAATGCTTGATACCGTACGGATCCAGGAGATTACGTTAGAGTAACCAGAACCCGCCTGGTTTGGATAGTTTTGAGTAGAAAAAGACCCGCTTACGTTTGCGCCAACTTTTAACCAGTTAGTAGTTTGGTTATCTAATTTAACACGGCCACTGTACCTTTTAAACTGAGATTCTGTTGCTAAACCTTGATCTGACAGATAACCACCACCAATATAATAGCGTGTTTTATCAGAAGCGCCTGAAACAGCTCCATTAACGTCTGTTCTTTTTCCGGTTCTTAATAACGCATCAGCCCAATCCTGATTCCATAGTGCATTTGCACCTGCAACCAGTTTACCATCTAAACCAACCGGCTGAGCAAGATTATATGGGTTATACACTAATGTAGGGGCAACAGTTTTGCTGGCATAATCTGCTGCAGATGCAGAACCAGAAGAAGTAACCAAAGCCGGAGTAATTAATGCCTGATTACGAAGACCTTCCCAGGTAGTTTCGTAAAGCCCCTGAGAGCCCAGGTATTCATAATCCTTAACAGCTCTGTTAGAAAAACCACTGTTAATATTTATATCAATTTTAGGCTTGCCCGATCCTGTTTTTGAGGTAATAAACAAAACACCCGCGGCTGCTCTCGATCCGTATAATGATGTTGCGGTTGCGTCTTTGCCAATGGTAATGCTTTCGATATCATTGGGATTAATGTTATTTAAATGACCGCCGTATATTGCTCCATCTAAAACAATTAAAGGATCTGAAGAAGCATTTGCCGAAGCAATACCACGTACACGGATAGTTGGGTTCGCACCAGGCTGGCCAGTACTGTTAACAGCAACAACACCGCTTGCCTGACCTTGTAATACGTTACCAATGTTACTAACCAATTGATCTTTAATCTGCGTACTGCCTACAGTTGCAGCAGTACCTGTAAAATTTTGTCTTTTAACCGTACCATACGCGGTTACTACAACATCCTGAAGTGATTGGTTATCGGCAACTAAAGTAACATTTAGTACACTTGTAATGGCAAGCGTTCGTTTAGTATAACCAATGTAAGAGAATTCTAATGTTTTTGCCGTAGAAGGAACACTAATTGTGTATTTACCGTCAACGTTTGTTTGAGTAACAGCGCTTGTGCCACCCGCTTTTACACTTACTCCTGGAAGAGGTAAACCATCTTCTTTTGAAGTAACTGTACCTGAGACTGTTCGGTTTTGTGCAATTGCAGAGGATGCGATTAACAAAAGCACGAACAAACTTTGTAGAAGTTTTTTCATGAAATTTAAGTTAGTTAGGGATAATTGAATTAATGAGGTTCGAATTTATAAAATAATTGAAGCGTAGTTCAAATTTTAAGTCTCGAAATTTACAAAGAGCGTGACTTTAACTAAATTATGACATTTTGATTACTATATTTCAATTAAAATTTAGTACTAACTATTTAGTTAACGGTTTGTTTGCACTTAAGCAAATTTTTTTGGTTCCACTTTAAATTCAATGAAACATAGTTCAGAAAAGGTTATTCTGATTTGAATCTTCACGATAAGTCTTTTCTTTTTTTTAATTACAACCTATGCTTAATAGTAAAAGGCCATGATTATTTGTAAGTTTATATAAATAATCATATTAACATGAAAAATCTCTTTCAAAAAACAATCGTATTGTCATTAGTTTTTGTATTGCCTTATTTAGCCGGTCATGCCCAATTAGGGGTAAACCTGCAACTGGCAAATAATGATGTAAATTATTCAGGAAACACGACCAAAGGAAATAATGATGTTTCTTATCTATACGAAACATGGAATAAAGGATCGGTAAAATTATCTAATGATAGTTTGTATAAAGGGATGAACCTTATGTACGATTTAAGCAACGACCGTTTAATATTTAAAGCAGATAATGATTTACCACAATTATTTAAGCTTGCAGTAAAGGAATTTACCATTACATCTTCAGAAAATGGCGGAGCAAGCAAAAAATTTAAATCTGGGTACCCTTCAATAGACGGCGGAAATGAAAAAACTTTTTACGAAATTCTATCGGAAGGGAAAATCACCTTATTAAAAAGAGTACAGATGAAAAGGGTAGATGAAAGAGAAGCAGGAATGCTTTATTCTGTTAAAAAAATGAAGCCTGTAGATACCTATTTTATTGAAAAGGCGGGAAAACTGGAGAAAATTAAAAGAGAGAGAAGCGCTATATACCCAATCTTATCACAAGATAAAAAAGAAGTTGATAATTATATTTCCAGCTATAAATTAAACATAAAAAAAGATGGTGATCTAGCAATCTTATTTGATCACTTTAATGCTTTGTAATACTATTGGTATAATATTATTCCTGATAGCAATTACAACAAAAAAACGGCCGTTTGTATATTCTACAAACGGCCGTTTTTACAAGAATTTATTCTCCGTACAAAAACAGGATTATCTTATTGTAAGAAGAAACATGCGATATCCTTGATTTCCACTGATAATATAGCCTGACTTATCAATACTTGCGATACTAACAGGAAGTGCATAACGCACGCCCGGAGTTAATGCCGAAGGTGTAAAAGTTAAGGTAACAGATGCATCTCTGCTTCCCTGAGCAATTTTCGCTACACCGCCATTTGATAAAACATATTTATCAGCTGGAAGCCTAATGAATTTTGGATTAGTTGCGATAGTAGCATTATATGCGGTAATTCGGGCGTCAGTTGGATCGCCGGCTAAAGTTACATTCACTTCTTCACTTGCAACATCCTTCGCTGAAAGATGCACAGGAATAGTAATAGTTACAGGAGTGGTAGCAGGCGTACCTGTAAGCGGGTATGTACCAGCAACAGTAAAAGTAGTACCAGCTGTAGGAATATTTACCACTTTATTATCCTCTAAGGATGGATTGATCCCATACAAGTTTGACTCGGCTCCCTTATCTTTCAGACAAGAAGACAAGCTTAAGGTTAAGCCTGCGAGCAATAATATGTTTGTTATTTTTTTCATTTCAATTTCTTTTATAAGTCAAATCTATTTATCCCAAAAAATTGCTGAAGTCTGTGGGTTAATTGTTCCTTGAGCGGCAACATTCGCTGCGTTGAAGTTAAACTCACTTTGAGGATATTGTAAACGCAATGGGATTACGTTATTAATCCTGTTTGCATTTAATGACAATGGCAAATCTGTAGGAACGCCTAATCTTCTGTAATCTACATAAGCTTCGAAGTTTGCCAATCCAATTAATGCCAAATATTTCTGCATTACGATGAAATTAACTTTATTTGCTGCTCCTGTATAATCAACGATAGGAATACCAAGTGCTAAATAAGCATCTGCAGCACCAGCTCCCCCAGGAACGCCCAGATAAGTAAACGACTCTCTTACAGCACTTGTTAACAAGGTTTGAGGTGTACCTGTAATCCAGCCACGTTGAGCAGCTTCCGCCTGAAGGAATAAACTTTCTACTGATGTTAATACAGGTTGAGACTGGGTTGGGCTTTTAGCAAGACCCGGACCAGCAACATCCGATTGATTAACCGCTCTGAATGGGTCACTATTAGGAACAACCTCTCCAAAGTTGGTACCAACATAATCATATGTTGCGCTTGGGAATGCAGCTAATTTAGTATCAACCACACTGAAAACAGCTTTATAACGAAGATCATCATCAGTGCCAGGTGTTACAGCATTATCCGCATGACCGTCCGGACCAAAATATTTCTTCAAAATATAATTGTTAGCTCTGTTATAAGTATCCTTTACACCTAAAGCAGATAACTTATAGGTATTATAAAAAGGATTTTGTTTGGTATCAACCTGCACATAACCAGGGTTTACTAAAGCCGATTGACCAGCACCAAGATAACCCGAACCATCTGCCGTAATTTGGGCAACTACCGCAGTTACAGTAGCTGAAGATACAACTTGTGACTCATGGATTAATAATTTTAATCTCATGGTATTTACAAATTTACGCCACAAGGTAAGATCGCCTTTAAACATAATATCAGAAGCCTGAGTCGCTGCGTCCATTGTAGTAACAGAAGCAAACAATTTTCCTGCTGCGTCTAACTGCACAAAAAGATCTGCATAAATATCTTCTCCTTTATCATAACCAGGGGTGATATTTCCAACAAAGTCAAATGCTTTAGAATATGGAACGTTATTGTATTGATCTACAAGATACATGAAACCAACTGCTTTCATTGTTTTCGCAACGCCTTGATAAAAAGGTAAGCCTGAAGCCTGCGCCTTCTTCTCCATCAAGTTAACATCTGTTAAGATGTCATACCAGTTGGTCCATTGTGCTGTTAATGTAGTAGAGGTAATGTTATACGATTCAAGTTCGATTGATTGTCCATACGAACCTGAACGGCTCCAATAACCCGTCCAATCAGCTGCATAATCAAATCCAGTTCCTACTCTCAATCCAACATTATGAAGTGTTCTAGGTAAAAGAACCTGAGGTGTAACCGAAACTTCAGTTGGTGAGTTAGGACTTGTATTTATATCGAAAAATTCTTTTTTACAGCCCGCGCCAAGTAAAACAGCTGCTGCAAAAATTGGAATTATTATTTTTTTCATCTCTTTTCTATTTAATTTAATCACTAAAATGTAATTGTAACACTACCACCAAAAGTTCTTACAGGAGGGTTAATGGTTGAGTTACTAATACCACTTTGATTTCCTGTTGTAACACCAGTTGTACTTCCGCTACCGAAGTTACTGGCCGCCGGACTAAATGTAAAATCTGGATCTGTGTACATGTTTGATTTAGGCAACCATAAAAATAAATTTCTACCGGTTAATGCAACGTTTAATGCTTTAACTACTTTTTGACTACCGAAAACAGATACCGGAATATCGTAACCAATAGATAGTTCACGGAATCTCCATGATGCAGCACTAAACAAATAATTACTTGAAACATTTCTTGCAACACCTGTAAAGAATGTTTCAGGATTGTTTAAGGTAACGTTGGTATTATCTACGTACTGACCATTAACTAATATAGAAGAATTAGGGAAAATAAATCTTTCGCGGTTATTAATAGCTGAAAGTGCAGAAACACCAGTCCAAGACATCGCATTACCTATGTCACTATATGCCATATAGCCATCTTTATATTCAAATAATGCAGAAACATTTAAACCTTTCCAACGGATAGACGGATTTAAACCAACAATCCATTTAGGCATTGAATTTCCGAAAATTTTAGTATTAGGATCTGCAGTTGGCGCACCAGTTAATGCACTAACAATTACCCTACCTTGTTGATCTCTTAAATAATCAGTTGCCCTAACCATAAAAGCAGGATAGCCTTTGATTGCATAATTACCTGCAGAGGTATAACCACCGATAGAAATTTGATCTAAACCAGGATAAACTTCAGTAACATTACTGTTGTTATAGGTTGCATTAACTTTAAAGTTAATCCTTACCTGACCTAAATCTACTAGCGGAGTTAATCCTAAGTCCATCTCAACACCTTTGTTAATGAAAGATGCTGCATTCACATATGCACTTGAATAACCTGTAGCTAAAGATAAATTGATCGGAATAATCTGATCAGTCATTGTTTGGTGGAAGTATGTTGCCTCAAGACTAATTCTGTTGTTTAAGAATCCTGCCTCAAAACCAGCTTCAACACTCTTAATAAATTCTGGTCTTAATAATGGGTTATAAATGGTGTTATCAGCACTGTATCCAGGAGTTGTTCCATATGGGAAACCACCACCTTGAGAGAAAGTTGCTGCCAATTGATAAGGAGCAATATCAGCATTACCTGTTTTATTCCAACCACCTCTTAACTTTAAATATGAAAGTACTTTACTTCCTTTTAACGCATCAATTGCATCCGTTACGATAAATGAAGCAGTAACACCTGGGTAAAAATAGCTATTTAGATTGTCAGCTAAAACAGATGTTTCTTCATTTCTTCCTGTAACCTCAATATTTGCCCAACCTTTATAACTTAAAGCAGCACTACCATAAAGTGCAAATAAACGGCTTTGTCTTGAAGGAGAAGTTCCTGTTAATTCACCAACACGTTGAGAAATATTATACAAATCAGGAACTACTAATTGAACAGCACCAACACGTGTATCACGCGCTTTATCCTGACGAACGTATGTACCTAAAACACCAGTGATTTTGAAATCATCATTAATTTGTTTGTTAAAATTAGCAAACAACTCTGATGATAATCTTTCTGATCTGAAAGAACGCTCTTCAACATTTGATGAAATTGTTCCAAAACCTCTTGTAGCTACACCAAATGCATTTGGTTGTTCACCTTGAGAAGTTCTTCTTTCGTCAGTAGCCTGAGTAGTTAACCCGGCACGGTAGCTTAAGTTAACCCAGTCGGTAATTTTGAAATCTAAATTTAAGTTAGTAACTAAATCTGCTCTCTTACCTGTTTTACGCCAGTTATCGATAGCAAAATAAGGATTTAACCCGTAGTCTGTATAATAATAGTTATAAGAAGCATAAGGATCATTTTTAAAATCCTTATAGCTGTTAAGAGGAATATAACCAGCAGTGTTAAACAACAAGTTCATTAAACCCTGATTCAAACCGATGTTCTGAGAAGCATTAAAATCAGACATACCCTCTGCATCAAAGATATTGTAGTTTTGTTGGATATAATTCGTGTTTAAAGCAACTTTTAACCGGCCATATTCTCTAGATGCATTTAAACGGATACCTGTTCTACGGTTTTTGTCGTCTGGAACAATTCCTTTGATGTTTGCATCTTGTAAACTTAAGAAGAAGTTTTTATCTCCGTATGAAACGTTATTCTGAATAATAGAACCCGTATTAAAAAATTCTTTTCTGTCATTAACAGGGCTATAAGTTACATGCTGAGTAGTTAGCGGACCATAAACAGGATCTGTAATTCCAGTTAAGTCAGGCCCTATCTGAACTTGTGAGCCATCATAAGCAGGGCCCCATGACCAGTTCTCAATAGAGGTATAATCACCAAGTTTAGCGTTGTTACCACCACCACCTAAACCAAAACCTTCCTGGAATTTAGGGAAAAAGCTGATATCCTGAAATTGAGTTGAGTTACTAACTGTTACAACAGGCTTTCCATCTTTAGTGCCTTTTTTTGTTGTTACGATAATTACACCGTTTCTGGCATCAGAACCATAAACCGCAGCACCAGCTGCTCCCTTTAATACAGAAACATCCTGAATGTCATTAGGGTTTAATGACGATAAATAGTTGATGTCAGTTTGAACACCATCCAATAACAATAATGGGTTGTTGTTTCCGGTTAATGAACGGATACCACGAAGGTTAATTTTAACGTTTTCGAATACACCACTATTAGTTGTAGCAATATTTAAGCCCGACACCTTACCTTGTAAACCAGTTGCCAGGTTAACTGCATTACCTGCATTCAAAGTAGCATTTCCTACTGTTGCAGCTGCATATCCAAGTTCTTTTTTCTGTCTTTGGATTCCCAATGCACCAGTGATCACAACTTCACCTAGTTGTTGTTGATCTGATGTTAAAGATACTCTAATTACTCCGTTAGCAGGAATAGTTACTGTTTGAGACTGAAAACCCAAAAAAGAGAATCTTAAGCTTGTAGTACCAGAAGGTACACTCAGGCTGAACTTACCATCAGAAGATGTCTGAGTTCCGCTTTTAGCTCCAGTAATCGTAACACTTACACCAGGAATTGGTAATCCATCATCCTTTGATGTAACTGTACCAGTGATTGTTCTATCTTGTGCCATTGCCGTTACAGCAATAAACATAAGTATGAACAAACTTTGTAGAAGTTTTTTCATAATTTGAAAATAGGTTAGTTAATGATTATTTTAAAAGCTAAATATAGCAGAGATACCCAACATTTTAACAAACTTTAACAAAACAAAGAAATATAATGACTTTTATTTGACAATTAAGCTGTATTACAAAAAAGACTGATTGGGGGTATTTTTCTACAAAAAGACATTAAATTATATGCATTTAAACAAATTGTGCAGAAACATGATCAAAATAGCATTAATTTAACATTAAAACGGCAGCATAGGGCGACTAAATTGTATAAAAAAATTGTGCCAAAATTCTAATCTACACCCTAAAAAGAACTAAAACAGCAGTTAAACCCACATTTTTATTAACTGGCAGACATTGAATAAGCCCCGGGGCTGGGAAATATATAGCAAATAAAATAGTAACTTAATTATGTGGTTAAAGTGGAGCGCCTTTAAGATGATTACTATAGAAAAACCCCTGTTAGTGCCCGACAAAGCAGGCACTAACAGGGGGTGAAGCCAAATAGCTCATCTAGAACTTATCCCAGAACAATTTTGTTGTTACCAAATCACCGCCAATTGCGGCAGCAGCAGCTGTATAGTTGGCGCCATTCAACTGTTGTTCATTAGTTGGGTAGTTTAACCTAACAGGGAAACCTGATTTAGCTCCAACCGGAGGTGTAATTTTAGGATAATCAAACCTTCTTAACTCTGTCCAGCCGTTAAACGGCCTGTTATAAAGCGCAATCCATTTTTGCATGCCAATTTTTTCTCTCCAAGTACCCGACGCGGTTTGATAGGCTACCTCGGGATTTGTTAAATAGGCTGCAGCATCGGCCGCTGTTCCTCCCCAATAAATAATAGAGGCAGTAATGGCATTATTATAATGCTCTGCAGCAGTTCCGCTTACGGCATACCCTCTTTCTTTTGCTTCTGCCCTGAAAAATTCTGTTTCTACATAATCCATAAACAAAGTTGGCGCATTAGCAGCGTAAAGCCTTGGATTGGGGTTGGATATTGCATTTAATGAATTGCCTGAACCAGAAATGCCACCCACAAATAATCCATCCTTATTAGGGGAATAAAATAAACCCAGGCGAGGATCGGATAATGTTTTTAATTTATTAAGAAGATCACTAGCTGCCACATAATCGCCCCTGTTACCTGTTACGATATCAACAAATAGCGGATTTTGATTTGGCGATCCATCCAGATAAATAAAGGAAGCATTATCAGCAGCAGCAGAAATAGCACCAGCATCAGATGCTTCAACACTTTCTTTAGCTGCGTCATTATCAACATCAGCTAAAATCATGGCTTGTTGCATGCGCAGAGAGTTGGCAAATTTAATCCATTTGGCAATATCGCCTTTATAAATCAGGTCTTCTGTATCACTAAAGCCATTATTACTGGTATTTAATTTTGAAATATCAGTATTTAACCTTTTAATCAGATCGAGTGAAATGGTTTTGGCATCATCGTAAACCGGAAACAGATTGTTTTCGTCTAATGCTTTGCTGTAGGGTGCATTTCCAAATGTATTTATCAATGTACTGTAAGCCACCACCTGCATAATATCTAAAATAGCAAGTTTATTAACCTTAACCGCCGGATCCATTAATGGATCTGCACGCACAAAATCAGCAGATTTAGTTAAATTTTGAAGCACATCGCGGTACATAATGGTCCACCATGTTTTAGGAATTTCGCGGGTATTAAAATCGTACTGTAATTCATCCTGATAAGTGGTCATGGCCCAATGGCCAACCACAAACCTGAATACATTTGTATTTACACTGGCGCTGGTAATCGCATCGCTGTATGATTTTGTTGCATAGGCAAATAATGTACCTGCCGGTGCCACTGCCGGCCTTTTTGTTGGATCATTTAATGAGGTGATGTCTTTTTTACATGCCCCCAAGGCCAACAGGGCAACAAAAAATATTTTAAGTTTTTTCATTGGAATTTTCTTAAACGTTTAGAATGAAATTTTTGCGTTAAACCCAAATGTTCTGGTGGTTGGATAAGCCCCACTTTGAACACCTTGTATGTTACCAGAAGAAAGGTTTTCTTCAGGATCGGCATCCGGAAGGTTTTTATGAATAATCCATAAGTTACGGCCAAAAACAGATAAATCTACCGCTTTAAGAGGCCCTAACTTCGAAACAATATTCTTAGGCAGCGCATAGGTTAATGTAGCTTCCCTCAGTTTAATATAACTGGCATCATACGAAAAAGCAGCCGGCGGCGGTGTTGGCGAGCTCGCATCGATTACCACACGTTTTGTATTGGGCTTTCCATCAGCTGTAACGCCATCTAAAATTACGCCTCCGCTTTTACTATCATTGGTAAGGGGGTTTCTTAACGGATTACCCAGGTCATTTAAACCTGCAGTGTTGGCTAATACACCGGAATAAGTGGCATAATACTGATCGAGCGACCAAACATTACCACCATGGCGAAAATCAACCAGGAAGCCAAGCGATACATTTTTATATTTAAACGTATTTTGAATACCACCAGTCCATTTTGGGTTAATGTTACCAATTACATTGGTAGTGGTATTGGTAACCAAATAATAGCCATTGGCTCCAATAACTTTATTCCCATTTCCATCATAAACAAAATCTTTCCCCTGGATTGTTCCATAAGGCTGACCAAGTGTAGCATTTATACTTACGCCACCCTGAAAACTGCCCAGTTGCAAATTAGTACTCCCGTTATAAAGCTCTAGTACTTTACTGTTGTTCTTTGTCCAGTTTACATTAATGTTCCAGGAAAAATCTTTGGTTTTAACCGGACTGCCATACAGCGATAGTTCTACACCATTATTTCTGATTATCCCTGCATTTACAAATTTGTTGGTAAAGCCAACGGCTGCTGAAGTAGCTACAGCAAAAATCTGATTTTTGGATTTTGCCAGATAGTAGGATGCATCAAAGCCGATTCTATTCTTTAAAAAAGCCATTTCCAGGCCTACTTCACTACTTTCGGTTTGTTCGGGTTTTAAGTCAGGATTTTTTACGGTTATCGGAAAGGCAAAAAGTTTAGTTGTGCCAAACGGCCTTTGAGGAGTGTCACATTTTTAATACTTCCCCAGGGTGCGTCGTTACCAACAGTAGCATAATTTACCCTGATTTTGCCGGATGACAGCCAGCCAAGTTCTTTCTCTAAATGTTTGGAAAACAACCAGCTTCCTGCGATAGAATAATAATTGTAAGCATTGTTTCCGACAGGGAGTGTTGATGATTTATCTCTCCTAAAAGTTCCCTCAAGGGTTAAAAATTCTTTATAACCTAAAGTTGCCCCTCCAAAAATACCATCAACTTCCCTTGGCTCATAATTTTCTACAGGCGCATCTACTGTACCAACAGAATTGGCAATACTATACCAGCCGGGTACAATTAAGCCTCCGTTAGTGGTAGAGTAGGTATCATTTAAAAGGCTTTGCCTTATATTTACGCCAGCCAGTGCTTTAAGATTAAAATTATCGTTAAGATTTTTATCGAAATTTGCGATCAGATCAAAATTGGTTTCATGAAAGGTCCTGTCTGTCCGGCTGTACATGCCCGGATCTTTACTGCCACTGGCAATACGTTCTTCCTGAAGTTCATTGTATGAATCTAAGGTAACACGACCCAAAATATTCAGGTAATCTGTCACTTTATAGTTTAATGATGCATTACCAAAAATTCTGCTCCGGGTATCATTTTCATAGTTTTGGTACCTGGTCCAATAGTAGTTATCAGTAAACCTCGGAACTAAAGCCATTTGATCGGATGGATATTTCCAGTTCCAGCTAATATTTCGTTCATTTCTAAAATAAGCTTCTTTTTGTTCCTGGATATCGACATTGGTTTGATACCATTGCCTGAAATTCTGATTTACGTTCAGGCCACTATAACCGGAACCATACCTGCCAAGCCCGTCTACTTTAGAAAAATTGGCTAAGGCCGATGCGGTTAAGCGTTCTGTAATTTTGTAGCTTCCACCAAAATTAATGATGTTTTTAAGCACTTTACTGTTGGGTAAAGTACCGCGTTCGTCATTTCTGGAATAGCCCAGTTTAAATGTTCCTTTATCTGAAGCACCGTCAAGGGTGATGCTGTTACTATTTGAAATGGAAGTTTCATAAAAAGTAGAGGGATCGTTTTTTGCTGCAACCCAGGGCGTTTTTTGATGGTAGGTTGGCGAGCTGGGATCAAAAGCATCCCATTGATATACCAATAAGTTAGGATCAAACTTTGCACCATAAGAAGCATCCTCACCGGTAGGGGCAACTTTCTCTTTTATGCCATTGCCTAAAACATCGATCAGGTAAAAGCCATCTCCACTGTCGTAGCCATCAGAATAACCTGCCCCATACTCTTTTTGATACTTTGGAAAAGTAGACCGATCAATGTGCCCAATGGTAAGGCCACTGTTAATGGTGATGCCCATGCCATTCGCTTTTCTACTTTTTGTGGTGATCATAATTACACCATTAGCACCTCTTGAACCATACAATGCACTTGCGGCAGCACCTTTTAATACGTTTACTGATTCAATATCATCGGGATTAATATCCGCAGCGGCATTACCGTAATCATAACCGCCCCTCCCTGTTTTTTGATCACTTGAATTGTTGTTCGAATTATCTACCGGTACACCATCTACCACAAATAGCGCCTGGTTGTTCCCTGTTAGCGATTTACTCCCGCGTATAACTACATTGGTTGAACCACCTATTGCATTGCCCTGAATAATTTGCAGACCAGAAACTTTACCAGATAATGCTGAAGCGGCATTGGCAGAGCGTGTTTGACTCAGCTCTTCGCCTTTAACCTGCTGTGCGGCATAAGAAAGTGTATTCTTTTTTCTTGTTTGCCCTAAAGCGGTTACCACTACTTCATCCAGCGATTTAGCATCGGGCATCAACACCACATTGATTGCCCCGGCCGTAATGGGTTTGGTTTGACGGGCATAACCAATGTACGAAAACTCCAATTCTTTTGCTGTAGAAGGCACTTTTATGGAAAATTTTCCATCAGCCCCTGTAACGGTAGCACCCTGAGCTCCGATAATTTTAACACTTACCCCAGGTATAGCTTGCTTGTCATCCCCTGAAGTAACTGTACCAGTAATTGTCCGCTCCTGGGCCATTGCAGAATATGCAAACAGCACGAGGATGAACAAACTTTGTAAAAGTTTTTTCATTCTTAAATAGATTAGTAAAGATTAATTAAATGCGTTGCGCATTTGGAGGATGTGATCTTTCCGGAGTATAATCTCCGGAATTAACTAATAATTCAGGGGTGAATAATCACGAAGATACGTTATTTTATTACGTTTAGAAATTATTGGAAAATTTTTAGCCTTTAATTTTTTGTTAAAAAGAAAACGGCCTTACAATTTAATTGCAAGGCCGTTTAGTTTTATTGAGGTGAAATCCTAATAACTACAAAATAAAATATTGCCATAGAGCGTTTTGCCGCCTTCCCAAAAATTTCTGAATAAGGGGTCGTTTGCGAGGTAAACCACCTGTCCGCGGCCAAAATCCTGCACACCGATGAGTAATCCGGTTTTAAGTTCTTCCCTGGCTTTTTTACCTACTACACCTGCCATTAAACTTTTATCATTAATTAAACCAATATTCCAGCCTTTAGCAAAAGGTTCATAAATTTTTCGGTCGGTTTTTAAACTATAATAAGCTTTGCCCAGGCCATAAGAGAATGGGTGAGTGGCATCGAGGTTAATTTTATAAATGGCCCCGGGTATGGTGGTTTCGAAATCATCCCTGTCCTTATCTTTAAAAAGAAGTTTATTGGCTTCCGGTTTTTCGTCTTTTTTAACAACCGCTTCCTTCTTTTTAATATCAAATCCTTTTTTCTCCAGCACACTTTCAATGGCATCTTCCATTAAGATCAACTTACCTCCTTTATTTAACCAGGCGGTTAAGCCATCACCAATAAACGGACTGTAGCTTCCATCGGGCAGGATAAGTGTATTGATTTTATTAATGTCTAAATTGTTGATGTCTTTGGCATTAATAATACTCGGCGAAAGGTTTAAGTCATGCTCCAGGTAAAACCAGGCTTCGCCAAATGCCAAAGAAGAAACCTCCATGCCTGATACGATGGCAATTTTAGGTTGTTTTAGTAAAGGATAAACATTAGAACCAAAATCCTTTCCTTTTTCTACAAAACCACTGCTTACCGCCTGAACGGGTTTATCGAGCATTTTGGCGATAAAAGTAACTTTATCTTTTACACCTTTAACCGATCGTTCATTTTCAGCACGCAGCACAATTAGTGTCCCGGCAGGATAATCTTTGCCACTTACCGAAAAAGGCTGATCTGCCTGCCTTACTTTTATATTTTCTTTCTGCAGGGCGATTAAAACATGGGCATCTTCACTTGTTCCCCAGGTAAATAACCAGGCCAACGGCTTCTCTACTTCTGTATTTACCGTTTTTGGTTCTTCTAATGAAGCATATTTTCCTTTAATGCTCTCTTTACTGGCATAACCCTTTAATCCATATACATAAGGGAGCGCCCAGGCCGTAATATCATAAGTATTAGAATCGGTTACAAATGTTTGCGGCTCCAATAAGACATTGGCCAAAACAGCCCTTGATTGCTGAACATTTACGATCAGATCGTTCCTGCCAAGGGTATAATTTTCTTCCTTTTGTGTATCATAATCATAAGCCCGGCCGGTTTTATCGCCTCCATAGGCAAATTCGATCTTGTTTTTCGTTAACAGTTCAGCCAGTTTTTTTAACCGCGACAGGTTAGTCGGTTTAATAATATAACTTTTATAAATACCAGGTGCATTGGCCAGTTCCTGCTGGAAATATTTTTTGTATTCTTCTAAAAGCTTATTATGGTTTAAAGAGGTTATTTCAAGCGTCGACATTCCAGTAGTGAAATGATGCGCAATACGATCTTTTAAGGTTAAGGTATCGCCATCGTTGGTTACTACCGATAATCCGGCCCTGATTCCGCCCTGCTCATAAGTCATACCAATTGATCCGTTATATAAAGGATAAGTATCGCCGTAAGACGGGTAAAGCAGATCGAAACGTTCTTTGGTAAAGTATTGCCAGCCTTCTGCATCGAAATATTTAGCATTGTTTTTACCCACAACCACCTGAAAACTTTTTTGCCATGGCGTAATATCCTGATGTACAGGCTCTGCCGCAGGTGCAAAATAATAAGGCTCATTATATCCCTGTTCATGAAAATCGACATGTACCTGTGGCATCCACTGGTTATATAAAGCCAGCCTTTGCTGACTTTCAATTTGCGTTTGCCAGGCCCAGTCGCGGTTTAAATCAAAATAATAATGGTTTGGCCTGCCACCCGGCCAGGGTTCGATATGCTCTCTTGATGAAGGATCGGAATTAGGCATCTTTCCAACCACACTGTTAAAGTAATTTACATAACGGTCCCTACCATCGGGGTTTAAACAGGGATCGATTACCACAACGGTATTTTTTAACCACTCTGTAGCCGGTTTATTTGTGCCCGAAGCCAGTGTATAAAGCATCTTCATCGAAGTCTCGGTAGAGTTTGCTTCGTTGCCATGCACATTATAACTTAGCCAAAGCAGACCAGGCTGTTTAGTTAAATTTACACTGGTATTGATCCCTGTTGTTAAAGCCAGGTTATTATTTCTGATCTGTTCCAGTTGATCTATATTTTCTGCAGCAGAAACAATAGCCACCATTAAAGGCCTGCCTTCGTTGGTTTTGCCATATTCTATCAGTTTTACGTTTTTTGGTGCTGCCGCAGCAATCTGCCTAAAATATTCGGCTACTTTATGGTGTGGTGTAAAATGTGAACCAAGCGAATAACCTAAAAAATCATCGGGAGATTTAAGCTGTGCCTGTACAAAAAAAACAGAGGTAAGGGAGATTATGCAGAACGTTAACAGTCTCTTCATGTTAAAATATTTTTACCTAATGTACTAATTTTGTTTTTTGTTGTTGCTAAAGCTTAATTTTACATCATATTTTTTACGATAAGCATGATTACTACCGAAAAACTATACGATTACTACCTGAAAAACCCTGTTATTTCTACCGATACGAGAAACATTACGCTAGGTTGTATATTTTTTGCGCTTAAAGGCGATCTTTTTAACGCTAATGAATTTGCTGCCCAGGCCATTGAAAAAGGAGCGGCCTATGCTATAATCGACGAAGAAAAATATGCGGTTAATGCTCAGTGTTTGCTGGTTGAAAATGTACTTGGTACTTTGCAGGATCTGGCACGCCACCATCGTAAACAGCTTAATATCCCGGTTATCGGTTTAACCGGCAGTAATGGTAAAACCACCAGTAAAGAGCTGGTAAATGCGGTTTTAGCAGAACGTTATAAAACCTTTGCCACTTTTGGCAATTTAAATAACCACATCGGTGTTCCATTATCAATCTTATCCATCACCAATGATGTGCAGATTGCGGTAATCGAAATGGGAGCCAACCACCAAAAGGAAATAGAACTACTCTGTACCATCGCACAGCCCACCCATGGCATTATTACCAATGTAGGTATGGCCCATTTAGATGGCTTCGGGGGCTTTGAAGGCGTAAAAAAAGGCAAGGCAGAGCTTTATGCATACCTGAAAAAAACAAATGGCTATACCTTTATTAACCGCGATAATGCAAATTTACTCGAAATGAGTGCCGTTGCAGGATTAAGCAAACTGATTTATTATGGAACAGAAAACGGCAATACCATTAAAGGGGAACTGAAAAGCAGCGATCCTTTTATCGAAGTACACTGGACCAATCATGAAGTTTCATCGTCTGTAAAAACCAATTTAACAGGCAGTTATAATTTCGAAAATATATTGGCGGCAATTTGTATTGGAGATTTTTTTGACATGAGCCCTGAAGAGATCAATACAGGTTTATCAAGCTACCAGCCGAAAAACAACCGCTCACAACTCACCAAAACTGAAAAAAACACGGTCATATGTGATTTCTATAATGCCAATCCAAGTAGTATGGCCGCTGCCTTAAAAAACATTTCCGTGATATCTGCAGATAAAAAGACCGCTATTTTGGGCGACATGTTGGAATTAGGGCCAGAATCTCCCGGTCAGCATGAATTAATTGCAAAACAGGCAGCTAAAAGCGGTTTAGATCAGATCATTTTCATCGGGAAAGACTTTTTTCACTACAAAAACAACGTAAAAGGCATTTTCTTTGAAACACCTGCCGAAGCAGCTACTTTTTTACAGGAAAATCCGGTTCAGAATCATTTGGTCCTGTTAAAAGGATCAAGAGGAATGAAACTGGAAAATTTGCTGCAGTACTTATAGTGTCAATCTTTAAGCCTGAAATGATTTAAGCCCGGTATTAATTACCACAGATAAAAAGGATGCACACAGATATCAAAAATCCGTGCTTATCTGTGTGCATCTGTAGCTAAAAAGCCTGATAACATTAAAATGTACAGGCAATTTTACCATAAACATACCTGCCGCTAAAACCAAACTGGCTGACTGCCCTTGGATATAAGAACCTGCCGTTGGAAGTGTTATCTAGTCCTCCAGAATAATTGCTTGCAGGATTGCCGCTGAGGTTATTTTGGTTATCGCGTGGATCGATGTATAATTTATCCGGATAAACATCAAAAATATTATTCGCACCAACAGTAACCGACCAGTTTTTACCTGCTGCATAACTCACCGAGAAATCCGTTACCCATTTAGGGGCAAAAGTTTGATCAAGCTGGGTTGGTAAACCATTGGCAGGGATATTGGGATCGATGGCATTTAAATAGGTAACCTCACCAAAACGAACCGTTCTGGCAACAAACGACAGTTTATTCACATTATATGTTGCGGTGATGTTCAATTTATTTTTAGGCACAGAACTTTCAAAACGCGAGCGCTCCAAACGATCGAATAATTTCGCTTTTAAGGTTGGGTCGCTTTCAATTTTATCAGATCCCTGAATACTTCTCACCACGGTTTTATTTACGTTGCCCGCCACACTTAAAATCAGGCTGCTTTTTGCGCCCAGGTTAAATCTATTGGTCAATACCACATCGATTCCTGCGGTATTGGTCGTAATGGCGTTAGTGAAAAACTGCACACTGTTAATCTGTGCCAATGGATCTACGGTATTTAAAATCTGGTTTACTACACCTGTGGGTATTAAAACACCTCCTGAACGCTCGCGCGCATACTGACTGGAGAAAACAATCCGGTCGCTGATATCAATGTTATAAGCATCAATGGTGAAAGTAAAAGTTTTTGCAATTTTACCGGCCAAACCTAAACTTCCTGATCTGGAAATTTCAGGTTTTAATGCGCCAACACCAAACTGTGCAACAATAGGGTTCGCATTATTTACCGTTAAAACCTGCGTAGCATTGGTACCTACAAACTGGGTACTTTCGTTGTTAAAATATTGCTGATGCAGCGATGGGGCCCTAAAGCCAGTAGCATAAGCCCCGCGAATGGAAACATCGCCAAAAAGTTTAACCTTACCTGTAAATTTGTAAGAGAAATTCGATCCGAAATCGCTATAGTTTTCATACCGGCCTGCCGCTTCTAAAGTTACTCTTGGTCCGAATTCAGCTTCAAAATCGGCATAAGCACCAACGTTATGTCGCGATTTATCCAAAGCATTGCTGGGTTTAAAACCAGGGAATACCTGTGCGCCGGAAGCGGTAGGCGATGTCCCGATCAGTCTTCCGCCATTTGAATAGGATAACAGCTCACCTTCTTTAATCTGATAGTTATCTATCCTGAATTCTCCACCAAAAGCAGTATTTAATGAAGTTAAAAAATCACCATCAAAGGTGTGCTTTTTGTTGATATCAAGGTTACTGGTGTTTTGCCTGAACAGCAACTCGCCGGCATAAAACGAAGTAGGGCTTATTCCGGTTGGCAGAGAGGCATTTACCGTATTATTAATATTAAAAGCTATGGTATTTTCTCCACTGGTATTACTAATGTCGTAATCCCATGTGCCTATTTTACCTCTTAAACCAGCAGAAAACGAATAATCGTTGATTTTGGTATCAATAAATGGCAAAAATCCGTTAGGATAGATGGATAAATCTATCTGGGTGGTTTGCGTTGGCAAGCGGTAAAAACCCGCAGCACTTCCTGTTTTATGGGTAAAACCTGCTGCATAGTACAACTGGGTGGTTTTCCCAAAATTAAACTGTCCGTTTAAGAAACCGCCGCCGTTTTTAGAATCAGAATTACCCACGCGCATATTATTTCTGTCTAAACCATTTGCGGCCGCCCTTGCATCATCAGCAGCTTTTAAACTGGCAAAACGGGCCTGAAAAGCAGCTTCGGTTTCTGTCGGGCCTTTGGTTGGACTTGCAGAATACAATAATGGCCGGGTATCTAAACCGCCACGATTGGTATATCCGCGTTGAAGGTACTGCGCTGCAAAATTAATAAAACCTTTATCGTTCTTAAATGCCCATCCTTTGCTAAAATCAACCTGAAAAGTCCTTCCGTCGCTAAAATCGCGGCCCAGGGCATTTGATGAAGATTGACCAAAAGAGGTAGAGAAACTATATGGTGTTACCTTTTTTAACACAATGTTAATTACCCCGGCAATGGCATCAGAACCGTATTGCGCCGCAGCACCATCACGTAAAACCTCGATCCGTTCGATTGCCGAAACCGGAATGGAGTTTAAATCTGTACCAACAGAACCACGTCCGAAAGTACCGTTAATGTTTACCAATGCGGTGGTATGCCTGCGTTTTCCGTTTACCAGCACCAAAACCTGATCTGGACCCAAACCACGTAAAGATGCCGGATCGATATGATCGGTACCGTCAGAAACGGTTTGCCGGTTAGAACTAAAAGATGGCGCTACAAAGTTCAAAATCTGCGTTAAATCGGTCTGTGCAAATACTTTAACGTCTTTTGTAGAAATCAGATCGACAGGGACCACGCTTTCGATATTTGTTCGCGGCGTTGACCTCGATCCTACCACAACAACATCACTTAACAGTTCTTTGGTATCCTGCAAAGCAAAATCCATTGTTTTAACGGTATTATCAATCTGAACCGCTACTTCAGCTGTCTGATAACCGGTAAAAGAAATCCGGACTTTATAAGCCCCGGCCGAAGGAAATTTTAATGCATAAAGGCCATTTCCATCCGAAGAGGTACCCACTTTTGAGCCGACTACCTGTACGGTAGCGCCTGGAATAGCTAATCCTGCAGAATCTGTAACTTTCCCCTTTAAGCCCTGGGCAAGTAAATGATTAGAAAAGAACAGAAGGAGGATGATCAGGGAGTTTTTGAATAATATTTTTATCATAGTTCATAGGTTTATAAACAATAATAACAAATTTATTACAAAGTTTCACACAACAAATGCCTGATAAAGAACAGAATATTAAATAAACAAAATTTTTATGTAGGTAATTTAAGACAAAAGACTAAAATATTGCGAAAATTAAACTCTAAACAAGAAAATGAACAGTTATTCGGCTGCATTAACCAAAATACCAACATCGCTAACCTCTAAAAGCGGGTTGTCGCGCATATTTTGTTCAATTTCTATCTCAAACTTACCATTATGAGGGAAACGATGGTTAGTTAATAAGGGTAGGGTGTAACTAAACAAATTTCCTGATCCACTGCCCAGCCATTCACCATCGTTTTTGGCCAGTTTGTATTGGTAACGCTTAGTTTCCATCTTTTTGCCATCTTTAAAATGGGCGAGGATGAAAATATTGGCGTATTTATAATCTGCAGTATGCCTAAGCTTAAAATAAATATTGTAGGCTTTGGTATTATCCTTAATCTCAAAAGGGGTCGAAATATGGTTACGGTAAGTCCACCTGCGGTCGGCAATTTCTACATTACTATCTATTATGCTTGAAGTACAGCCAACAAATAGCGAAGTAATCAATAAAAAACCAAGCAAAAATACTTGTCTCTTATTCAGCAGCAGGTTTATTTTCTGAGCCATTATTATTGTTTCGGCGGTTATTGTTTTTCCTACGGTTATTTCTGTTCTTATTTTTGCTCTGTTCTGGCTTAGCTCCCTCCGCAGCAACACTTCCTTCTACGTTTACAACAGGTTTTTGCGCCTGTGGCTGCTGCTTTGGCTTGTTATTTTGAGGTTTTGGTCCATTAACATGCTGAGGTTTTGGTACGGTCTGTTGAGGCCTCTGACTACTGTTTTGCTGAGGTTTTGGTCCGTTAGGCTGTGGTTTTCCACCTTGCTGAGCTTTCTGTGCACTTTGTTGAGGCTGTGGCCTGTTATTAGGCCCGGTATTTTTCTCTCCGGCGGGCACTCTATCCCGTCTGTTCTGATTGTTTCTGTTATTTTTCTGGTTTTTGCTCTGGTTATTTTTTCCGCGTGAACGTTCGTCCAAACGGGTTAAACTGTCCTGACCCACCACATTTTCGTAATCGAACGATTTTTCTACCACAACCGGCGCAGCAATCTGAACGGCTTCCTCTTTCAGATTAGGTGCTTTTTTGCCAGCCTTGTTCATCGCCATGATTTCTTTTACGCGGGCAGCTTTAACCGGAATCCAGTTTTCATCACCCTGATAACTAAACCACATGATTTTTTTGAAAATATCGGTTTTCTGGTGACGGGCGTAACCAGCCTCAGTATCAAGGTTTTCAATTCTATCGGGAATATCTTTTAAGGCATCCAGATAGGTATCCAGCTCGTAGTTTAAGCAGCATTTTAATTTACCGCACTGGCCGGCAAGCTTTAAAGTATTTAATGATAAGTTTTGATAACGCGCCGCAGCTGTAGAAACCGTTTTAAAATTGGTTAACCAGGTAGAGCAGCATAATTCGCGCCCGCATGAACCAATTCCGCCTAAGCGACCAGCTTCCTGGCGCATTCCGATCTGGCGCATTTCAATACGGATACGGAAACTTTCAGCCATCTTTTTAATCAGCTCGCGGAAATCTACACGTCCATCGGCAGTATAAAAGAAAGTAGCTTTTGTTTTATCGGCCTGGTAATCTACATCACTGATTTTCATCTGCAAACGTAAATCCAATGCCAGTTTACGGGCTTTGTGCATGGTTTCCCATTCCATCCCTTTTGCGGCATTCCATTTTTCTACATCGGCTTCGGTAGCTTTACGGTAGATTTTTTTGGTGACCTGATCGAGTGCTGTTTTGCGGCGTTTCATCTGGATACGTACCAGCTCGCCGGTAAGCGAAACGTGCCCTACATCGAAACCACCCGTTGGTCCTTCAACAGCTACAAGCTCCCCGATTTCGAGGTAAATGTTGTCGTTATTAAGGAAAAACTCTTTGCGTGAGCCTTTAAACTTGATTTCGGTAACCTGAAAAGGTTTATAATTAGAAGGCATATCCAAATTAGACAGCCAGTCGTGAACTTCCATTGTCTGGCAACCACCGGTGCCACATGAGCCATTACTTTTGCATCCATTAGGGGTGCAACCACCACCTGTTGAACAACTTCCACATCCCATATTAATTGTATATATATTGAGTCCCCGCGGGGAGCGTTTTAAACTTGATAATTTTTACCAATTGTAAAGATACATCTAAAAACAGAATTTTCGGGTTCGCGTTTCTTTCAATGTGGTAATGTGCCTTCTCCAGCTCGCCTATTATGGCCTCAGCCATTGGTAAGGTAAGCACGTGTGTACTGAGCTTTTTCGCCGTTTCGAAGGTAAGAGGCGGTAATTTCACCAATTCTTCTGCACCGCTTATAATTAAACAGCATTCGCGTAAATAATTTACGCCATACTTTAAAAAATTCTTTTGGTTTTCTCTTCCCCACTTCGCGGCATCGTCGGTAAAATCGATCAGATCCGGCACTTTATTTCCGAAACCCATCCTTAACCAGGCCGTAAAGGTACCCGAGCTATCACTTTGCGTATCGGCGGCTAAAGCTTTTGCCTCAATTAAATTTCCGTCGGCCAAAAATGAATAATCAATGGCCTGGTTTTCGTTTAATCCACTGCTGTTTAATAAATATCCTGTTACTTCTTCTGAAGATAATTTCGGGATCTTCACAATCTGCGTTCTGGATAATATAGTGGTTAAAATCTGGTCCTGGCTTTGCGCAATTAAAATAAACAGCGTGTTTGCAGGTGGTTCTTCAATCAATTTTAACAAAGCGTTACCAGCCTTATCCAGGTATTCGGGCAACCACATAATTAAAACCTTGGTTTCTGCTTCAAAAGCTTTATAACTCAGTTTTTTAATAATGTCGTGGCATTCGGCGATGTTAATATTGGCCTGTTTATTGGCGGCATCGAGTTTGGAACGCCAGATATCCATATCAAAATAAGGATCCTGCATTAACATAGCGCGCCATTCTTCCAGTACATCTACCGCGGTTTTTACACTGGCCGAAGCAAAAAACGGATAGGAGAAATGCAGGTCCGGGTGGATCAGGCGTTCGTATTTCCTGCAGCTCGAACATTCGCCGCAGCTATCATTTTCACCTTTATCGAGGCAATTGATGTACTGCGCATAGGCAATGGCCAGCGGTACCGCACCCGAACCGGCAGGCGACAAAAACAGCTGCGCATGGCTAATCCGGTTTTCTTTAACCGTTTGCACCAATTGTTGCTTTACTCTTTCCTGTCCTATGATTTCTTTAAACTGCATTTGGTGCAAAATAAGAAATAGATATGATATTCGCACATTCGTGATCATGATCTTATGTTTTGAGTACAAAAACGGTGAGGCTTAGACGAATCATCAGCAACATATTTTTTGGAAATGAAAGGTTCCGTTTTAATGGCCGTTGCAGCCCTGCTATCCCTCCAAGTCCTCACTCATACTTCGCTCCGGGCTTTCCGTCCTATCAGGTTTATTTAACAAAGCTGGTGATTCTTAGGGAACATCAAATAGTGCAGGCTGCAACTTTACCCAAACTGCACCGGTTTGCATCAATTAAACCTGATGGAAGCGGCAGCCCCGAAGCATGAGGGCTAAAGCATACAGCAGGACCAACATACCCAAGTACTACAGGTTTTGGTTTTCCAAAAAAATAAACATAACAACTTTTTAAGACAATAACACACACGCTAACAGCATATTACCTGTTAAATTTACCGATTATTTCAAAAACCTTAACTTTGGGCTTTTATTTTTTTAACGGTGGTAACGCTTTACGCCAAACACCCAACGCTTAACTTGTATGGCACGGATCCTCGCATTTGATTACGGAACAAAACGCATCGGTATTGCAGTAACCGATCCTTTGCAGATTATTGCAACAGGACTGGATACGGTACACCCGAAAGATGCGATTGAATACGTTAAAAAATATATGCTTACCGAGCAGGTAGAAGCTTTTGTACTCGGCGACCCTAAACAAATGGATGGTTCGCCTTCTGATTCTGCACAACATGTGAAAGGTTTTGCCACGCTGTTAAAAAAATCATTTCCCGATATTCCGAGGCACTGGGTTGATGAGCGTTTTACCTCTAAACTTGCCCATCAGGCCATTATGCAAAGTGGTTTAAAAAAGATGGACCGAAGAGACAAAGATCGGGTTGATACTATTGCCGCAACCATCATTTTACAATATTTTATGGAAAGTAACCGTTTATAACCAACAAATGAGCCTGATAAACGACGATTTACAAGATTTATTAATTGCCTACTGCGAGCCAGAAAGCGAACTATTGCAACAAATAGACCGCGAAACCAACCTTAAAGTTTTAATGCCACGGATGCTCTCCGGCCATTATCAGGGCCGGGTTTTAAGCATGCTCAGCAAAATGGTTTCCCCTAAAAGGATTTTAGAAATCGGCACTTTTACCGGATATGCTACTTTATGCCTGGCTGAAGGTTTAACGAAAGACGGATTGCTTTACACCCTCGATATTAATGAGGAGCTGGAAGATATGGTGCGTAGCAACTTTGCAAAATCAACATATAACGATCAGATTAATTATATCCTGGGCGATGCCACCAAAACAATAGCTGGTTTAGACGAAGTTTTCGACATTGTTTTTATTGATGCGGATAAGAAAAATAACGGCACTTATTACGACCTGATTTTTGACCGCGTACGCCCGGGCGGAATTATTATTGTGGATAATGTGCTATGGAGTGGAAAAGTACTTCAGGAGAAACAAGATAAAGACACCAGAAATATTACTAGTTTTAATAACAAAATAGCTGCAGATGAGCGGGTTGAGAAATTGATATTGCCTGTTCGCGATGGTTTGTTTGTGATCAGGAAGCTGGGTTAATTGTAGAAACTGTTTTAACCGGTTAATTGATTAATGAACGCCGGTTAAGCAATTAACCAAAAAATGAAATGAAGAGCGTTTAGTATATTAAGATTGATCGGTTAAATTATTTAACCGGTTAATCGTAAAGTTAACCAATTAAACAATTTGTACAGTTAACCATGACTAAGAAGATTTTTACTTTTTGTCTGCTGCTCCTATCTGGCATTATCGCCAGGGCGCAAGACACAGAAGAATATATTGCTGAGCATGCAGAATATGCCCAGGGTTTAATGCATGATCATAAAATTCCGGCCAGCGTTATTTTAGCTGTTGCCATACACGAATCGGGTGCCGGAAACAGTAAAATTGCTCAGCACCTCAACAACCATTTTGGCGTAAAAGGGCCTAACAATAATGCAGAAATCCGTTCTTCGTACCGCGATTATTTAAATGCAGACGAATCTTACAGCCATTTTGTAGAGATTATGGAAACGCGGGAGCCTTTCAATAACCTTTTTGCCAAATACGATCAATACGATTATAAAGGCTGGACTTATGGCATCCGCCGCTGCGGTTACGCCAGCAGCAGAAGCTGGGCCAGTCAGGTTATAGGGCTCATTAAAAAATACGAGCTTTACCAATACGACGAAAGGCCTGAAGGATACGAGGAGCCTGTTTACGCCGCCCCGGTACGTCACCGTACGAGGAGCAGGAGAACAACAAAAACCTATACTGTAAAATCAGGCGATAATTTAAGTATCATCGCCAAAAAGAAAGGTACAACGGTTAAAAAACTGATGCAGAAAAACGGCATTAAAAAGGCCAATTTAAAACCAGGACAGAAGATTAAGTTTTAGTCTTAAGTCCATAGTCATGAGTCTTAAGTCTAATTTGCAGCTCACAGTTAACCAGTTAACCGATTAACCAATTTAAACAGTTAACCCTTATCCAATTTGCATTCCACAGTTAACCAATTAACCAATTTAAACAGTTAACCAATTAACCAATTTAAACAGTTAACCATATTTTAATTAACCGATTTAAACAATTAAACCCCATATGCGTTCATCCAATCATTTTATTCTGCTAGCGGCAATCCTTGTTTTTTTGAGCTCATGTGGTTCAAGGAAATTTTCGAAAAACAATAAACAGATCGAAAAAGCAGCCAATAAAGCCAATAACAACTCGTACAAAAGCTATAATACTTTAAGTTATATCGACGAGTTTAAAGGTGTAGCAATAGAAGAAATGAATTCGGCGGGTATTCCGGCAAGTATTACCCTTGCACAGGGCATTTTAGAATCGGGGAGCGGTAACAGCGATTTAGCTAAATATGCCAACAACCATTTCGGCATTAAATGTACTTCAGAATGGAAGGGAAAAAATTATTTCCGCGATGACGACCAGAAAAACGATTGCTTCAGGGTGTATAAAGATGCCCGCGAATCGTTCAGGGATCATTCTGAATTTTTAAAGCGTAAACGTTATGGTTTTCTTTTCCAGCTGGATAAAAACGACTACAAAAGCTGGGCACAGGGTTTAAAAACAGCCGGATATGCCACTAACCCAAAATACCCGGATCTGCTGATCAATACCATAGAGAAATACCAGCTTTACCAATACGATCAGTCTGAAAGCGAAAAGCAGAAAATTGCCCGTGAGGACAGGGTTTTTACAGAAATTAACCAGAATATCCCGCAGGAAAAGGCTAAGTTTACACCTGTTGATACACCTCCTCCGGGTGCAAAGCCAATTCTTGCTGATGGTACCTATACTGTTGTTAAGGGCGATACTTTGTACAATATTGCAAAACGCTTCAATTTAACGGTTGATCAGTTAAAAATGCTGAACGAAATGACTACAGATGGAATTAAGTTGGGCCAGGTGCTTAAGGTTAAATAATGTTAAGTACAAACATTGCCTGCCGGATATTTGTAGTTTTGTAGTCTGATGAAGTTTTTTCTCACCCTTATTCTCATTTTAGGCCTCTCGAAGCTGCTTTTTGCACAAACAAAACCTGTGCAGGGAATCGTAATTGACAAAGAAACCAAGCAGCGTTTGGCCAAAGTGTACATATACAATATCCGCACCGGAGATGGTTTATACAACAATACAAAAGGAGAATTTAGCACTTTCGCTATACCCGGTGATACTTTAGTGGCTGCATTATCGGGTTATGGGGTAGATACCATGCTTTTTAAGGGGCAAACCGCCATGTATTTTCAGCTTAAAACTTTAGGGATCAGGCTGCGCGATGTTGTAATTCAACGTAAACGCTTAACCCCGCAGCAACTGTATGAAAAAAATGTACAGGAATACCGCTACCAAACCATGAAAGGCAGCAGTAAAGATTTACTAAACCTGGGCAATGGTGGTGTAGGTTTGGGTATTGATGCCATTTACAACCTGTTAAGCAGGCAGGGAAGAAATGCCCGGCACCTGCAGAAAATCCTCGAAAAAGACTACCGGGAAGATTTAATCGATTACCGTTTTAATGCCAATTTAGTGCGCCAGGTATTGGGCATACAGGGAGACGAACTGACCGATTTTATGCAACAATACCGTCCCACTTATCAGTTTGTGCTCGATGCGACAGATTATTCTTTTAATCAGTTCATCAGAAATGCTTATAAAAGCTACAGATTAAACCCTAAGGCACTGCAATTGCCCCCATTACCTAAAATAACCATCGATAAGCTGTGAGGGCGCCCATTATCATCGTTAAAAAACTTCCGGCAGCTGGCATGGCCATATTTCCGTTTATTCTGCTAAAATCAGAAAGGCTTAAAAACGATCCGGAGATTATTAACCATGAAACAATCCACCTGCGCCAGCAACTGGAGCTGCTCATTTTTCCTTTTTACCTCCTGTATTTTTTTAACTACCTTATTAACCTTTTCAGGTATCAAAACCACGATTTAGCTTACCGGAACATCATTTTTGAAAAGGAAGCCTACGATCATGAAACCGACCTCCACTACCTTAAAAAAGGCAATTGGTATGGCTGGATCAGATCGATATGATGGGACAATTTTCTGTTCAAATTGAATTGTCGATCTGACAATCATTTCGTTAAATGCTTTTTATCTCTAAAATTTTTCTTTTTCTTTGTAATAATGAAGAACTGTTTAGCTGCCATTATCCTGATTATAAGTTTCTGCTCTATCCAATTACGTGCACAGGAAATTGATACTATTCCTATCAATACCAAAGACCTGAACATAAAGTTGAAACGCAGTCCGCTGCCAAGCAGACAGGGCCCGTTAAACTTTGAACCGGTAAAAATTAAACCTTTGGTGGTTAATGCAAAGATTAATTACTGGAAAACCAAAACCAGTATCGGTATTAATGTAAACCAGGCACAGTTTAGCAATAACTGGAAGGGTGGAGGTACCAACTCGGTAGCCGTTGGCGGTTTGGTTAACTGGAAAGCAGAATATAATAAAAACAGTTATAGCTACGTGAGCGAGGTGGTTTTGCAGTACGGCAAGATTAAAAACAAAGATCAGCTGCAAAAGAAAACCAACGACCGTATTTTTTGGGATAATAAGGCTTCTTTTCAATTATCTAAAAGCTGGTATTTCTTCGGGTCGGTAAGTTTCGAATCTCAGTTTGATAAAGGTTTCAGATACTATAGAGATGGAAATGGTGATGAACAGCAGGTTTTAATCTCAAAATTTATGGCACCAGGTTATTTAACAGAATCAATCGGTTTTGAGTATAAACCTGTTAAATATTTCTCAACCCGTATTGGTACAGGTACAGCGCGACAAACTTTTGTACTTGATACTGCAGTTTACGACAGTAAAAACGAGGTTTATGCGGTAGAAAAAGGCAAAAAGTTTAAAAACGAACTGGCTTTTCAGGTTGTAAGTGCTTTTGACAAAGATATTTTCACCAATACCAACCTGAAAGCCAGGTATGCTATGTTTATACCTTATAAGGATTTTAAGGCCAGTAAAATCGATCACAGGCTGGATATTGCTTTAACGGCAAAAATTAACCGTTTTATGAATACTAGTTTAACGGGCGTATTGTTATTTGATGATGATACAGGCACCAATAAAATCCAGGCCAACCAAACGCTGGCGCTCGGTTTCGGGTTTACCTTCCCGAGGTAGCGTTAACCGCCGCCAACCTTGCCAATTTCCCAGTAGGGCATGGTAATAATCTGCCTGAAACCTACGCCTCTTTGTTTTAGATAGCGTTTAAACTGCTGCACCGATTTCGCCCTGCCTGTGAGATAAAACGTAGCGTTTTGCCACATTTCCCAACACAGCGGATGCATATTATCCATCCAGGTAATGGCATTTTTCGCCGGGGCATTTACATCAGATGGTACCGTATCAATTAATAATTTAAGGTGTTCAACCGAATTCAGGTTTTCTTCCTGAAGCTCCAGCACGCCAAAATATTCTACATCTTCTTCCATCACTTTTTTACCCAACGATTCGTATAAGCCAAGACTGGTTTCATCGCCAAAAAAGAAATGCTGATTAGAGGCTTCGTTATATTTTACCTTCGCACGGTCTACAATCAATTTTAAACGGTCGCCTTTTTGAATATTTACGGCCAAATGATGGCCCGGCCCTTGTCTGTTCAGATAAAAAATCACTTCACAGGTTTCGTGTGCTTCATCAAAGCCCGATAAAGTGTAATGCCTGTATTCATTTGCATTAACCCTTAACAGCACTTCGTTTCCGGGAATAAATTTGGCATCAAAAAAATCGCCTTTAAAGGTAACACACTTTAAGTTTCTGCTTAACATTTTGGTTTCTACAACTTCTACTTGATATATTTTATTGCTGATCACTTTTTCCATTGTGTTGGCCAGCCATGAAGGTAATTTAGGCATCGTATTCTTTTGTTTAGTAACTTTGAACAAAAGTAGTTGTCTAACAAACGCATCTTTTTATACCAAAAGGATTAAAGTTTATATCAAAAGGATTTTATGGCCTTAAACATTTACGATAGCGATGATAAATATTATGTTGTAGGAAGTAAGTTCGACATTTCTCAATTTAATCAGCCACTGGTAACCGAAAGGAGAGATAAATACAGTTTTCCTTTTGGTGATGCAGAGATTGTACAGATCGCTTTTTCGGGTATTTATATTGTTTACGGCGATATGGTGGTGAAACAAAGCCGCCTGCGCATTAAATCTTTTGATGAACCTGATATGGTAGAACTCCACTTTGCGCTCACTGGCGGTGGCATCATGGAGAATTACCTCACCAATAAACGACTGGATATTAAAGCGAACCAGCATAACATTATTTACAGCCCTGATTTTGACGGGATGGCTGAGTTTGATACCGGAGGCCGGCATAAATTTTTCGAAGTAAATTTCGAAAGGGAACGTTTTATCGATTTAACCAGCGAAAGCAGCACACTGTTAAAGAATTTTGCCGAAAATATTATGAACAACCGTTCGGTAGAAATTTCATCAGAAAACCTGCCGATCAGCCTGGCCATGCATAGCTGCATTAATGATATTATGAACTGCCAGTTTACAGGCGGATTAAAATTATTATTCCTTCAATCTAAATGCCTGGAGCTTTTGGCCTTACAGGCACAGGCTTTTGAGGAGGCTGCTAAAAAAACAGTAAACCCGGCAATAAAATCGGCTTACGATAAAGATCGCATCTATTATGCAAGAGAATATCTGCTGGCCAATGCAAATCACCCTCCATCTTTAACCGAACTGGCCAAAACTGCAGGTATAAATGAGTTTAAACTGAAACACGGTTTTAAGGAAGTGTTTAAAAATACCGTTTTTGGTTATCTGAGCGATTATAAACTGATGAAAGCCAAAGAACTCCTCGCTGATAGCAGTAAAGACATTAAAAATATTTCAGATGAGCTGGGTTATTCTTCAGTACAACATTTCAGTAATGCCTTTAGCAAGAAATTTGGGATAAGCCCCGGGAAAGCGCGTTGATTTAGCTGGGAGTTTAAAGTTTGGATTCCCCAACCTTTAGTCTTTAGTCTTTGAACGTTATTCCTGGCGTTGGGTTTAAACCCAACGCCAGGAAATGAGGTTAAATCTATTTAAACCTTTTTTCTTTTCTTTTTCAGATCAAGGTAATCTACATAATACAAAACCTTAACCGAAAGGCTGTTATTTTGAGGCGCATTTAAAATCCCGCTCAGGTTTTTATTATAACGTTGCGTGTAATAGGTATCGTAAGTTTCTGCAGCATCTTTATAAGAAACAGATAGTGTGCTGCCAGGGGCAAACTGCCAGGTGTAAATTAAATCGATGTTGAACACGTTGTAATTTCTGTCCAGTCCGTTTAGCGGCGCTCCGGTATAATTTGTTAAATTGCCATCAGGTTTGAGCATAAAATACTCTTTATTCCTTCTGTCGCTCCAATAGTGCCTTAATACCACCGTAAAGCCCATTAAATTAGTAAAAGTATATTTGGCATCGAAGGAGTTTTCAACCGTCCGGCGGTCATATTTAGAAAAAATTGCTTTATCGCCCTGTGCCGTTACCCAGTTTACATAATTGTAATTGGGATTAAAATTAAGGTCTAAACCAAAGGCGATTTTATCATTTAACCGCAGGTTCTGGAAAAAGTAAAAATTATATTCCCTGCCCTTAAAAAGTCCCTGTTCCCTGTAACGGATGTTGCCGCCAAAATTATAGGCTTTTGCACGGTTAGGGTTAATATATAAAACGAAACTATAACTTTCGGGTGCTTTATACACCTGCCCGTTTCTCGATTCGTAAAAATCGTTTTTTGCTGCGGTATAAATACCGTTTACTTCTGCCGACCACAGGTTTTTGAATTGAACGTAAGGTCCGCCTTCTACCGAAAAAGTTTGAAAGCTGCCCGGCATGGCCCTGCGCGAGTATAAAACGCTAAAATAGCTTAACAGCTGATTGTACCAGCTGCCTGGTTTATAAATATTATAATGTAATTCTGCTACCTGATCTAAAAAATTGTTGTTGGTAAAAAAGCCTAAATCAGAGGGATCGAATTTATCATCAGCGTATTGTTGCGAATAACTCCAGAGAAAATTACCGCTCTGCTTGCCAAACTTAAGCCCGTAACTATATCCGGTACTGCTTTCTTTACCATGTAAATAGCTCATTTTGGCCGCGCCGTTAACAAAATATTTATTGCCTTTATTATTTAAATTAAACAATAAGGCCGTTACATTGGCATCATAAGCCGAACCCCGCCTTAAAACATTGGTATTGATAAATGTTGCCGAACTGTTATTTTTTAACGACTGATCGAAAACCAAAATGTTATAATTGGTAAGCGGCTGGGTTTCTACCATACGGAGGTTACCCTGAGCATCTTCCACTTCGGTTTCCATGCCATTGGTAACGGCGTTAAAAATCCCGATACCCAGGCCCTTTGCCGTCCGGCCAGAAATTTTGGTAGCATTTAGTACTTTAGCTTCGGTTTGATCTTTTATAATTTTATCGCTGCCCACTCCGCTGTAATCGTAATAAGATGGGATAGAACCGATCCGCTTGGAATAAAAAAGATCGCCTTTGTTAAAAAGTTCGGTTCCTTCCGTAAAAAACTGACGGTTTTCGTTAAATTTTACCTCAAAAGGGGTAAGGTTAAGGATCCGGTTATCCGATTGCACCTGACCGAAATCGGGCACCAAAGTCATATCGAGGGTAAAACTGTTGTTAATGCCGTATTTTACATCCATCCCGCCGTTAAAGCGCGAGGTTGTATTTTTTACTCCCGGTAAATTAGCAGGATAATGGTTTACATAGGCCGAAATGTATGGCGAAAAAGATAACCTTAAAGGTGGCTTGATATCTTTTATACCCGTCCAAAGCCCTTCCTGATTGATAAAACCATTCACTTTAGGGTCAACAAAGTTCCAAAAGGTTTGAGTATTGCTCCGCTGTATCCTGCGGCTAAAATTAAGGCCCCAGTTTTGAATATCTTTGCCAGAGAAACGCAATGCGGAGTAGGGGATTTTCATTTCGCAGGTCCAGCCTTTATCATCCAGTTTAACTGCACTTTCCCACACCGCATTCCAGTTGGCATCTTCATCACCCACCTGCGAGTATTTAGCATCAAACTGCACACCTGCAGCGGTAACGAAAAATCCGTTTCCGTTCATTTTATCATAAAAAGGATCTACAATGATTGAAATAAAATCGGCATTGCCAATGTTATCCCTCGAAACCAACTCGTGCGAAACACTATCAGGATGATCGTACATCCGGGCGTACACGTAAATGGCAACATCATCGTAAAGCACTTTCATTTCGGTGCGCCTATCCTGCGTTTCAATTTTTCCGGGATTTGGCCTTATTTGTATAAAATCAGTGGCAACAGGTACATTATTCCAGCATTCATCATCCAAAACACCATCAATTTTAGGAGTCTGTAGTGTCCTTTTAGCATCTAAATGCTTTTGTTTAGAAATATCCTGCGCCTTACAGAAAATACATAAAAATATTAAAACAGGGAGGATACAGCGTTTCATTTGTTTAGGTTAATCAGATATAAGACTATGCCGGGAACAAAATGTTGCACCTAAAGAAAAAAACATAAAATTTAAGTCACTCAGTAATTTAACCGCTCACTTTCAAAAAAAGATTTTTGACTTTGAGGTGCAGCGATTTACAAGCAAAATTTGATACATTTGCCTTTTATTAAAAACCAAGTAGCTTTTTGCCCCGCGGCATGAGGCTTTAGCTTAAAAAAAGATGTTTGATAATTTACAGGACAAGCTAGACAGAGCGTTTAAAGTATTAAAAGGACAAGGCAGCATTACGGAAATCAACGTGGCAGAAACCATGAAAGAGATCCGCAAAGCGTTATTGGATGCCGACGTTAACTATAAAACAGCAAAAGCATTTACCGATGAGGTTAGGCAAAAAGCTTTAGGGCAAAATGTACTTACAGCGGTTTCGCCAGGGCAGTTGCTTACCAAAATCATGAACGATGAACTTGCGGCCTTAATGGGCGGTGAAGTTACGGAGTTAGAAACGAAAGCAAACCCTACCATTATATTAATTGCGGGTTTAAACGGTGCGGGTAAAACCACCTTTGCGGGTAAACTGGCACTACATTTAAAAGGCAAGGGCAAAAAACCTTTATTGGTTGCCGGCGATATGTACCGCCCTGCAGCGGTAGACCAGTTGGAGGTTTTAGGAACTTCAGTCGGGGTTTCGGTTTATGCCAACCGCGATTCTAAAGATCCTGTGGGTATTGCTTTGGAAGGTATTGCGCACGGTAAACAAAACGGAAATAACGTAATCATTATCGATACCGCTGGTCGTTTAGCCATTGATGAATCTTTAATGAACGAAATTTCTGAGGTAAAAGCTAAAACTCAGCCTCATGAGATCTTATTCGTAGTAGATTCAATGACCGGTCAGGATGCGGTAAATACGGCAAAAGTATTTAACGACCGTTTAGATTTTACCGGTGTTGTTTTAACCAAATTAGATGGTGATACCCGTGGTGGTGCAGCCCTTTCGATTAAATCGGTAGTTAACAAACCGATTAAATTTATTGGTACCGGCGAGAAAATGGAGGCATTGGATGTTTTCTATCCTGATCGTATGGCATCGCGTATTTTGGGCATGGGTGATGTGGTTTCACTTGTTGAGCGTGCACAGATGCAATTTGATGAGAAAGAGGCAGCAGAACTTCAGAAAAAAATCCGTAAAAATAAATTCGATTTCAACGATTTCTATAACCAGATTCAGCAGATCAAGAAAATGGGTAACATGAAAGACTTGATGGGAATGATTCCTGGTGTAGGCAAAATGATGAAGAATGTCGATATCCAGGATGATGCTTTTAAATCAATCGAAGCCATTATTAATTCGATGACGCCGTTTGAAAAGGAAAATCCGGATGCCATCCAGCAAAGCCGCCGTTTACGTATCGCAAAAGGATCGGGCAGCAAAGTTGAAGAAGTAACCAAGCTGATTAAACAGTTTGAGGATATGCGTAAAATGATGAAGCAGTTTTCTAACCCGGCAGCCGCAGCAGCCATGATGAAAGGTATGCCTAAAATGCCGTTTGGAAGATAGGTTTTAGCTGAAAGGTTAAAGACCAAAGCTTACAGCAAAAATAACAGATTGCAAGTATTGAAATCCCGATCAGTAATGATTGGGATTTTCTTGTTTAAAGGTTTTGGAAATGAATGTGCTGTATTCCATTGGTAAATATAGCCCTGCTTTCCCTGCTGCCGATAGAAGGAACCGGCATTCGTCCAATCAGGTTTATTTAACGAAGTTTGCTGCAAGCGAGACAAAAATATTATTCGCTCAGCTACCATTGTCTTTGGTTTCAACCAAAGATATTTAGATAAGCATATAAGTTAACACCTAAACATTGCTTTTATTTAAACAATTACTATCTTAGTACAAATCAATATTCATCCCGAATAATTTACATCCTGCTTTTATTTAATTAAAAATTTAATGCTTGTAAAAACATACGGGAGTGCTGTTTATGGTGTAAATGCGCTAACCATAACCATCGAAGTGAATATCAGTGCGGGCACCAAATATTACATGGTAGGTTTGCCGGATAATGCGGTAAAAGAAAGTCTGCAACGCGTGGCCAGCGCCATTAATATCTCGGGTTTGCGCATGCCTAAGCAAAAAATCGTAGTCAACCTCGCACCTGCTGATATTAAAAAAGAAGGCTCATCCTATGATCTACCCATTGCCATCGGCATTTTAGCTGCATCAGGGCAAATCCCCAATGATGAACTGGAAAACTATTTCATTATGGGCGAACTTTCCTTAGATGGAAGTATCCAGCCTATAAAGGGTGCTCTACCCATTGCTATACAGGCACAACAAGATGGCTTTAAGGGCTTTATCCTGCCCAAACAAAACGTACGCGAAGCGGCTATTGTTGATCGCTTAACTGCTTATGGCGTAGAAAATCTGGCACAGGTAGCCGCATTTTTTAATAAAACAGCGGCGTTAGAAGAGGTTAAGGTAGATACCAAAGAAGAGTTTTTAAAAAACATCAACAATTACGAACACGATTTTGCAGATGTTAAAGGACAGGAAAACATTAAACGTGCCCTCGAAATTGCGGCTGCTGGCGGACATAACGTGATATTGATCGGTCCGCCGGGCGCCGGAAAAACCATGCTCGCCAAACGCCTGCCTACCATTTTGCCACCCTTAAATTTAAATGAGGCACTGGAAACTACAAAAATCCATTCTGTAGCCGGAAAACTTTCTGCTGCAGATGCTTTAATGACCTCACGTCCTTACCGTTCTCCCCATCATACCATTAGCGATGTGGCCCTGGTTGGCGGCGGAATTAACCCGCAGCCGGGAGAAATATCGCTGGCGCACAACGGTGTGCTTTTTTTAGATGAGCTGCCCGAATTTAAACGTACCGTTTTAGAAGTAATGCGCCAACCTTTAGAAGATCGTAAAGTTGCCATTTCGAGGGCCAGGTTTTCGGTAGAATACCCTGCCAGTTTTATGCTGGTGGCTTCTATGAATCCTTGAAGTCGTGTTGACTTGTTAGCAGAGAACCCGAAGAAAGATGGGAAATTGCCACAATTACGTTATCTTTTTCAACGGTAACATATTCTGTAATTGTCTCAACAATAGCCCGTTTTTGAGGGAAAAGCATTTTTGACCATTCATTATACAGTTCCTTTGCTTCTTTCAACACATAATCGGTTGATGTAAGTTGTATTTTCTCAAAATCTATCGCTCCTTGAAGTTCAGGAATCGACTTGTCAAGTTGCTTAACCTGAGATACGAGCGGCTGATAGACCGCAGCGAAATGGTCGCTATCAAGATCTCCATTTATTCTCAGTGGAATCAGATCATCCATTTGTTTACGCAACTTGGCGTGCTTTTTAACACTTTCAACAAGCAGAACTTCCTTTTCTTTCAGCCGCGCCATTATTTCTTCTAGATAGACTTGTGGGTTAAGGTCGTTGAGATAACCTTTAAGAACTTGTTGATACACATCATCCATATCTTTAACCGAGATATTATTTTTGCAGTTTTTGCAGGTAAATTTCTTAGCCCTGCTATAGACATACATCGATGTACCGCATTGGCACTTCACGAATCCGGCAAGCAGGTATTCTGATTTTCTTCCGGTTTTAACTCGCTTAATTGCCTGCTCATCAAGAATGGAGTTGCATTTATCCCATAATTGCTCGTCGATTAACGCCGGACAGGGTAGCACTATCCATTCCTCCTCAGGTTTAGACACCCATTGCCTGCCTTCCCCAATACTTTTTGTGTGGTTAGCAAGGCGAGCTCCTTTGGCAGTTGTATCCCTTAATAATCTGTCTATAGTTGTGTCAGAGAAATGAGACCCGTTTCTAGTCCGGTGTCCCAATTCGTTTAGTCTATTGGCTGTGGTTTTCTTACGTTGGCATTCCAGGAATATCTCATAAATTAGCTTGCGAACAGGAGCTTCTTTCTCGTCAATAAGCAAAGTTTTATCCTGCCACTTATAACCGAAGCTTGCCTGTCCCCCTAATGGTTTGCCCATCCGTGCACGTATAGGAACAGATGCAGCAACCCGGCTTGAGATCTCTTCACGTTCCCACTCTGCCATCGCTGCTACTATTGTAAAAAACAATCTGCCGGCAGGAGAACTGGTATCTATCTGTTCCGCCAATGAAACCAAGTCCGAACCCTCTTTCCTGAAGATTTCAGCGAATTCTAAAAGTTCCTTTGTACTGCGCGCTAGGCGTGCTAGTTTGGAAAATACCAGACCCGAAATACGACCGCTTCTTAAATCTTTTAGCATGCGTTGTGCCTCTGGATGGTTCATAACTGTCTTTCCAGATACCGCTTCAAGTCTATATACCTCGGCCACTTGCCAATCCCTTGATTGTATATAGTATCTTGCCCGTTGTTCGTGATGTTCTGGGCTATCATCCTTCACCTGCATATCAGTGGATACCCTTATCCAAATACCAACTCGTTTTTTATCTTCCATAATACGATGATTTATTTGTTACTTAAAGATATCAAAAATTTAGCTAATTTTAAATAAAAACATTAATCAAAACACTCATTAACAGATCCTTGTGTTCACAAGCAGTTAATTTTTCACCATCTAATTTTATATTCTTTGATTAATTAACAAGATATCGTACATAAACAAAATCTCTATTTTTTAGACGGCTTCTTCATAATTGTTTCGATAATGGCTCGTTTAATTTTAGCTTCTTCTTCAGAAACTGGGATGTATATTACAGTAACCTTATATCTTTTTACTGATTCTTTAGTAAGTGTGACCTTTCTTCCTGTAGCCATCCCTTTATTTCCATAATATTGGGTTTGTTTTTTTTCTCCATCTTCGGGAGAAGTTGATTGTTGTTTCATTAGGAAGCATTTTTATTAATCGATTAATGTTACATTGGGTGTAAGATGAGCATGCTGAATAGTTTTTTTTCCAAATAGGTATTTCGGCAAAAATTCAGTGAAATACACACGCTGAGAGCATCCCCCGTTTATTCATGAAATTGGAGTGTCTAGCTGGTTGATTAATAACCCGAGGAATTCACTTTCTTTAACATCAGCGAAATTACAGATTAAAGTATATTCCTCTTCGTTAACCCTCGCCTTAACAAGCCTTGTTAGTTTCCCCACAAGCTTCAAAGATCTTCCATTCTTTTTCTTGGTCATATCGAATACTTTAAGGATATCCTCCCTAAAAAGAAAAAACTAGTTGCGACGTTTTTTCATCCCGCTCGCCCCCTTTGGGCGGAAAAAAGCGGGCAAGTTATAGGGTTTTTGAGCAACAAAAACACAACTTGCAGGTTAAAAAACGACAAAAAAACCTATCCCATTTTCAGGATAGAACCAGAGCTTAAACCTGTTTCCATGTTCCGGTAAAAACAGTCCGGCAAAAAACAAACTTAAAATGCTATTTCAAGCTTATTTTAAACAAAATTAAGCTGAAAGCTCTTCTGATAATTTGATGCCTGATATATCAAGCAATGCAGCAAACAAACTAATACTTTGATACTACCTACTTCTACTACTAAGCTGATCAAAAACCATAAAATCTGGATCGAGATCTATTTTGATATATGGATATTAACATAAATAGCAATTATACAGAGCCCAATAACAGTAATTAAGGGAATCCATCAAAGCGGAAATACTAAATATTTCCCATACAGGAATATTCATATATATAGCAATACAAATATGCACATATTACCAATTGTAACTCCTAAAAGAAAAACAATCAGAATCAACACATTTCAATATCTCAATAAAGGATATTTGAACGTGTAGCAATGTGGATAGGCACATATAGTGAGGAATGATAGCTAAAGGAAAACACAACGAAAATAGATGCGTTAATATATTTCGATGGATACATATCTATCTAGATATCTAAATATGCAAATATGGGATTATCTGATAAAGCATTTACCATCATTCTGCCTTTCACCAGATGAAACGAATAAATAATAAAAAACAAAGAATGGACATAGCCATTCTTGACATCTATATTGCCGCAAACTAATGGCAAAAAAGTTTTTAAAAAAACGGAACTACTCACGTCAGATCCCCCGATCCGGGCCTATCAGCCTGCCAGTGCGCTTTCACCAAGTTGACGCTATCTCAAGGTTTCGCAAAATTTCCGGTTTTCTGCCGGATAATGTTTCATTCCTAAATGTCAAAGATCAATCGTTTGTCGGTCAAAAATCATGAGGAGATAACTAGCGATTTGACACTTTGTCCGGAATGCCTATAATATTTTCTAAAAATCGAAATATTTTAAAGCTATTGAATAAATCAAAGTGACTTAAATTGTAAATGAGAAGCTTAACATCAGAAAATCTAGGAATAACAATTTCGGTCTGGACTGGACTTAAACACCAAAATATAAGAACCTATAAATTAATGTCTTAAAGGAAAAAATTAAAATCAGCTCACCAAATGCTCACCATTTTTTTTCCATTTGGCTGTAAATGACTATTTAAATAAGAAATTAATTGATAGTGTTGCGATAAGAAGTGGGATTTGGCTTTCAAAAATTCAGCGGATTTGATAGTTAGATTGTTTGGTTCTAATCGTCCCTCTGGGATGTGAACTTCTTTCAATTTTCAGCGTTCAATGGTTTAACTACGGCAAAATTGTACAAGCACAAATCGAAGCATTAACACTACGGCCGTAAGGTGGTAAAAAATAGTTCACGGAACTTCTTACATTTACTCAAATAAACCAGTAAGTATGGATGAGAAAAGATTATTCGAAGCCTGTTTTTCGCTTGCAGAGGATTTGACTTGGGAGAAAATCACTTCGCCACTGGAAAAACTGCCAGAGCAGATGGAAGAGCTTTCACAGATGACCGAAAAATTTGTAGAGATAGCTAAAAGGAATTTCTATATGGTCGAAAACTTGCCGGATGGGGAGGTAGTACTTATCTCAGCTATAAAGTTCTTAAATGCGCATGCGATACCGCCATTACGGGGAAACTATGATTGGTTTAACAATTCGTTATGGATGCTTTTGGAATTGTCAAATCCCACTGGATGGGTGGGACAAGAGGGGCTGCCATTTTTGCTAAGAGCAAGAAATGGGATTGAGCAGTTAATCGATTCTGCGAACCAAACAGAAGAGGATTAATTCTGCAGACAATGGATAAGCCCATAAGACATTCGATACAGAATATTTTTGTACAGGTCGGCCAATATGACCGTTATGCAATATTTGATTTCTATTTTGGTTCGGAAGCCTATAAGAAATATGGCAATACTGTTTACGGCTACATTATCTATTCACCGTCCCAACGCGCAAAGCTAAAGCAGGAGATTAACTCGGATGCAATTGGCGATGATGATGGTCTGGTACTGCTAGATGGTGCTTTGCAGGATACCAAAATAAACGAGATGCTCCAAATCGAGGGCTTCTTTGCAAAAGACATCAGTAGGCTGAGTACATTTGATCTTGATCCAATCAAAAACCAATACGATAATACCGATAAAAAAGAAATACCAAACACTATCAACATTGACTTTACTCCAAGCCTGTTCTACGGCGAAAGGATGAGGCTAAACCTGTTTAGAAAAAGAATGGAAAAAGGAATTCCTTTGATTGCAGCCGAAAAAAGAGCCTACTATTCTCTCCTTTTACTACTCGATAAGAATGAACTCACCGATCAGGATAGAAAGGATTTTCTAATCAATCCAAAAACAGGTTATGTCTATGATGACGTAATTATTACCACAATGAATACCCTTGTGTATGGAGATAGAGAAAATAGCCCACTTAAATCTACATTAAACAAGGCCCTATCCAACAGAAAAAAAGAACGTGTTGCTTTTATATGTCGCCATTTGGGAGTTGCGGTTAAACACATCGATAAGCTCCGAGCCGAAAATGAGGAAGCATGGATGGAACTGATGAGGCTTGTGTATGGCTTTGAAGATGAGACCTTAACGCTGTGGGGTTGGAAAGTCCATGTCTACTGGGATTTCGAGAGGTTCATACATATCTATTTGAGACATTATAAAAAGTTCCTCATCGAAGAGTCATCCAAAGGGCAGGGCACGGGATTTCAGTACACATTGAAAGATGTGAGAAGAATTATTACTATTGTCCTAGGTGCGAATAAAGATGCCATTGAGAGCCGTCTTTTGGAAGGTAAGGGATTTCATATCCAAAACGATAAGGGCTATTATTACAATGGGAATTATTACTCGATAAAAATTGATCCCACTGGCAGGTTAATGCAGTTCCATCCACAGGATAATTTTTGAAGAAACATTTATGTCGACCATTGCAATAGCTTTAGGGCAATCAAATCCGTGATAGATAGTATTGGAAATTTCGTGTTTTAGGATCGCCCTCAAAATCAACCTCATAAAAGCGAAGCTTAGTTCTAGGAATTGGATTCAGTAACTTGAAGTTGCAAAATTGAAGACGTTCAAATTGCTGGGCAATAGGAAGATTGGGAAACATTTCTCGCATTTCCTTTAGCAATGCCGAGGGATCAGCACCATTTTCCAGAAGCAATTTATCATCAGTAATTTCAGTAATTTCGATCATTATTGGTGTTGGCTTTTTATCAAGGTATTTACGGACACCAAAAACATCGAGTTCATCTGGGATTTTAGGCTCTTTTCCGCCATCGATTAACACGCTCAACAAAATAAGACACTTCTCTAAGATCTCACTTCCTACCAAGTTAAGGCAGGCATAATATGCAGCCTTTATTGGACTTGCAGACACGTAAACGCCATCATGTTTGAAGTTCAACAACATACCATTTAACTCTAGTGTGCCTTGTGCTATTGCCGCCTCTATCGAAGATTTATTAGTCAAAAAAACTGGGTGGGTAATCCCGTTTCGTATGATTTCATCATAGAGAAAACCGAGGACATCCAATAATTTATAATCCGTAGCTGGATTGATCGCGCCAAGTCCTGTATTTCGTATAGAGTCTAAAAAAATCGAAGAAGTACCATGCCAAAAGCTACTTCCATTCCAAGTTGCATCCCTGTATTTATCTTCTAGCATTTGTTTGTTCTTTTGTTAATTAATGAATCTTGCAAGGCGGATTTGTAAATGCACAACATATCCTCAAGCTCAGAAGGAGATAATCCGGAGTTGAATAGTGGGGGTAATTGTTCAACAAGTATGGTTTTTCCCATAATTTTTCCAAGAATAATTTCCGCTCCTTTTCTTGTGCCGCTGTGTAGATAGACTTCCTCGGGAAATAGGTTTAAAAAGCAACCAATCCTATGCGAGGTATCATAGATTGTTAAATCCGAAATTCCCTTTATTCTGCAACCATCAACCAACGAGTACAACAGCCGAAAAGAAGCGGCTTCTCTTATTTCGAACTTGATGGATAGGAGAGAAAGCGAAAAATCTTGAAGGACTGAATTTTGGATACGAAACTGATGGGGATGTTTTCGCCCAACTAAATTTCTGGCTGTTGCAGCCATTTCAACGGCATGCTCCAAGCTCGTAGCTGCTGCGCAATCTATAAGCCAATAATCTGGATGTTGTGTCCGTAGTTTTCTGTAGTCGGTAATGATATTTTCTATCTCTTTTTTATTCATTGATTTGGAGCGTTTAGTTTAGCAAATTAAACAATTTATAGTTTGGGATTACTCGTCTATGAACATCTATTTTTATTGAGATAAAAAAGATTGCATCGTTAAAACTATATTTAGCGGAAATTAATCTCTCTTATGCCAAAAAACTACTTACCAGATGACCTAGCAGATTTTGTTCATCAAAAGCTGGGCCTGACAAAAATAAAGACCAAGCCGAGCATTAACGTTCTTCGGGATTTATTCAATACCCTATATTTTACCAGTTTGAAAACGGAGGAAGGTCAATTTATCAAGGTCACGGCAACCTTGGTTGACCATGATACCATCAAGAATTTTGATGATGAAGTTGACCAATTGGACAGATGGAGTTTTTATCCGTTTTCAGAGCCTTTAGAGTTTAATGTAAAAAATATGGTTAAACTGTCAAAGGCTGCAGATCCATGGAGTTCAAGCCTTGCGGTTTACTTTGATGATGACGAAAACCTGTTCATCTACGGTATGATCGATCAATCAATACACTACCAGAGTTTTTTAAACTACGAACGCGAAGATAAACCGGAACATCCAGGGATCATTCAGACCATCATCAATGGTATTGGAATTTTGAATGTGATGTTAGATTATGAAGCATTAGCTACACTTAATCAACAAACTCTCATAAAATTGTATCCCAACGTTTTCAAGATCGGGCCTGTTTCGTCATTTCTGAAAGAACATTCCGCAATATCCAAAAGTAGATTGGAAGATCTGCTTGAAGGAGAATTAGATGAAGAAGATACCGAAGCATACAATGAAGTTGTCTATGATTATACAGTGCAGGCAATTTGCAGGATATTGTTGAAAATGAAGAATTATCATCATGGGGGTGCGGTGCTGATCACAAGAAATAGGGAGGATGACCTGACGCCTAAATATAAAATGAAATACAACAGGATTTCTCTTTCCATTGAACACTTGATAACCTCCATTACAGACGAGGAATATTATGAGGAAAAAATAGAAAACCTAAAGAAAAGAAAAAAGGACGTTCCCATTGATGATTTCGACGATTATGATGATAATAAGTTGGAAATCGAAGAAGCCTACAATGAAATGGTTGGAGCGGTACGTTTTGCCGCATCGCTCAGTTGCGTTGACGGATTGGTCTTGATGTCGCCAAGGCTAAATGTTTATGGTTTTGGAACCGTTATTGCCGAAACTGTTTCGCCAGAATACGTTTACCTGAGTACAGCATCACGCCCTGGTAATTCAGTAATTAAAACACCAGCCAATCATTTTGGCACAAGGCATCAGTCGATGTTCGCCTATTGCAAGAAATATCCCGAAAGTGTAGGTTTTGTGGTTTCTCAGGACGGAGAAGTAAGAGCGATTAAATCTATCAACGGCAAGGTTTATGTCTGGGAAAATATTAGGGTTTACCAGTTCCAGAGGAGTAGTAAACTACCTAAAAATATACCATCACGCTAAATTTCAAACGATAGATAAAAAAACAAAATACAACAATGATATTCGACTTTAAAGAAATACCACAGGCAAATGGTGGTGGAGGAATGCAAGATACATTTGAACTTTTTGCGAGAGACTTTTTTCAAAACCTTGGATATGAAATACTGCAACATCCTGATCGCGGTGCCGACGGAAAAAAGAACTTGATAATACAGGAAACTAGAACTGGCGTTTCTGGCACGACAAAAATAAAATGGTTGGTAAGCTGTAAACACTATGCCTATAGTGGCCGTTCGGTCTCAGATACAGATGAGCCAAACATAGTTGATAGGGTAATAACACATCAATGTGATGGTTTTATCGGATTTTACTCAACCCTGCCAGCAACATCTCTCGGAGCAAATTTACAAGGGCTCAAAAATAGACTCCAGATCCAAAGTTTTGATCATGAGTCAATTGAGCAGATTTTGCTTGACAGTCCCAACGGATTAAAACTATCAAGTCGCTATTTTCCTGTGAGCTACAAAAATTATACGAATGAAAATCCAAAGCCAGCAAAAATCTTTGCCGAAGAACCCAGTATTTGCTGTGAATATTGTGAAAAGGATTTATTGGAGACGAAAAGTGGTATTTTCGTAACCCTTAGAAAGCGCACGGATTATACAGCTGAAAACCCTATTCGTCATCCCTACCAAGAAGCTTATTTTAGCTGTAAGGGTACATGTGATCACGTCTTAAAAAACAAATATCTTCAACTGGATGACTTTATTGACGAATGGGTTGATATTCCGGACTACCTTTATCCTGTTGGTTTTATCAAAAAGTTAATGGCCTGGTTAAACTCGATTAACATACACAACGAGCGACTGGAGAAAAATGCATTCGATAAATTCAAGAAACTGCTCTTAAATGCTTATCCCCATATATCACGAGAGCAGACTTCAGAAGAAAAGGAGAAAGTGAAATACTATTTAGAAAGCGGTTTTGATGAATATCTCTAAAATTTAAGTAATATTTGGATGTGAGTTCACATACTTGAGAACTTACATTCAAATGGCTTTTATTAGAAATGTTGGTTAAACAACGCGAAAAACCATAGTAGTTGTATCTCCAGTTCAAACTACAGGAAGAAAACAATGCGAAAAACCATAGTAAGTTGTATCTCCATTTCAAATCCGGGAAATATATACTTCCAGGTCTTACTTCCCAAATAATAAAACAAGTCAGTGAGCGATAAAGAATCCTCACCATACGGCTGTACAAGCAGCCTCAATATCCATATTTCAAAAACTATTTGACACCAGACACCTCCTAGCCTGGTCTGACGTTTATCTTTGAGGCTGCTGATATCCAATTGTTTATCAGAACTAGTAATTTTCTCCCCTTTCCCATCTGACGACCACCGGACATCTGCACATATATTCGTATAGAAAACCATCTGGTATTTCCGAGCAATTCTAACATGAAGCCCGCCATTGCATGCCTGTTTGCTTATTGGCTTATGAGCATATTTTAATCTCACTATACGGTTTTGCAAGAAACCTCTTTTTTTAATCCTATTCAACAATGACCTGTATGCCTGCTTTTTCTGCCTTATAACTGATTTTATCTTTAAGGCTATAATAGCTCCAGTTCTGCAACAGGTAATGATCTTCCTTCGCTATTTCTTCTTTTTGCTGCTGGTTTATAAGTAGCAAAGTTGCTGCATGGTGCTTAACGCAGAAATCAATTAGCATCCGGCTGTAAACATGCAGCTTTTGTTCCACGTACCGCTTTTCCATGTGGCGGTAATCCTCCAAACTTTTCATTTTACGCTTCCTGCCATGGCCGCCGCCGTTAAAGGGAACTGCTTTTTTGACCCTGTTTACCGCAGCCTGTATGGCCAGTCTCCGGTGGAGAAATTCTTCCCTGTTTCCAATGGTATGCTCATGCCTGCCGATCTTGACAGTGACAGGATGTTCTATGGAAAGTGATGCTTCAGCGATAATGGTAGGGTCCAGGCTATGCTTTTCCTTATCTATCTGTACTGCTGCCAGAAGGAATATTTTTCCTTTGTCAAGCTGTATCTGGCTGGCACGAAGTTTCAAGGTTCCACCTATGATCCGATCCAGCATGATCTTTTTATCAGACCTGTCCTTTCCAAGGTACGTCCGGAACGGGATCTGGAAAAGCCTGAAGGTGAAATTTCTGTTGTCAGCAGTCCTGCTTAGTTTGGAAATTACCTCTGCCCCAAAAGGCAACGGTATATTCTTTTTATAGTTCCTAAGCGATTTTTCGCCTTTCCAATAAGCATCCTTTTCTTTATTGAAATAAGAGATCAAAGTATTGTTGAGGTTGCTAAGTATGTTTGTTGGGATCTGGCCCTTAAAATGATTGGAAAGCAACCTATAGGTAGTATTCTGACGTGAAGATTTCAGAATGCCGTTGTCCTCTTTTTTCTCATCGGCCAGCTTAAGTTTAATCTCTTCAGTCAGGTAAAAAAAGTCTTTTACCCGTTCCTGAACGAAATGATGGCTCATGATCATATTCGCTGCACGGAAGCAGATCCATTGCCAGTTGTACAGCTGATCCCTAGCATCCTTCACAAAGTCCTGATCTTCAGAATCGATGAAAAGCTGTATTTTGCGTGTCAAAACCATTGTATCGTTTTCCATATCACCTGATTTTTGTTTTTTTTATCTTTAGTGAAGCAGCTGCGAAAGCCTTCTGAATGTGTCCCTGATCGAGGCTTAACGCTTCCGCAATCTCAGTGAAGCTATACTGGAGCTCATATCGCATTTGCAGGATCACCGCCTGCTCTTCGCTGACATCCCCCTCGAAAGTAAACCTGCTCGTTTTCTCTATTTTATTGAGCTTTTCTGTATCGCTGATCACTGACTTCAGGCATTCGAGTGTTTTCTCCACCTTTCTTGCTACCTGATAATCGGAGATACCACCGATATGCCAGGCCATCTGCCCGTAGTCAAAGGAGTATTTAATACATAGCCTAATAAATAGCTGTTGGTCAGTGCTGAGGTTTGGGATAACCGCCTTCACTCGATCCCATTGCTTTTTCTCTTCTTCCTCTGGTTCATGATAATGGAATATATCCGTTTCTTCTTCTATGCTAGGTTCATAACCACCTATAAATTCCTGGTAGTTTTCGATTTCATCCAGCCGCAGCATATTACGGTGAAACCTGCTACTAGAGGTTTTATAATACGCCCTGCATCCGTCTGAAGTCAGTTTTCTGACAAAAGTCTCGATATGCTCTGGGCAAGTAATAACTTTTCTGGACAACCAAAGTCGCAAGAAAGCTTCATTTACAATGCATCCCGCATTTACGTCATCCCTTATATATTTGTACCCAAAATAATATGTCCGCGGATATAATAGTTTATAAAAAAATTCAAGCCCCTTCTCATTCCCTTCCTTAAATTTGGTGAAATTTACAGCACGATTTGAGTTTAGTTTTATTAATTCCATAATGATATCATCTTAAGTGTCTGTAAATGGGCAGTGGAAGCGGACGACACAAATAAGGTGTAGGCCGGCTCTCTGCCATGTCTGACCCTACAGAGGTACGGAGAAATACGTCTTTGAGCCCAAGCTCCTCAAATGCGAGCTTAGTAAATAATTTAATTAAACTTTCTGCTTGAGATCGAGCCTTAAAGATTGCCTGCCTATCCTCGTCAAAAAAGCATAAGATAGCCATTACGACTGCTTTAATCATTTTTTTCATGAAGTTCATATTTGAAAGCCTTAAACTAAATAGGAATTGGGGCAAGGAGCATTATTAAAAAACCTATTTTACTATATCCCCATACGGATTTCTTGCTGTAACTAATAAAGCTACTCAGGTGCGCAGATCACTAAAGAAATGAGGTGATCGAAAAGATGTGTTGTTTCTAAAATCATACTCGTATCGTGTTATACGAGTCTTGATATTATGGTAGGCAATACATGTGAGGCTGCAAACCATGGCCGCTGTAAAAGTTCTGACCCCTTAAGCTAACATGGATTTACAGCAGCCTCACATCTATTTGGACATGCTAATATAGCACATCTTTAAATAGACGTGAGTATTAATCTGCTGTCTTGCATTAGCGGGGTCAGAAAAGCAGCTACAAGACTCTTATTAATACATAATTATATAATCAAATATATAAAAAATACATGAGTAAACAAATTTGTTGACCATCATTTTTATTTATTTGCAAGATTGCGCAATGAAGCAAGCGGTTGTAGACTTTAGAATCAAGCTCGGAAAGCGAATTGCTCAACTCAGAATGAAATCTGGCTTAGAGCAAACTGAACTGGCAGCGATATTAGACGGAAAAGACAAACAATTTATCAATAGATACGAAAAACAAGGTGCTAACCCAACCGCTTATATTTTAGTTAAGATAGCTGAAGCACTGAATGTGAGCGTTGATGATTTATTAGACTTTAGCAACTTGGAAAATCCTTCTGAATAGAACTTAAAAGATATATCGCTATTGAGCAATATATTCCCTTTATAAAGCTTGAAGCTATTCTTCAAAAAAACGAATCGCAAACTGATGTGTTGAAACTTAAAGGTTCAGAAATATTAGATATGCGTCATGGATTTTATCATGCATTAAAATTACTTGATGGAACCAAAATAGAGGATGACACAAAAATGGCTGATAGACTGCGTATTTCAACGAAACCGTACGTTCCGTTTTGGGAGGAACCAGAACATTTCGCCAGTTAAACTGCATCATCATGCGCAATTACCAGATCTTAAAACGACTTTATAACGAAACCCTCATGCCCAAAAAAAATGGCAACTGAGCGACAAAGGTTTCGAGTTCAAGTTCATGACAGGAATATATAGATTGGACTAAGGCATAGACATCTTCATGTGTTAAGAATATAGCTGGTACCAGCTCCCCGACAATAAAGTTAAAATTTATTTTGTTCCAACACTTTTTTAACTAGATTAACCAATGTAGTAAAGGGCGATATCTAAGAATTTAAATCTACCGATTCGTCAGATAAATTTATATTTTCTCCTGAGAACCGGTTTGCGCAATATCCGTGGCCTTGCAATAAGCTACTCCAAGAGAATAGTGGCATGCTCCGAGTTCATCCATATCCTCGAATGCCAATCGAGGGGTAGTTCTGCACTGGTCGGGCTTTTGTTTTCTTCGCTCATGGGAGCAGAACGTATATTGTGGGCAACGGTGATTCTGTTCTCCTTTTACGAAAGACGAATAGTAGTCTACATGACATAGTAAAACCCTCAATGCATGGCTTAAGGAATCCTCAGCAAGATAGGTTCCTGAATAATCTTTCATGTAATCATCATTATCAACGAGCTCATATGCCATATCGCATAACGTCACATATTCGCCCATTCTATAATGTTCGCCGGCAAAAGTAAGATCCACTTCGAAAACTGGGTTTTCTATTCGTTTTTTATACCCTTCTAACATAACTGATGTTAGATGCCCTACTGCTTTTTTGAACGATTCACGATAATCAAATATACCGGCAATTTCTTCCAACGTCTGTTTTACACCATCTAGTTTTTCACTCAGGATATATGAAACTTCATTTTTCTTTTTTTCTACGAAATTCTTTTTTTTGCCCTTTGCAGCTTTCAGTTCTGTTACAAACTGGACAAACATTTGAGCTGCATTTAGGTAGCTTAAAGAAAGTGAGGCGAGTTCGAGCATATCCCTACTTTTTATCCTTGGATAGATGTGCTTTGCCACTTTCTCCATCAGTAGATATTCAAAGCCGAGCTTAGATTTTGGAGGGTTTTTCTTGCCCAAGAGTCCGGCACATTCGCGCTCGAGGTTAGATGCTAATCCCTCATATATATAGAAATGACCGAAGAAAACCTGGTCTGTGAGCCTTTGACCTGTTGTCTTTTCCAAGTATTCATAATGGATCATGGGGACGGACATATCCATTTTATCTTCATAATAGGGAGCGTACGCCTTTATATCGATATGCTCAATTTTTTGAATATTATATACGATTCTGTTATCAAAGTTCACAGCGGATCCACCCATAATTGTAAAGAGTGTTCCATTTATACCTTTCCACATATCAAACTTTTCTCCAGAAATTTTTTCTACCGAGCTACTCTCTGGAACATTCACGAATTCGGTGAATATCGCTCTATTTATAACCTGAAAATAAAAGGTGGTTATACCGACCATCGTACTTACCTCATGTACATAATGTATATTCTCATGATGTATTACCTCTTGGTAAAGCTTCTGTATTGCCAGCTGGTCAACATGCGAAAAATCGTGCTTTTCATAATCGTAGCTTGGTATATCCTTTTTCCTAAATGTCGTTTTTATCTGTATAAAAAATTTATTCATGAGGTATTTGCCCAGATAATTCGGGCCGATGCTGAATAGTACATCCTCAAGTTCTTGTTCTGTTAAGTTTTCCATTTGCTTATGGGTGGAATCCAAATGAGTTCCTTCTTTGGTCATAATAAATATAGCGGGCACGAAAATGCCTTACCGATGTTATTGGATGTATGATCAGAGCCTTGGGCTTTGTAGTCCCAAATTCCTTTCTTCTTCTGGCTTTAATATTTAGGAAATGATAAGAAAGCAATGCCGAATATGCAAACCGTATGCTCCAATCATCAAAACTTATCCAGGGGATATCCCAACTTGCTCCCTTATAAGTATCCAGGTAGATCTGTTTTTTGTGCATGTCTATCTGATACTCTGAATGTGCAAATGCATTTCTGAGTGAAGTGTGAAAACCATCGCTAATTACTTTTGCCAGCTTTAGCTTTTTCTTTGCCAATACATCTCTGATATTACTTCTGATGTATGTATGCTTGCTCATCTCGGGAACTTCGACCTGCCAAGGGTAACTTGCCCCTTTCACCAACTCTGCCGTTCGGTACAACTGGCGCAGGAACGTTTTGGCCTCCCAAATATGGGTATAAACCATCATCTCTATCGTAATCTGATACTCATCATCAGGAATAAATGTCTGCCCAGATGGAAAGCCATACTGATTCTTCATGAACTGAATAAAAAATCTAAGCCTCGACTCGTCCTTGTACCTATCCTCTCTATTGTCAATCGTGTAGGGATTTAGACGTAGAACGGGATTTGTAGGCCTTGCCTTGTATTCCCCTTCAGCTAAAAACAATAGGTAGTTATGTTCTAATGTATTTGCAGCTATATGGTCGAATGCTTCTTCGATCGCCTTTTGAACTTCTTTGTCTATTTTTCGAAACCGCTGTAGCGTAATCATTCTATAGCATTAAACTAATTGATTTACGAATGGAAGGCTTACAGTTCACCCGGACTGAGTGTGGAAGTTTTAGATTTATTTGTATCATTATCGAGCGTATTTATATCATAAAGTTAGCGAATTCTTAGCACATAAAAACATGTGTACAATGTTTTTCCCTATTTTTAGCTTGCACCCGTTCAATAAATTCAAATGTTCATGTTACATGAACATTTGAATTTATTGAACATAAAAATAAGGATAGATAGGGATTTTAGAATTTGTTCATTATATTTGACTGTTCATGTTACATGAACAGTCAAATATAATGAACATGAAAGAGCAAGATATATTGTTGCCTGCGCTAGATAGACTAACAGAAATTGCTGGAATAACAGCAAAAATATTGAGCTATCCATCTGGACGAGGCAAAAATTCAGATGCTGTAATTGAACTTATCAAAGGACAACAAACATCTATACTCGAAGCAGACGTTAAAACCGAGGTAAGGACTGCCACTCTGGACAATATCATTTTACGCCAAGACCAAACAGACGGCAGAAGAATCCTAATTGCAAAATATATTCCCACTCCAATGAAGGAAGAACTTCGTAAGCACAGCATCTGCTATATCGAAACCTCGGGAAACTGCTACATCGAAACACGCAGTATGTTTATTCTGGTAAGCGACCAAAAAACAGCCCAGCCAAAATTTAACGAAGATACCAAGTTATGGGCACCTGCAGGGATCAAATTCTTATTTGCCGTACTTCAGGAGCCTGAAATACTGAATACATCTTATCGTAACATGGCATATGCCTCTGGAGTCGCTCTCGGAAATGTAGGTAACTTTATCACCGAGATGAAGCGGGACGGCTACATTATTATGGGCACGCGCCTCGGACAGCCTACTTTAATCCTTGAAAACAAAACTGCAATTCTAGACAAATGGGCAGATATGTACCGTACAGTTTTAAGACCAAAGCAACTGGTCGGAAAATTCCGTTTTGCAAAAAAAGAGGACAGAACAAACTGGCACGAGCATACAACCCAATATGATGACATCCTTTGGGGCGGAGAAACTGCGGGGGAGATTCTCACGGGGCACCTTGTTCCAGAGATTTATACCATTTATTCGAACAGCGATAGATTTGAACTCATGAAAAGGCTAAGATTGGTTCCTGCTACAAATGGCGACGTAGAAATTCTGAGACCTTTTTGGAACCAAGATACAGCAGAACTCGGACACGGAACCGTTCCACCTATGTTAGCATATGCCGAACTAATAAGCAGCCTGGACAGCAGAAACAGAGAAATAGCACTAAGAATAAAAGAAAAATATGTCGGATAATCCAATACTTCTTCCACTGGTATCAGAAATGCTAAGGGAGATGAGCACTATATGCGCGAAATTCGACATCGATTTTTATCTTGTAGGTGCGATCGCAAGAGATATACACCTGTCTGCCAACGAAGAGCTATTATCGAAACGAGGGACAAAAGATGTAGACCTTGCCATCACCATCAGCGATGAGGGACAGTATAACCAAATTAAAAATGCGCTGATTGCAACAGGAATTTTTGAAGGCCATGAGACAGAAACTATAAAGCTTATATACAAAAAAGGGATAGAACTTGACCTTCTTCCATTCGGGGAGATTGAGGAACCGAACAGAAACGTCAGACTAACAGACCCAACCTTTGTGCTCAACATGCCCGGCTTTACCGAAATCTATCCATTCGCAAGGGATTATGATATCGGCAACGGTCAGATGGTGAAGGTCTGCACGATTGAGGGTATCATCCTTTTAAAATTAATCGCCAATGATGACCGGCCAGAGCGGACTAAGGATATTACCGATATAGAGCATCTGATACAAAGCTATTTCGAACTGAATACAGATGACATCTATACATCCCATTTTGAGCTGATGGAACTATACGACACTAAAGAGAATGATTATATTCAACTGGTCTGCTCAAGACTGATAGGCCAAAAAATAAGAGAACTACTAGCCGATTCGCCGGTACTTGCTGAAAGGGTCAGGGCAATAATATCAAAACGTGAAACAGCAAGATGGCAGGCCATTCTGGACGGGATGAATGATATTTGATGAAGATCAACCCTAAAATGGAAGAAAGATTTTCGTAGACTCCAAATTTTGCCTACTTTTCAAAATATCCAATTAGATAAAAAATGACCTCTCAATCGCTATTATCCATGACCGTTTCCTTCCAGGAAAATTCTTGGAGTCCACTTTCCGGCCAATTTAATGTTGGAAAATGTCTGGAGCATATCAAAAACGGGACTTACAGAAGCGAGGTTGAAAATCTAAGAAAACGTCTAAGCGAAGGAGATACCGATTATTATGACAGAGAGAAAAAAAGGCTGCCCGCAGTAACTTTTTCGGCCAGTTTCGACAACCAAAGAAACAGGTCATCTATATTAGAATACAACCAACTACTTGTACTAGATTTCGATAAGTTAACTGCCGAAGCCAAGGATATGCTGAAGTCCAAGCTCAAAGACGATTCACATATATTATCCTTTTGGGAATCCCCCTCTGGATCAGGACTTAAAGGATTGATGTACTTGGAATTCCCTTCGGATTTCCCCGCCGAGGACACCAACTTTAGGCATACCTATGCTTTTGGAAAGGTACACACCTATTTTAAGGAAAAACACGGATCCGAACTTGATAAAAGTGGTAGCGACGTTACCCGCCTTTGTTTCTTTTCTTTTGATCCAAAGCTTTTTATTCGAGAAGAAATAACGCCCTTCCAGGTACCATATACAGAAACCGAAGCTGCGCTTGTAAGTCAGACGATCCGAAAAGCGGTCTATTCCTACGCCCCAGAACCGACCGCTAACCAAAAGTTCAACCCCTTGGGAAAGAATAGTCAGCCAAACAGGTCCGAAATACAGGCAATCATCAGGTATCTTTTCAAAAGAGGGCTTTCGATAACTGACAGTTTTCACAACTGGTACCAGGTATCATACGCTATAGCCAACACATTTACCTACGAACTAGGGATGAAATATTTCCTTTCTCTATCTAAACTTGATGGCAAAGACTATAACGAAAAGGGAAGCCGGAATATGATGAATTACTGCTATGCAAATTCGATGGGAAAGTTTACATTTGCAACCGTAGTCTTTTTTGCTAAGCAAGCTGGCTATAAGAAAGAGAAAGAGGTACCTAAGGTGGAGGAAATGTTATGAAAATAGCAAAGTACATCGCAAGTATTAACAGCCATTCTGTGCACGACAAAGTTGGGAGGAGCTCTTATAGTTCAGTATTTTCTAGTCAGGAACCTTTTTCTCTTTCTTTATGCTAAAGCTCAGGGATTTTTCATCTGAAAAAAGCATCCTTGATATGCTCTGCCGACTAAGGGTAAAGCTGGCCCATCGCCGCAATAAGGAACACCTGATCCACCTACATACCAAATCAAAAAAACATAACTACCACAAAAATTCCAGTACTAAGAGCACGGAACTTTTAGCCAGCTTATTTCCACCAAGAAAACAATGGAAATCGGTAATCCAACGAAAAAGGATGAAAAACGGCATTCCGCGCAGCTCAACGGAAAAGACCATGTTATCTTTGCAGGCAACTCTCAGATATTTTAGAGATAATCAGCCGGACGCTCCTTTCCTTGGCCGTCTTGATTCCTTTATAAAAGAGGTTCAAGAAGGTATTCACGGAGTTAACTATAAAATCGGTGCCCCAAAGATCATCCCCAAGCTAAAAGAGGACAAAGCAAGCGATACAAAAATAAATATTTGTAGACCTATTGCATCATTTGGCCTGAAAGATAAGATCATCTTAAGCATTGTTAACAGGTATCTAACAGGTGTCCTTGACCCATATTTTATTGACAATTCGTTTGCCTTTCGATCCAAACGTATGATCAAAGAGAAGCTGATGTGTCCAACACACCATGAACCTGTTGAAGAAATCTTGGCTTATAGGAAACGATTTGAAGAGGGAAGTCTTTATGTGGCCGAATGCGACATGAAAAAGTTTTTCGATACAGTAAGCCATACATTAATCAAAAAGATTTTCGCCCAGTTTTTTAGCCGAAAGGGAATGGAAAGCTACCCGCAGCAAGATCTAGGGGATGCAAAGCGGATTCTCTACGACTATCTAGATTCCTATACCTTCAATAAAAGCGTCTTACCATTAAATAAGAAACAGGCCCACTTCGACAGGTTTTATATCCCCAAAGGGGAATATGCCTGGGTGGGAAAGGAGTTGGTTGCCAACGGATATTATAAACGCCTTTCATCTGCTAAAATTGGCATTCCCCAAGGCGGCGCACTTTCTGGCTTGATAGCGAATGCTGTTTTGCATGGCATAGACAGGAAAATAACCGCATTACAAGACGGAAAGCTTCTTTATCTAAGATTCTGCGATGACATGCTTATCATACACCCCCAGCAACAGAAATGCCAACAAGCATTTCAACAGTATCTCTTGGGATTAAACTCTAAAAAACTTGTAGTGCACAATCCCGTGGAAACCCCCTATGCAACTCCGAAAAAGTTCTGGTCGGAAAAATCAAAAAGCTGTTATAAATGGGGTAATGAAACCGGAATGGGCTCGCCTTGGATTGGCTTTGTAGGTTATGAGGTCCACTACCAAGGACATATCAGGGTCAGAAAAAGTTCCCTTTTGAAAGAGATGAAAAAACAGTTCCGGGTAGTCGGCGACCTGAAACAAATATTAAGGGATCCCAACTGCAGGAGCGGCAAGGGATCCATTTATGAGTCTGTTGCCAGCCGACTAATCGGCATGTCAGTAGGAAGGGTAGCCCTTTGGAATTATAAGCAAATCCCAAATGAGATGTGCTGGGTGAGCGGCTACAAACTATTAACGGACAATAAATATTCTCGCATACAGCTTAAACGCCTGGATTCCAGCCGCAATCGATTGCTACTAAAACTAAGGCTGATGGTAGGTAAGATGGGAAATAACGATGAATCCACAGCTAAATCGGGGTCCAGGATTTCCGAACCTATATATCACGGATTTCCCTTTAGCTACTACTATCAGGCTTTAAAAGATAAGAAGGAGCATGATGTTTAAGATATGAGAAGGTTTTCAGCTATTTAATAACCTATACCTAATACAATAAAATATGGAAGACTTTGACGATGACCGATTGTGCTACAAGTGTGTAACTGATGACTTTCTGAGCGCAGAAGTAAGGAGTAAGGGTGTAAGTTGTATATGCTCATATTGCAAGAAGAAAAGGCGCTCATACACATTAACTCAGATGGCCGATCGTGTTGAACAAGCTTTTGAACAGCATTTTGAGCCAACCAATGACCAACCTACTGAGGAAGAATACTACAGGCAACACTCTGATCCCGAATCTACATATTGGTGGTATCGCGAAGGTGAAAGTCTACCTTTCTTGCTCGAAGATATGGGTGGCATTCCTGAAAACGCAGCAGAGGATATTCAAAAAATACTTCAGTCCCGGTATTACGATCACGATACGGATTTTCAGGAACAACAATTTAGCAGTGAAGCACTGTATGAAATGAAAGGGGTATCCGATCACCTCTGGCAACAGGATTGGGACGAATTCGAACGCGTTGTCCAATCGGAATCCCGTTTTTTCAGTAAAAAGGTTTATGAATATCTCTCTAGGGTTTTCAGCGGATTAGACAAGTTCACCTCCTATAGAAGTGCACCACTAGTCCGCAAGGCCGGGATAAAAGATATCAAAGGACTTTACAGGGCGAGGGTTTTCCAGGACATGGAAGAGATGTTATCAGCAATTAAATACCCTGATCAGCAAATCGGCACCCCATCTTCCAAGTTTGCAAGGAGTGGACGGATGAACGCACAGGGTATCGCAGTTTTCTATGGTGCCACCAGCCATGAACTTGCCCTGGCAGAGGTTAGACCGCCAGTAGGAAGCAAGGTGGTTATCGGTTATTTTGAAATATTAAGGCCACTTCGACTTCTTGATCTTACAGCGCTCAGGAACGCGCGAGCAGAAGGAAGCATTTTTGACCCAGCCTACGCGCCACTTCGCGAAAAGGCACTTTTCCTCAGCCACCTTGTAGACCGAATTGCACTTCCTATTATGCCGGCACAAGAATCAAAAGATTATCTCTCAACCCAGATAATTGCAGACTTTTCAGCAGAAGCCCAGGATCCCCCTTTTGATGGAATCATTTTCTCATCGACTCAGTCAAAAAAAGATGGCGCAAATGTTGTGCTTTTCCATCGCGCAGCAAGGGTTCAGCCTATCGATGTAATTGAAGGTGCGACAATTACTGCCCATTCAACCATCTATGAACCTGCTGAGGGAGAATACGAAACCTATAATGTAGTTGTTCGACCACCAAACAAGCCTAAAAAAGAGGAGCCAATAAAAGACCATATTTATCATCCAAGACTAGGATTTCTTCCCTCACCACGATGGCCTGTTTCAGAGGATAAAAGGGAGTTCACTCTAAAGATTCACGAAAATAACCTACAGATATTCGAAATAAGCTCATTAGAGGTTGTAAGAAAGGAAATCCCTTACGAGAGGTCTATACTAAAGAAAGAGCGTACCTACAAAAAACCTGATATTTTAGATTTTTAATCAAATAAGTTCGCTATGTGATCATTATATTTCGTGATTTCACCTCTACTTTTATTTTGACACTTCTAAAAGACACAATATTAAAATGGCATCTACCAAATTGACCTCTTCGAACGTTAAGCATTTCTCAAAATTGGACAAAATGCTTAATGAACATCTACACTGTCTGTATAACAGGCTAGATTGGACAGATCAGGAACGTGAAAGGATTTTCTTTCAGAGCAATCAACTTCTACTAGAGGTAGCAGAGAATTTTTTCAGATTTGGAAAATTTAAAGATACTTGGGATAATTCGAAATGTCACATTAATGTTTATGGGCAAAACCTCTTATTGAAATCGGAAAAACTAAACACAACTTTTCACTGGGGTCTGGATGAACAATATTTTTATCTAGAATGCCATATCATTTGTGCAGAGAATCTGCGATACATGAACGATGAATTTTATGAACTTATTCTAACGCTAAAAGGACTTGGGGATTTTGAATTTTTCGACACTGGTTTTATAGCCAAGGAGGAAAAGCCTTATTATGAAAATAAGACTAGCACTATTTTTCAGCTGATTCGAAATTTTATGATCTACCAAACAGAGAAAATGAACGCGAAGAATTATCAATTGCCACCATCCTTAGATCTTGGGCAATTCTCCCTGAAATGGGATGCACAAAATATCGACTGGTCGGAACTGATCGAAAAGGCCAGTGCCGCCTTTAAAGTAATGTATAATCTCAATTACAAGCTTTGGAAGGTAGGTAACATTTCCAAACCGAGATCTAGCATGTGAGCTGATCATGAATAAGCATTCTCTTATTCTTTGCATTTTGCTACCTGAATTTTTTGTGTCGCTTTAGGATTCTGCCCTTGCTGTCAAATTCTTCTGTTTCCTCCAGTGGCCTCTTCCTTAGAATAAATTTATAGGTAAGGCTTAGCGCTATACCTACATTGGCGGATCCGCCAATGATGGCAACTATTTTGATGATCTGGTTAAAGTCCATAGCTATCGCAATTTTTTATTGCGCTCCCTTTTATGGGCGTTGGACCGCCCTATTATACAAATAATTTTCGATTTTGCAAAGGACAGGCAAATACCCTTATTTTTGGGGCTAGTAAAGCCGTTTTCTAAATCCATTTCATCCCGTTTTTAACCATATTATCACTAAATGTCTATGCTGCCCATTACATAAAATTCTAAACGTATATCCAATCTTGGCAACAAACTATTTTAAAGGTAAAAAGCATGCTTAAGACGATAAACGACAGCTTATTTTCAGTCGGAAACTATACAAAGGTATCTCGTAATTGAAATTGATAATAGCTGAAGCTTAGCCGAATCTTAGTGTTGATCATTAAGCAAAAATTGTCATTTCGCGAGCGGCTTAGGTTAATTAAAATCTGTATTATTGCTTATCTTATTCAGTAAAATTTCGTTGCGCAGAACGGATTCTAACGCTCATCTTACAACCTAGAGACCGCTAGTCCAGCAACAGAATTTTTGCATTAAATTCGACTATATGAGAACCGAAAATTTGATTGCATCGCTTTACGACCGTCTTATAACTACATTTGAAAACACTAGTCAAATCTCAAATTCAAGGTTGATGTCGTACGGTGAAGAGCAATTAAGCAGAAGCATAAAAATTGAAACCGGCAATTTCTCGACTCCCTTTTCAGATCATCAAACCAAAGAGATTGTCTTGAATGAAAGATTTCTGATCTTGACATGGTGCATAACCTACATAATTTATGAGGTTACCCAAAACAAATCTAGCACAGCGATTAAATTAACGGAAACGTATAGCTTGCTGGATAAAAAAGATCCCGAGGTCCAAGATTTAGATCACTTATTTGACTGGGCATTTAGCCTAAAACATGACGATAAAACTGATTGGCCAACGAATCTTCCCAATCCGACCATGAAAACTTTTTCCGTTAGAGTCACAAATGTAATCTTCATTGATGCAATTTGCTACATCATGTTTCATGAGGTTGCTCACCTAGTGAATGGCCACTGGAAAAATTATCAAGCTATACAGAAAAAGTTAATTATAGGGGAACATTTAAATTCTGACGAGCAAATGCTTTGCATACAAATGGAACAAGAAGCCGATTCATTCGCCTATGACTGCTTAGTTAGTTCGCAGTTAGACGAAGAGGCAAGGTATCATAAACAACTTGGCATTATTTTAACCGGGCTTGTTAGCTTATTTGCTTTAAAGAAGGGATCGAAATTAACATCTATAACCCACCCAAGCTCACATGTTAGAATATTTAACTTTCTGGGACAAACTGCATTCTCTGAAGATTACGAATTTCAACTTAACCGGGTAATGAACGTAGGGCTTAGTCTATTTTGCAAGCTTCAAGGAATAACGTACGAGGATAAAGGGTTTGCAACATTCAATGCCCTTCTAGATTATTTCTACAACCTGCTTGATAAAAACCAAACTGAGATCCTTATACATTAATATATTATTAATCAATAAATTGGAAACGAGAAAAAGAAATACCATACGTGAATTAATTGCTAATGCTCCAGATTTAGCTCCTTTTGAAAACATTATAGACCAACTATTTTCTGAATTCTATTCGAGAGATTCAATTATCATTATTGATTCGCGCCGTAAATCGTCATACCTCTGCCAAACTCCTTTTAATTCCAAGGAAAGAAATTTCGAGCTTTTCATCGGCGTCCGGGATCGTATGGTACAATTGGATATTCTTTGGTCAATTTTCCATGAATATGGACATCTAATTCAAAGACGACCTCTGGACGAAGAGTTAAAAGAAGGGACCATGGCTAAATATCTACGTGAAACTGATGCTTGGCACAAGGCTGAAACTAAAGCTTCAGAATTCGATATACTCAATCCGCATTTTGATGAGTTCAAAAGATATCGAGCAGCGTGTCAAGCAAGTTACCGAATTGATGAATAATCTGTTATACAGATCGGTGCAATGAAGATATTTTCTAAATGTATCTATTGAACAGATGTAAATTCAAAACCAAAGATGGCAAACAATGTTATATATCTAAACATAAAAACGTAACATTTGTTAATTCATCTATCAACCTGCTATCTGCCTATGGAAAAAGAAATCTCTGATGAGTTTTCGGATGTAAAAGTACCGCATCAGAATTCCTACACTGTTACACTGGGACAACAACCAAATTAAAAAAAACCAGACAGGGTTTACAAGGTAAACGTGATCTATATTCCAACCTCCCATGAAACCACAAAAATAAAACGTTCCATAATTGAAGGGATTATTAAGAGAACATTCTTGAAATAAACTTTGTAAAATAACACTATACCTGAAGTAAAAATTCTCTCGAATTGATAAATTTACGTCATCATAAGACGCTTTATCAAAATGTATAACTTCAAACTTATTGCAATACGTCCTTTAGTGGGCTGTAACAAAAGATTTATAAAGAATCTAACTCCTGGACATATCTATCAGCTATATAATGGATTTGATTTTCGTAATGAAAAAGGCGACACAGTAAAGCGAGGCGATGAAGTTGCATCTATTCTTGATAACAGCAAAACTCCTGAAAACTTTTTTTCAACTTCTTCAAAAGCAAAGCAAAAAACAGCGATAAATGTGTCCGCCATTGCCGGAAAGAATGGTAGCGGAAAAAGTTCTCTGATTGAATTTATGTTTGCCGCGCTATATGTTTTTTCTGTAAATAACGAAAAACTGAATGCTAATCCACGAATGATTAATTCAGCCATTGAAGGGCTAAAGGAGGAAAAGAGCAAACTTACACAAAAGCAAAGGAAGAGTAACACCAGGATAAAAAGCAACTTTAAAGAAAGTGCCGACATTGAAGAACTGCGACAATATTTTGCCCAAGAAACCTTGGATAATAGAAGGTTAGAAATTATAGAAGGTGAGCTTGAATATTTTAAAAAACTTCCACAGGAGATCCTTCGTTTTCAAAGGGAATATAAAGGTGAGCTATATTTTCAGTTCGATAAAACTAATTATCGACTCGAATTAAATTTCGATAAAGGACAATTACAGCCTATTTCAAGGCTTTCAATAATCGGAACGGATCACAAAGTCAGCCCAAAAGTAATCGAAGGTGGCGAATCGAAACATATACTGGAAAATCTATTTTATACGATAGCAGTCAATAATTCGCACTTCGCCTTAAATTCTCAACACATGGGGGATTGGATTAATCAGTTGTTTCACAAAAATGACGGATACACAGCGCCGCTAGTAATAAACCCGATGCGTACAAACGGAGATTTTGAGATCATACCAGAAATGAAGCGGGCAAAATATCGGTTACTCACAAATGTTCTAAGGCAGTGGCAAAACTCCAGAGGATCAAAACGAAAGGTTTTATTAACTGATAAACAATATATCAGTAAGATTAGGTTGGATCTAAATCATAACAAGGTTGCGAGTATTCCAAAGTCGATTTATTTCTCGAAAAGGCAGATTTCAGGAAATCCACGTGCAGTCGCACTTTTTAAAGAGCTTTTGCCGCATTTTTACATTGGCAACGAGGTAGATTTTTACATTGCTGAATTTCCCTTAAAGGACATACTTTGTAGCTATATTGTTCAAAAATTCGACAAAATAGCCGAAATATACCCCTGGTTCGGTCCAGTTTTTGAGTTCAACGAACAAACTCCCTTTATCCTTAATTCAGAATTAATTGATGCAATCAAAAGTGACCAAAGTCATATTACCTATAAGCTGAGGCAGGCATTCAATTTTCTTCATTACAATGTCTATCGTGGAAGGAAAGCACTATTTCATGTCAATGCAGATCAATTAAGACTTAAAAGCAAGGTATTCTTCGAACCAACTCCAAAGCAGTTGATAGATTGGATGAATGTTCCTCTAGACGGGGACCTCATGCATTTTCTTCCACCATCATTTTTTGATATAGATTTTGTCCTTGACGACATTTCGGATTCTCCATGTTATTTTAATGATTTAAGCTCTGGTGAGCAGCAAAAGGTCCATACTATTCAATCTGTAATCTACCATCTAAACAACCTTCAGTCTGTTCACGCTGGCAAAATTTCTAAGGATCGCATACGTTACCGTGCAGTAAACATTGTGTTTGATGAGATAGAACTATATTTTCATCCAGATTATCAACGAAAATTCCTCATGGACTTGCTTTCTGCCGTCGATAGTTTACAACTTCAAAAGAAAGATGGTATCCAAGCAATCAATATTCTTTTTCTCACTCATTCTCCATTTATTTTATCAGATATACCAAGGGAAAATATTCTTCTTCTCAAAGTGCGAGAGAATGGCCTACGCTCATTATCAATTCCTTATTTAAGCTTGGACAAAAATACATTTGCTGCCAATATTAATGATTTGCTCGCCGATGGTTTCTTTCTTAAAGGGACACTTATGGGGTCGTTCGCGGAGGAAAAAATCAAAGGATTGATTAGTAAGATTAATGAAAATATCAAATTATCTAAGGATGAAATGAATACGATCAACTTGATAGGGGATGACTTTCTAAATATTAGTCTGATGAATCTAATAGATAATAAGTCATGATAAAACTTCAAATAAGTGATCGTGAACAGCTTAAGACTGATTATCTTCTAGCGATTAAACCACAAGTATTGGAAGATTTAAAGCAGTTAAAAACAACGATAAGCCACCTCCAGAATGCTTCAATGATTAACATAAATGAACATAGCCGCAGAATAGCAGCTAATGCTTTGGTTATTAAGGAAACATTTGATATCAAAGGCCTAGGCGAAAAACCCTTCATCAAAAAAAACTATATTGCATCGGCTTTAATGATTGAAAATGCTCCGAACAAGGACGCGATTGCCAACCTTTCTAACGTTTCAAATATACTAGACCATTTACTAACTGACAAAAATGCTCTTGATGAATTGTTGGGTGGTGAAGCTGACCAATTGTTAGGTATCAACACAAGTTTACTACAGAAATTTTCGATAAAACTCGACGGGGAACTGAAAATACTGAGACTCGGTTTTAGATATTGGGATGATAATGCTGCCGGCAAACCAATTAAAACATTTTTTAAAGATAAGGAGCTAACGCAATTTTGTCCGTATTGCAACAACGAACCAGCAATGTATTTGGAGAATTCCGTTAATAAACAACATGTATATCGCTTTGATTTGGATCATTTTTATGATAAGGCGAGGCACCCAATGTTAGCCACCTCAATTTTTAATTTAGTACCTTCTGGACAAAATTGCAATCAAGTTAATAAAGGAACTACTGAGTTTACAGACCAGTATCACATGAATCCATATCTTGATGGATTTCGTAGGGATCTTGTTTTTGTCCCAATAATGGATCCACTTAACATCGAAGTCAAAGAGATTAAGCTAGAAATAAAAACTGGTGTACATATTAGTAGGGAAGAAAAAATCATGGGCACTGGTCCTGACAATGTTGAACGACTGGGGAATGCTAATGCATTTCAACTAAAGTCGAAATATAATTTGCCAGAAGTGCGTAGAGTTGCGGGGTTACTTCTTGAAAATATTAGGTCCACCATTAATCATCTCAAAAGCCTTGAGGGATTACTGGGTTCAGCAGATCACATAAACCATCATAACAATATAAAACTCTGGTTCGAGCGAGTGAGTTATACACACTTTTATCAAAAAGATTTTGGAAACAGCGCGAAATCCAAACTAAACCGCGACTTATTAGATCACTACTGCAGCTCTCTTAATCTTTCAGAAAATCTATATGCTAGAGTGAGCGAGATTCTTGAGGAAAGCTATCTAGATAACTTCGGGGGAGAATAGTACAAAAATCGTATTGGAAACATAATTGGAGAGCAAGAACAATGATTTCTCCACTGTAATAGTACCCCATTGAATATCGTCGATTCGTCAATTAAGCTTAAATTTCCCTATTCATTAAATATGGAAAAGGAAAAAAACAGGAACAGTCGAATTTGATTGCTCCCGTTTATCTAAACTAACTCTCTAATTATATAGATGAACAATTCCAAGGGATTTTGTGTCGCCTAAAAAAATTCCATCCACGCATACTACTATTTGCTTAAGTTCATCAGTTCAGTTCTTAAATAATCTTTATTTGCCAAACAGCATTTCGAGCTGTTCCAGGTTTTCCTTGTTAGGTCTCGAATCTCCATTCTCCCATGAACCGATGGTTGATCCGTGAACGCCCAAAACCTTCCCGAGACGCTTATGGCTCAGTCCGTTTTTCCACCGATACGCTTCAAGTTGCCCCCTAAAAGTGCTTTCATCAAACTTAAGGTGCGTGTAACCTAAAAATAGATGTATTGCTGGAAAATAGTTAATTTGGGGCTCGCTTCTATTGGTTTCCCAATAGGTGATACAACCCTCAAAAACACCTAAAATATCAGCCAAATCCCGCTGCAAAAGCCTTAATTCCATCCTTTTCTTCCTCAGGTGTTCACCGATGCTCATGGGTTTTTTAGGATAGCTCGGAGACATAGGTTTGGTATACTCTCGCCTAAATTGCACTAAAGGCAACGCAACCATGTCCCTTTACTAAGGGCTTTCAGTATGAAGGTTAATTGGTTTTAAATAAGAAATTCCCCTGGAAATGCTTCTCGCGATTTACGTTGCTTAAAGAGATTTACCTTAGTGTAATACGTTGCCAATTTATTTTTTGATTTTCGCAGGATAATCTAAGTAAAAATTTGCTTTCAAAAATGAATTTTAGGTCAGAATTTAATTAGAAATGCTGGCTTGGATAAGCAAATTGATTCAAAAATTTGTATCATCGATATATAAATTCCCAAGGATATGTCGACATTAGGATCGGTAGTATAGAAAGTAGATTCTTGAGACTTAGATAAGGTGGGTGCAGTATTTTAGTTGTGCCTTCCTTTTAGTTTTAGCAGGTTGTTTAAAACTAGTGAAAGAGATCTCGAAGCTAAACAGATAATCTCCTAACAGTATTGCATTTATTACTTTCTCATCCGTCTCCTTTATATCCACCCACTTAAAGTTTGATTTCAGTTCCCCCAGTTCTGTCGCAAAAGCTAGATTATCAATAAAAGTATGTCCCTGTTTCTTATAGACCTTAAACATCGCTACAGCCTCTAGATCTAAGAAAGCCTCAACTGCAGGTATTGTCAATGCCACGTTATAACCGTAATAGTCTGTTCGAACACTGGGATAAGTTGCTCCTAATAAATTCTTAAAGGCGTCAGCCATTTGTGTATAAGCGACGAAAATCTTGTAATCGCTATCCGATTTTATTTCTTTCTTGGCAAATTCGTCAAAAAAAAACGGGAGCAGAAATTCAATGTGTCTATTCTATCGGGTATCTCCGCTCGTAGTCTTTCTATATGGTGTTCATAAGCCCTAGCTATCTGTGGGATATTCTCAATGTTACTTTGGTTGAAAACCATTTCTACAATTTCGAAATCTTGTTTAATTCTCCATTTTCCTACTGTCATTGTAAACGTATCAACGGATTGCTGGTCATTATTCCGAAATATCTCATAGATCTCAAACAGGTTGACAATCCTGGGGTATTCAATATGTTCCGTTTTTATCGCTCCATAAAGATTGCCTGTTCTGGTGCAATTTGCGCGACCGAACGTCCTTAGATTATGAGCGTCTGTCCTGTAGATCAACTCACTTTCTGAATAGAAAATCTGCCCTGGTTCGTTAATTCTTGCACGTTCAATATGATGTCCTGCTCTAAGTTTAGCCGTAACAAAGGGGATAAACTTCAGTTCGTTTAAGATTCTGTAAAACACTTTCTCGTTAGAGACCTTCCCCAAGATGGCAGATTTCAGTTCGTGAACAATTCTCTCTAATTCTGCTATGTTAGGCAGGTTGTCTGTGTTGTATTCTTTTTTTTCATACTAGATCCATTTCAAAAAACTAATTATTCAAAATGTATCCCAAAGTTTCTTTCAAATAACGATCCTCTTGTCCCTTATAATCCGTTAAAAATGATTTTACGTTCACGCCACCGCCAATCAATATGACTTTCCCTTGATTGTTGAAATATGTTGCATTATATTCATTTACGACCTTTTCATGATCTGATTTTTCCGCAATCGAAAGTATAGTCTGAGTATCATCAGGTTTATTTTTCGCAATAAACTTTAGAATAACAGTCTTATTATAAGCTTCAATATCCTCTTTAAAAATAGCATCGAGCATAAAAGGCAGCCTATGGATGTTTTCGGTTGACTTAATAAGTTTATTAAATGCAAAATGATAAGCCATAATTGTTTTGTGGAGCTCTACTCCATCAGAAGGGAATGCCGTTATATCGTAGAGTTTTGTAAATCTGTTTTCATCGAGTTCATCGACTGTTTCTAGATCTGTCCTATATTGAACAAAAATTTTCTCAAATTCGTAATTCTTTTGTTTTCTGATTTGCTCAACCTCTTCAGCTGTTTTATAGTTTTTCAGTTCCTCCTTTAATCTATTTTGTTGCAGCACGAGGTCACCAATATTTTTACTGACATTTTCTGATAGCTTTAGATTGGCTTTATTATTTAGCCAACTTTCAAATGAATGCTCTGTATTAGTATATCGGGAAACAATTCTATAGGCATCTTCAATAATCTGTTTCTTTTCCTTTATTTTCTTATTAAGACTGTTGATTAGCCCCTGAACATCTTTAATCTTGGCTCTGTACCTAGCAATTTCTGTATTAGTATCGTTTTCCTCTTGAAGATGTTTATATGTTGCGCTTACGGGATGTGGAAGACTTTGTTTGCATACTGGGCAATCGCCAATCTCAGGATCCTGTAACTTGTGATTTCGGGATACTTTTCTTAAGACTGATAGTCGCTCAATTAAAAAACCAAGCTCATTACATTTTAGAACATACTCGTTCTCTAGCGCAGTTAGTTCCATGAGTTGTTCAGAATATACCTGAATATAATCTGTTGAATGTTTCGAGTACTCTTCGTCAGAAAGTTTGCTAATCTGAAAATCCTCATTTGTAGTTTCTGCTCTTTCAAGAAATCGGATTTCTTCACTTATTGCTTTCAGCTGTAATTCAATCTTTTTTCTCTTTTCGCGTTCAGTATTATTCTCAATCCCGAGATAATAATCCAAATAATCGTTTTTAAAGTTTCTAAAAAAATCTAGGCTACTGAATGACTTTCTCATATATACCCAGCCTACTTTCTGTGATATGAAATATGGAAGAAATATTACCTCAATTGGGGCTGCTTTATACTCGTTTTGGGTTTCTAGATCTAGATGGAAATCAAATAGAGTATGAAAATATTCTTTTAGTTTAACATGTTCGGCCGAATGATTTGCATTTATTCCATTGAATCTCTTTACAGGTAGATCACCCTGTTCAACCAAAAGCGTGTCATCTTCCCTAATCAGAATTAATGATTGAGTTGTGGCACCGATTTTCATAGTACAGTCTAAACGAAAAACAGGTTTAAAATTTAAGATAGCCTTAAGTTGGGTATTAAAATCATTGATACCAAACGTATAATTAATAGCAAGGAATAAGGTGCTTTTACCAGAAGTATTACGACCGGAAATTATATTCAGACCTTCAGAAAATTCAGCATCAAAATATTTTTTTTCGCTTTCGGAATAAACAAACAAGCGATTTATGATCAGCATTAGTTTCATTATAATGTTTCTCTAACTTCAATATAAGCGGCAAATAATGTTGCCTTAATTGTCGCGGACGTAAGTTGTGTGTTATGTTTGCCTGTGAATTGACTATACAGGTCTTCAATACACTCAACTTCTGAAGTATGGTTGTTGAAAACGGATTTATTATCTACCACAAACTTCAGTATCTTTTGGTGCTCTGCTTGTTTTGTATCTTTGAACAAATCAAAGCTATTTTTGAATTCTAATTCAAATCTACTTCTTTCAGCCAATGTTATTCCAATCTTTTTTGCAATTTCGTCAGCTTGAGATCGCCATAACTGGTAAGCTTTTTGCTCATTTGTAATAATGGCAATAGCATGATTAATAGCATTTGAATGAACCCTTTTGGAAGGATCCATTAATTGAACTACCCCCCCCTGATTTAGAACATTTTCAGCATCCCTAAATAATCTTAGCAGTGTTTCAACAGCAGCAGAATGGTCAGCCACAGTATTTCCAAAAATAAGGTTAAACTGTCCAATTAAAGTTTGCTTTTGTCTCGAATAAGCTTTATTTAAGTCGATAAAACCGAAAGACAATTTTTCGAGCTGATCCATATTATCTGAATTGTATCCCGATAGCTTATCGATTTCATCTTTAATTTTGTTGGCTACTTCTGGTTTTAAGTCTCTAAATAGTACTTTTTCGTTTCCGACGTTTATGGTATCCTTTATATCTTTCTTTCCTTTTTCCCTAATCGTAAGTTTTATATCATGGTTAGATATAAAATCAAGCGAATGGTCATAAGAAGAGTCTTTTGTCATATGATCATTATTTAGATCCAAACCCACATTTGTCATTTTGTGGATGATTTCAAAAAGATCTACTGATAACCCCCAACTATCCGAAGCTTTCTTTGCTTGGTAGGCTTCTATGTACTTCACTAGATCATTGTCCGTGAGATGACAAAATAAAAAATCTTCATGGTGCTCAAGGCAAATGAAATACCTCGTGCCAACCAAGCTAGCATACCCGTTAAGAAGAATGTATAGAGCGCAATGTTTCTGAAATTCATAGCCATTGGAGCCCTGAACACCAGAGTTTGCATATTGATTAATTTGAGGCATGATTTAATTCAATTATAACCATTTTTTTTCAAATTATGCAATATATTGATGATACGGCATATGAACAAGCTATAGTTTTCATCAAGGTATCCAAAACTGGGTATATGCTGCATGAGGATACTCAAGACATACTGATCTGAAGACCCTTGTGGGATTACTAGACTTGTTAATAACAGAGGCGGAAATCAAAATCCAGAAAACCGGAGATAAGGCTTATAATCATTATCAAAATACACCCCCGAACAAGCAAAAAGTCTTTTGATCCAATAGTATGAAGCTTGGGATAGTCTTGATACTAATTTATGATGTACCAAAGTTGATCGACCTATCTGATAAATGTTGCCTTGTTTACATATGATGTTTTAATAATTTATTGATAAGAAGATTACATATTCAAAAAATATCGATATCATCCTTTCGGTGATTGAATATTTCAAAAGCCGCTTGTTTTTCAGACACTTAAAACACTATTTCTAATCAATCGGATAATTTAGATTATTTACTAAAAAATTAGATAAAAAAGCTTCTATTTCCTTCCTTTTTGGTCCACGGCCTTTTCCTTCTTCCCACCTAGTAACGGTAGCGGGATCTATAACCATGTTCTTTGCAAAATTTTTCTGGCTTAGTCCATTTATATATCTATATGCTTTAATCTTACCTTCAAACGTTGATATATCAAGTTTAAATGGGAAATACCCTAAAAATTCTATTATATCGGGGTAATGTTGAACTTGAGGTTTACTCCTGTTATGTTCCCAATAAGTGATACAATCAGGAGTGACGTTAAATAGCCTCGCTAGATCAGTCTGGACCAATCCTTTCTCTATCCTTTTCTTCCTTATATGCTCCCCTAAAAAGGATGGTGTTTCAGGAATGAAAACCGCAGTAGGCTTACTAAATTGCCGTTCTTGACGCAAACAGGGCAACGCAGGAATGCCCCTGTGGTTTTTATAACCACCCCGAAAAAGATTGCGTTTGTGCTCCCGGTGTGGTGCAAAAATACCTCAGTAAAATTTCAGGCCCGCTTTTAGACCGGATCGACCTGCACGTAGAAGTTACACCTGTTAATTTTACTTCTTTGGCATCATCAGACGATGCTGAAAAAAGCGACATCATCAGAAACCGTGTAATTAAAGCAAGGGAAATTCAGGATAAACGCTTTGCAGATAAACCAGAATTGCACTATAACGCACAAATGAGCCCTAAAATGGTACGTAAAGTCTGCCATATTAATCCCGATGGAATCATGCTCTTAAAAACCGCGATGGAACGTTTAGGTCTGTCGGCGCGGGCTTACGACAGGATTTTAAAAGTGGCCCGTACCATTGCCGATTTAGCAGGAAGCGAAAATGTAGAGCTTGAGCACCTGGCCGAATCCATTAATTACCGGAGTTTAGATCGGGATGGATGGGCCGGGTAGGCACATGGTAAAAAGTTGCTGTTAAAATTTATTTGTTATCATAATAAGCATTATGTTTATTGATCTACAAATATCCGCTATGCAAAAAATATCCCTTACTTTTTTCAGCTTATTTATAACCCTTAATTGTAGCAGCCAGACACTACCCGATTTCAACCCGCCAAAAAATTACAAATTGGTCATCGAAACCAAAGGCGATTTAGATAAAGATGGCATTAACGAAGTGGTATATGCATTTGACACAGACAAACCCGATGGAAATAACGGACTTAAAAGGATTCTCTATATCTGTAAACAGCTTGATGGTAAAATCAAATTATGGAAAAGCAGCAGTACTATTTTACGCAGCAATAAAGACTGCGGTTTTTGTGTAGATGCCGGCGTAAATCTCTCCATAAAAATCAGCAATAATACGCTGATTACCGGGCAAACATTTAACCATAACAGCAGGCATTACAGTACCTGGAAGAACATTTACCGATATCAAAATAACGATTGGTTTTTAATTGGCTCTACCCTTAACGATTACGATACCTGTGATTTTAATTACCAATACGACATTAATTTCTCTACCAAAAAGGTGAGCGTAGCTTACACTTACGGCAGTTGCGATGACGACAAAAAAATACCAAAAGATCGTTTTTATAATTTTAAATATCCGTTTAGAGCCATCCCCAAAATGGATGGTTTTGCGCCTGGTAAAGCCGAACTAAAAATCCCCGCTACGAGCAAATACTTTTATTATTAACCCTCCATCTACCATGAAAATCATTTTAGTAGTACTGTTATCGCTAATTTCCATTCATCTATTTGCACAGGCAGATCATCCACAAATCCCAAAAACAGGCGCCAATATCAATTCCTTTATTCCAAAAGGCTGGAAAGTAATTTATAAGGCCAAAGGCGATTTAAATAAAGATAATGTATCTGATGAAGCAATCATTATCCAGAATACCAATCCAAAAAACATCATCAAAAACGGCAGTATGGGCGGAAATAAACTGAATGTTAATCCCCGTATGCTTCTGGTCCTTTTTAAAACACCCGGTCAATACCAGTTACAGGCTCAAAACACCAGGTTTATACCTACGGAAAACGACACGGTAAGTACCTGCCTGGCCGATCCCTTACAAGAAACGGGTGCAATTATGATCAAGAATGGTACACTAATTTTAAGCTATCAATATTGGTTAAGTTGCGGCTCCTACGAAGTAAGCAACCTCGATTATACTTTCAGGTTTCAAAACCAAAAAATGGAACTGATTGGCTTTAACATTTCAAGTTATAGCCGTTCTTCAGGAGAAGAAACCATTACGAGCCTCAATTTCTCTACACGAAAAAAAAGTGAAACCTTTGGCGGCAATATGTTTAGCGACAAAACCAATAAACCAAAAACAGTTTGGAAGAAGTTTAACTGGGGCAAACTATTTACACTTGAAGAAATGACGGAAGAGATTGGCCAAAAACTTTCAGAAATGTAATGTAAACGATTTGTAAATACCACACATGAAAAGGATATTATTTCTATGCCTCATATTTATTTCCGGTTATTCGTTTGCTCAAAAGATATTTAAACAACCTGATGCAATGGGAACGTGGCAATACATCTCTCCATTTAAAGATAAAAGCTATGTACTTGCCATACAATATGGAGTAAAAGAAGAACAAGTAGGAGAAAATATAAATACCACTATTTATTTTGGTAAAATTGGTTTAAAAACAGATCAGCTATTTTGGAAAGAAAAAATTTATGCAAAGCTGATTACCGGTAATGTTTCCTACGAAGACTATAACAGCGATGGCATTAAAGATGTACTCATCTTTTCAGAAACAGGCGCAAGAGGCGGCAATGCGTTTTATTATTTATTTCTGCTTGATCCTAAAAACAAAAAGATTAGTAAGGTTAAAAACTTCGAAAACATTGTCAATCCTGAATACAACCGCAAACATCATGTTGTTGTATCTTATGGTTTGTCTGGTACAAATAATTACAGTATTTATAAAATTTCTAAAGCTAACAAAGCTTATCAGATCGGCGAAAGTTTTGAAGACACTTTTGATAGCGACCCCACTGAACTGGATAAAAGAATCAGGAAGATTTTAAAAAAATCTGTCCATTAAGAACGATTATTCTAAAAAAGAATACGCTATTCAGTTCCCTTTCTTTCCCGTCTCTAAAAAGCCTGGTTATAAAAATTAAAGATCATAACAATTACTTATCTATCAGGCAATTAAAATTATAATCAAGAGACTAATCACCTTCATTTAAGAGGTTCACAATCTTCTTTGGCATAGTCATTGTCATAGGGCTGTTACATTATCAACCTTATTTAAAACAAAAAGTGAAAGAGATGAAAAAGACAGTGCAAATTTTCAGTATGCTTTTAATAGCATTAACAGTAATGGTATCGTGTAAAAAAGATACTGATCCGGCAGATAAAGATTTCTTCGTGGGTACTTACAAGGGAACGGTTTCTTACCGAAATGGCGAAACAACCATTAACAGTTCTGATGGTAAAGTAACCGTAAGCAAAGTTGGCGAAACGTATAACTTTTACTTTGGCAGCAACATTCCTGATATTACCGGCGTAAAGTTTGAAAAAACCGGCGATAACAGTTATGTAAGTGTAGGCTCGGGCTTAACAGGCATTAGTATTGATGCCAGCAACCTTAAAATTCTGGTTGTAAAAGATGGCCAAACCTGGACGGCAAACTGTACAAGATAACCATTAAACAAGTAAAAGGCCCGGTTTTATAAAAACCGGGCTTTTTTTTTACCTATAATTCTTCTTCCTCATCATCTTCTTCAGGCACGTATTTTTCAATCGCCTGTCCAATGGCATTAACCTCTTCATCTTCCTCAAAAATTGGAAGTTCTGTTTTGTAATCCATTTTCAACCAGATTGATGAAGTATCTTTCTGAATCTGGATATATTCTTTTCCATCTTTAAATATGGTGTACGAATCATTTCCTTCCGGAAAAACTGAATAATTGATCGGGCCGATTTCGATGTCGAAAGGTTCTTGCATACTGATATTTTTTGACAAAGATAAAAATCTTTTTGTTGAGGTAACTAGCTATAAACGAGACTTTGCTATCTTTATCCTCATAAATTTAACCTATGGATTTTTCAAAAGCAGACAATAAAGTTGCCCGAAAATTATTCGAAGTAGCTTTACAACGGGAACTAAAAAAGGAAATGCAGTTATTCTCCGAAATTTTAGACCAATGGAAAACGCAACAACCTGAAGACAACAGAGATGATTATTATAAAATTTTTACTGCTGTAAAAGATTTTGATAAACACATTGCCAGAAGGTACGACGGACTTAGAAATTCATGGTTTTTAGGTACCATAACTGCTCTTCTCGTAGAGAAAATCATTACAACAGCTGATTTAGAAGATTTTTCGGAAGAGGGAAAAAGCGAAATACTGAAGAGCCTTAAGTTCAGAGAAGTTAACGGACTATAATTAAAAAATTACGCCTGATTGTTTAAAAATCCCATCATTTATACTACTTTACGGCAAAAGAATTTACGCGAAAGATAAGAAGATGAAGTTAACGTTTTGGGGCGCAGCGCAACAGGTAACAGGGAGTATGCACTTACTCGAAATCGGGCATTATAAAATACTGATAGATTGTGGATTAGATTATGAAAAGGAAACCTATCAGGAAGAAAACCAGCAATTTCCCTTCGATCCGGCAAGTATTAACCTGGTAATTTTAACCCACGCACACATCGACCATTCTGGTAATTTGCCAACATTGGTTCGGATGGGTTTTGATGGGCAGGTGCTTTGTACACCACCAACTGCCGATTTAACTTCGATATTGCTGTTCGATTCTGTTGAACTTTTTTTAAGAAAAGCCGGGCGAAAACCACGCACCAAACGGGGCAATTTCAGCGGGCCAAAACCTTTGTACCTGCACAAACATGTAATGGATACGATAGATCGTTTCGTAACTATTGCCTTCAATAAGCCTTTCAAAATTAATGGCGATATCAGCCTGACATTCGTGCCTGTAGGCCATTTGTTGGGTGCCGCAGCAGCTATTTTAACCATAAATGATAACGGCATTGAAAAAAAAATAGCATTTACCGGTGATATCGGCAGAGAAAACTATCCGGTTCTGGTAAATCCTGAACCACTGCCTGAAGTAGATTATGTGGTAAGCGAAGCTACCTATGGTGGCAGGATGCATACCAAAGACCAAACGATTGAAGAACGCCTGGTACAGGAAATTACAGAAGCCTGCATTAAAAGCCCAGGAAGATTAATCATTCCTGCATTTAGCATTGGCAGAACGCAATCGCTCGTATTTGCGCTTAACCAGATTTTTACCAAAAAGCTATTACCACCAATCCAGATTTTTGTAGATAGTCCGATGGCTATTCAGGCAACAGAGATTTATCGCAAGCACCATAACCTGGTAAATCAGGAAGCGAAAGATTTTTACCAGACGATGGGTGACGAATTCGAATTTGAGCATCTGGCCTATGTGCAAACCATGAAAGAAAGTAAGGATGTTTCCAATTATTTTGATCCCTGCATTATCATTTCATCTGCTGGTATGTTAGAAGGCGGACGGATTCAGGATCACTTGTATTACAACATCCAGAACTACTACTGTACCATTCTTTTTATCGGTTACTGTGCTAAAGGAACGCTCGGCTACAAATTATTAAGTGGCGCACCAATTGTGCGGATTAAAGACCGCGAAATGATGGTTTATGCCACCATCCGCCAAACCGATCTGTTAAGTGGTCACGGCGATCATAACGACCTGGTAAAAACCATTAAACAAACCGGACAGCCAAAAAAAGTTTTCCTGGTGCATGGTGAAGATAAGAGCCTTCAAAGTTTATCATTGGCATTACAGGAAGAAGGTTTTAATGTTGAAGTGCCTGAAAGGGGAGCAGTTTTTGAGTTGTAATACTTCGCTGTCATTCTGAGCGCAGCGAAGAATCTCTTAATTATCTGCACCACCGATTACAAGAAATTCATTGGCAGTTTTTTATCGCCTGCAGATTCTTCGCTGCGCTCAGAATGACAATAAATCTATCACTTCCTCACTTGCCCATCACCACGTACCACCCATTTGTAGCTCGTTAATTCTTCTAGTCCCATCGGTCCGCGGGCATGAAGTTTTTGCGTACTGATCCCGATTTCGGCACCAAGACCAAACTGTGCACCATCTGTAAAACCTGTTGAGGCATTCGCATAAACCGCAGCGGCATCTACCTCATTTAAAAATTTGGCGATGTTATTAGCATCTTCCGAAATAATGGCTTCGCTATGTTTCGAACTGTAATCGGCAATATGGTTCAATGCTGCGGTTAAATTTTCAACCACTTTAACCGCTAATTTTAACGATAAAAACTCTGTACCAAAGTGTTCGGGAGTTGCCTGATTTAACAGATTCTCAGGATAGAAAGATTTTAATACTTCATAGCTTTTTTCATCTGCATATAATTCCACATTTCCATCAGCTAAAGGAGATAAAAGTGCAGGCAGATCATTTAATCTGTTTTCGTTAACAAGTACACAATCCAACGAATTACAAACGCTTACCCGTCTGGTTTTGGCGTTAAAAATGATCGCTTTGCCTTTCTCTAAATCGCCTGATTCGTCGAAATAAGTATGTACAATGCCAGCGCCGGTTTCGATTACAGGTATTTTACTGTTTTCGCGGACATAATTAATTAACGATTGGCTTCCTCTCGGAATCAATACATCAACAAAACCCCTGGCATTTAATAAAGCTTCGGTTGCAGCCCTTTCAGCAGGCAATAAAGTTAAAACATCCCGGTTAATTTTATGATTATCTAACACTCCATGAATTACTTTTGCAATGGCGAGATTTGAAAACTCAGCATCACTACCGCCTTTAAGTACAGCAACGTTTCCGGTTTTAAAACAAAGGGAAAATACATCGGCAGTAACATTCGGGCGGGCCTCGTAAATTACACCAACAACACCTAGTGGCACACTCACTTTTTGGATATGCAGCTGATTATCCAGTGTTTTATCAGAAAGTATTTTACCCAACGGACTATTTAAATCCGCGACATTTTTAAGGTCATTAGCAATATCTGCAATACGTGATGCGCTTAACTTTAACCTGTCGTATTTGGGATCTTCGATGGACATTTTAGCTAAATCCTTTTCATTTTCAGTAAGAATTTCAGCTGTATTGGCCACTAAAGCTTCAGCCAGATCATTTAAAACAGCATCTGTTATGTCTTTGCTTAAGCTAATCAAATTGCGACTAGCTTGTTTTGCTTTTTCGAAGTATTGTTTGTAATCCATTTTAATAGTATCAAGTACGAGGGGTATAAAGTATCAAGACTTAAATTAGCTTAAGTTGGCCATGCCCTTTGGGTCTTTCAGCTTAAATAGCCGAATAAAAATAATCGTAATGTACCAGCGCTTTTTGTTTCTTTTGGCCAATTCTTTCTCTTGCTTTATCCGATCCGTATTCTGCAATGCCCAGCCCGATCAGGTTATTTTTTTCATCAATAATTTTAATAATATCACCCTTTAAAAAGTCGGTCTGGATTTCGATAATCCCCACAGGCAATAAACTGGTTGCTTTACCAGAGGTTAATACTGTTTTTGCGCCATCATTTAGCTTAACTACCCCTGTTGCTGCGGCTTCTGAATGGGCGATCCATTTTTTCTTGCCCGATTTACTTTTTTCGGGTACAAAACGGGTATGCACCAGTTCATTATTCAATAAAGAAATTAGTACGTCGTCATTTGTTCCATTGGCGATATGCACAGAAATACCCAATTTAGCCACTTTTTGCGCCATGGTCGATTTGGTAATCATCCCGCCGCGACCAAACTGCGATTTTCCGGTTTGGATAAAAGAAGCCAGGTTGGCAACCGAACCATTAATTTCCTGAATCACTTCTGATCCTTCAATTTTCGGGTCTCCATTGTAAATACCGTTTACGTTCGATAAAATAATCAGTGCATCAGCATTCAGCATCGAGGCTATTAACCCCGCCAATTCATCGTTATCGGTAAACATCAGCTCAGTTACCGAAACCACATCATTTTCATTTACCACCGGGATTACATCGTTTTGAAGTAAAATCTGCAGACAGTTTTTCATATTTAAATAATGTGCACGGTCGCGGAAATCTTCTTTAGTAACCAAAACCTGGGCGCATTGTATTTTGTGGGTTGCAAAGAAACTGGAATAGGTATTAATCAGTTTTACCTGACCAATGGCTGCCAATAGCTGACGGGTAGTTACTGCATCCTGTTTTTCGGAAACCTTGATTAAACTTCTTCCCGAAGCCACTGCTCCCGAAGAAACCAGAATCATTTCAATACCCTGCTTTTTAATGTCGGCCAATTGATTTACAAGGTGCTTAATCCTTGCTTCATCCGGCAAACCATTCGCTTGCGTAATTACATTTGAACCAACTTTAACAACTATTTTTTTGTAGCCTAATTTCATTATGATCTTCAAACCGTTTGGATGTGGCAATTTAACATCATTTTTTTTAAATCGGAGGAATATCTATAGGCTTAATGGATTTTTGCGAAAATGGCAACGGTTGGCGTATGGCGCTATGCGTTTGGTGCAAGTCTGAAGTCTGATGACGGAGGTCCGAAGTCTTGGGCGCCGAATACAGTTAACCGATTTAAACAATTAAACAGTTAACCAATTTTCAATTGACAGTTTGCTGAGCACTTAACCACCACGCCACTAATAAACAAATGACCAATGAACTACTGAACTAAAAAATTATTAAATTGCAATTGAACCTAAATCAAAACACTATGAAACGTATCTTACCAAGCCTTATATTGCTCAGTGCAATTACGGCTTGTAACCATCCACAAAAAAAAGAAATGAAAGCAATAAAGTGGCCTGATGCAAAGGCACCCATCGCGGAGGTTATTCCGCACCAAAGGGTAATACATAGCGATACCGTAGTAGATAATTACTATTGGATGATCGATTATTTTAAAAAAGGACCGGATAGTACCAAGGTTGTAAATTACCTGAAGGCCGAAAATGCTTATCTGGATACCATGATGAAAAGTACCGATCAGTTTCAGGCCGGTTTATTTAAGGAAATGAAAGCCCGCATTAAAGAAAAAGATGAATCGGTTCCCGTTTTTAAAAATGGCTATTATTATTATTCCCGCACCGAAGACGGACAACAATATTTTAAATACTGCCGCAAAAAAGGAAATTTATCAGCAGCTGAAGAAATTTTATTGGATGTAGATCAGCTTGCAAAAGGACATGCCTATTACAGCGCAACCGGTTTTAGCATCAGCCCTGACAATAAACTTTTAGCCTTTGGGGTTGATCAGGTTTCACGCCGTCAGTACACCATAAACATTAAAAATTTAGAAACGGGCGAAATTTTAAAAGATGCCATCACCAATACCGAAGGCAGCGTTGCCTGGGCCAACGATAATAAAACATTCTTTTACACTTCAAAAAATCCGGTTACGCTCTTAAGCGAAAAAATCAAGAAACATGTACTCGGTGCAGATGCTAAAAGCGATGTTATAGTTTACGATGAGAAAGATAATACCAACTACATAGGCGTAGGCAAATCGAAAAACGGCAGGTATATTTTTATTGCTTCACAGGGAACGCTTACATCAGAATATAAAATAGTAGATGCCGACCATCCTGAAAATCCTTTTAAAGTTTTTGCAGCGCGATCAAAAGATGTATTGTATGATGTAATGCCTGTTGATGGCAAATTTTTGATTCGGACCAACTGGAATGCCAGAAATTTCCGCTTAATGGAATGTCCGCTGGATAAAACGGAGAAGGAAAACTGGACAGAGGTAATTCCGCACCGTGCTGATGTTTTATTGGAAAGTGTTGAAGAATTTAAAGATTTTACTGTTTTATCCGAACGCAAAAACGGCCTGACCGAGCTTCGTGTACTTAAAAAAGACAAAAGCGATTATTACATCAAGTTTAATGAGCCTGTTTACGATGCCGGTGTTGGTGCTAATCCTGAATATAACAGCACTACTTTGCGCTATGCTTATACCTCATTAACAACGCCAAATTCTACCTACGATTACGACCTGATCAAAAAAGACCAGAAACTAATGAAACAGCAGGAAGTTTTGGGTGGATATAACCCTAAAGATTATGTAACCGAGCGTGTTTTTGCAAACGCGAAAGATGGCACTAAAGTTCCGATTGCTTTGGTTTATAAAAAGGGTTTTGAAAAGAATGGGAAATCGCCTTTATTGCTGTATGGTTATGGATCTTATGGTGCAAATTCTGATGTTTATTTCTCATCTCCGCGTTTGAGCTTGTTAGATCGGGGCTTTGTATTTGCCATCGCCAATATCCGTGGCGGACAGGAAATGGGTCGCCAGTGGTACGAAGACGGAAAACTGATGAAAAAGAAAAACACCTTCACCGATTTTATTGCGGCAGGGGAATATTTGATTGATCAGAAATACACCTCGAAAGGCCATTTATATGCCCATGGTGGTAGCGCCGGTGGTTTATTAATGGGTGCCGTTGTAAACCTGGCACCTGATTTATGGAATGGTGTAATTGCCGATGTTCCTTTCGTGGATGTAGTTAATACCATGTTGGATGAAAGCATTCCGCTCACCACAAACGAATTTGATGAATGGGGAAACCCGAAGCAAAAAGCGGCTTATGATTATATGAAAAGCTATTCACCTTACGAAAATGTAGAGAAAAAAGCCTATCCGAACATGCTCGTTACAACCGGGCTGCACGATAGTCAGGTACAGTATTTTGAGCCGGCCAAGTGGGTAGCCAAATTAAGGGCAACCAAAACCGATAAAAATGTACTGCTACTTAAAACCAATATGGAATTTGGCCATGGAGGCGCATCAGGCCGTTTCGATTATTTAAAAGATGTGGCATTACGCTGGGCCTTTTTATTCTCGTTAGAGGGGATAGAGAAGTAAATACATTAACCTCGTCATTTCGAGCGGAATGCAATGGAGTCGAGAAATCTGTCTAGATAGATCTCTCCGCTACGGTCGAGATGACGGGATCTAATTAAAAACCTTAAACAATATCATGAACACCAAACTAAAAACACTCCAAATTATCCACCTTGCTTTATGCTCAGGCGTTTTCCTCTTCGCGTTGGTAACCATTTTTCTTAACCGCGAAATCATGTTTTTTGATGCCAATCCAAAAACTACTTCGCCTTTTAACCCGATATTTCCAATTATGGGGCTGATTACCATATCCGGAAGCATATTCTTTTACAGAAATCTCATTACCAAAATTGATAAATCTGCCACTGCCGATACCAAAATCAACATGTACCAAAGTGCCTTTATCATCAGTTCAGCACTTTTAGAAGGCGGTGCACTTTTTAATATTGTAGGTTTTTTTATGACACATAATTCGTTCTTCTTAATTTTTGGCCTCGCTAATTTTGTTTTTCTAGTACTAAAAAGGCCAACTAAGGATAAATTGATTTCCGCTTTACAATTGCAATACCCCGATACAGAGGCTTTGTAAGCAATTAGCCTTATCTTTGCCTTTCAATGGAATACAATGTTCACACCCTGCCAAACGGCATACGCTTACTGCATGTGCCTTCGGCTTCAGCCATATCTCACGCCTGCATCATTATCAATACCGGATCTCGCGATGAACCCGAAAATAAGGCGGGTTTAGCTCATTTTATTGAGCATTTAATTTTCAAAAGGACCGAAAAACGCAGCACTAACCAGATTTTAAACCGTTTGGAGAGTGTTGGGGCCGATTTAAATGCCTATACCACAAAAGAATATACCTGTGTACATGCTTCATTTTTAAATCCATATCTGGATAGAACATTAGATCTTTTTAACGATATCATGTTCCATTCTACTTTTCCAGAAGAAGAAATGGATAAAGAAAAAAGCGTTATCCTGGATGAAATTTCTTCTTACCTCGATCAGCCCGAAGAAGCCATTAATGATGATTTTGAAGATATGCTTTTTGCTGGTCATGCATTGGGGAACAATATTTTAGGCACAACAGAATCCGTTCAAAATTTTACCCGTGAGGATGTGATCAATTTCAGAAAGGCCAATTACCGCACCAACGAAATTGTTGTGGCCGTTTTAGGCAATTATACTTTAAACAGTGTTATAACCAAAGGAAGCAAATATTTTGCTGATGTTGAAGAGAATAATCCGGATAAAAAAAGGATTAAACCAGGCATTCTTCCACAAAGCAACACCACCATTTACAAACCGATTATGCAGGCACACTGTATTTTGGGCACACAGGCATATTCTACTTACCAATCGCAGAAAGTTCCTTTAATGCTGCTTAACAATTACTTTGGCGGTAATGGGATGAGCTCGGTTTTAAACTTACAAATCAGGGAAAAATACGGAATTGCTTATACCATCGAATCTAATTTCTCGCCGTTACACGATACCGGCATTTTTTCCATTTACTTTGGCACCGATAAGGAAAAACAGACAAAGGCACTCTCTTTAATCTTTAAAGAGATCAGGAAACTTAAAGAAAAACCTTTAAATGAGTTGCAACTGCAAAAAGCCAAAAACAAATTTATCGGACAGATTGCCTTAGGAGAAGAAAACAGGATCGGTTTAATCATTTCGATGGCCAAAAGCCTGATCGATCATGATAAAATAGACCCGCTGGAGACGGTTTTTGAGAAAATTAATGCCGTTACCACCACGCAAATGGCTGATGTGGTACACGAAGTTTTAGATATTGATCAACTGAATATCTTTACTTTCTGCCCAATAGAGGAATAATTGTTATTTTTGTAAAAAAATGCAATTTGCATTGCTTGACTTTTTTCGTCATTGCGAGGCAAGAAGCAATCCTACAACAATCGCTAGTTCACCCAGCGCTTTAAGATTGCTTCGTACCTCGCAATGACGGACGACATAAAATACAATACAATGAAATTACCAATAGTAGCTTACGGAGATCCTGTTTTAAAAAAGGTAGGAACCGATATCGATAAAGATTATCCGGAATTAAAACAATTGATCAGCGATATGTTCGACACTATGTATTACGCCAATGGTGTGGGCCTTGCTGCGCCACAGATCGGTTTACCGATCCGTTTGTTTATTGTAGATACTGGTGAAGATGAAGATGGCAAACCTGGTTACAAAAAAGTATTTATCAATGCAGAGATTCTGGAAGAAACCGGTGAAGCCTGGAGCTTTAACGAAGGTTGCTTAAGCATTCCTGATATCCGTGAAAACATCATGCGTAAGCCTAATATCAAGATTACTTATTTCGACGAAAATTGGGTAGAACATACCGATGATGTTGACGGAATGCCGGCACGCGTAATCCAGCATGAATATGACCACATTGAAGGTAAATTATTTACTGATAAAGTAAGTGTACTCCGCAAAACAATGCTAAAAAGTAAACTGGATGCCATTTCGAAAGGAAATATCAAAACAGATTACAAAATGAAGTTTCCGAACAAGAGCAAGAAAAGATAGGTTTTGAAGGAAGATGTAAGAGGGAAAATGGAAACGTTTTCCCTTTTTTTAATTTGAATGATTCTCTGCCATATCATCATACTTAATTTATTTCAGCTGTGAGGTCTCGTCATTGCAAGAAGGCTTTTCAGCCGACGAAGCAATCTTAATGCGAACGCTGTTAGCGATCGTTTTAAGATTGCTTCGTGCCTCGCAATGACGACTTTTCTATTGAAATTAGCAATGACAAAAAATGCAATGACGTCGAGAAATCTAACCAAATAGATCTCTCCATTCCGCTACGCTTCAGTCTAGATGATGGACTTATGGAAGTAAACAGAATTATCACGCGTCTTGGTTCGTGTCTCCATGAACCAACAGTTTTATCTTTGAGACTTAAAAAACAGCTTTCAAATCTTTCCGGAATGCGCAAAAATCTGAATCAAGAATAAAATGTATTGCTAAATAAAACTGTCCGCTGCATCCAAGACTAAGGACTCCGGACTTAAGACTCCAGACTAATTCGTTCTGCTCTTATCGCCATCAAAGATCTGCTGCATCAGCTTGCCCCAGGCGAAAGGATTAAGTAGTGGATTGGTTTGAACCATGTTCTTATTCACCATTCTGTCAAAATTATAGCGGTAATTCTGACTGCCGATTTCCTGACCATCACGTGGCAGCGTTTGGATCAACCCATCGATTGATGAACGCGAAAGGTTCTTTTTGGCAATGGCCATATCATCATCCGCCAGTTTCATCGATAAAAACTCGCGGGTAAATTCTTCTGTAGTAGCCCATGGAAAAACACGTACCGAAGGTAAATCGATCACATTTGCTTTTAGTTTAACCATAATGGTATATTTGCTATCCGGCGTACTTTGCGGTATTACGGTTGAGAATTTTTTGTAACCGATGGCGGTAAAAAGGATCGTATCGCCCGGGTTAACAATAAAAGTAAAGTATCCCCTGTAATCGGCACCAACCCTTTTACTCTTTGCAGAAAGATTGGTGATGGTTACGTAAGGTATTACATTTGAGCTATCGATATCGGTAATAATCCCTGAAAACTGGATGAGTTTATCCTGTACCGGCTTCTGTTGTGCAAAAGCGGTTATGGAAAAAATTAGGCAAATCAGGGTAATACAATATCTCATTAAGACAAAAGTAATTTTTAAAATAAAACTTTCTAGTTAAATAGTGTTAAAGCTTACTCTTGCTCTGCCATATTTACGGCAACTACCGAAGTGATCTGTGGAACAGCTTTCATAATTGCCTGTTCTATACCCGATTTCATGGTCATAAAACTCATCGGGCATGACCCGCAGTTACCCAAAAGCTTAAGTTTTACCGTTCCTTCTGATGTAATTTCTTCAACAGAAACATCACCTCCGTCGGCCTTTAAATATGGCCTGATGGTTTCCAATGCCTGTTCTACTTGTTCTGTTAAATTCATTATATATTTTTTAAGGTTATAAAAATAGTAATTTTTTAGCAATTCACCATTTGCGCGTTATTGATGGAAATCTGCTGTGCAATCTTACTTGCAATATCGCCAAATATGCCATCCAGCAAAGGATTTTGGTTCAATGCCACCGGTTTTCCTTTGTCGCCTGCTTCAGAAATGCTCTGTATAATCGGAATTTCTCCCAAAAACGGCACATCAAAACGTGCTGCAAGTTCCGTACCACCACCTTTACCAAAAATGTAATATTTATTATCCGGCAGTTCTGCAGGTGTAAAATACGACATGTTTTCAATAACACCTAAAATCGGGATATTAATTCCGGGCATCCTGAACATGGCCAACCCTTTATGTGTATCGGCCAAAGCAACCTGTTGTGGCGTGGTAACCACAACCGCTCCCGAAATCGGGAAACTCTGCGTAATGGTAATGTGGATATCGCCGGTACCAGGAGGAAGATCTACGATCAGATAATCCAGTTCTCCCCAGTTCGTATCATTAAATAATTGTTTTACTGCGTTAGAAGCCATGGGGCCACGCCAGGGCACCGGTTGCCCGGGATCAGCAAAAAAGCCTAAGGATAATAGTTTGATCCCGTATTTTTCGATCGGTAAAATTTTCGTTTTGCCATCTGCAGTTTCTTCTGCGCCTGGTTTGGCATCAACCAGATCGAACATGGTAGGTACCGATGGACCATAAATATCGGCATCAATCAAACCAACTTTAGCACCATCCCTGGCCAATACCACAGCCAGATTGCTTGATACGGTAGATTTACCCACACCGCCTTTACCTGATGAAACCAAAATGATGTTTTTGATGTTATCTAGTGAAGATGAGTTGGTTGGCTGGGTAACCCTGGATGTTACATTGATTGTTATTTCTGCCGTTGGCGATACAAAATGTTTAATGGCATTTGTACAGGCATTTTTCAGCATTTCCTTCATCGGGCATGCAGGCGTAGTAAGCTCTAATGTAAAATTGACGTGGTTATCTGCTATCTGTAAATCCTTAATCATGTTCAGGGTTACCAGGTCTTTTTTAAGATCCGGATCTTCAACATTTTTAAGCGCATCTAAAACTTGTTGCGGGCTAATCTGCATTGTATTAATTTAAATTCAAAATTAACAAAACATAGCCATAAATACTTTTATTTAGGCTTTTTAACTGTAATTTTAACACGAAATAAACATTTAATTGTTACGTTTAAGCAATTAACCATTTTAACGACTATATGCGAATACCAAAAATTAAGATCCCCAAAAAATATTTAAAAATCGGAGCCTGGGTTTTAGGTGTTTTTTTAGTTGTTTGTATTGCTTTGGGTGCCGTAGCTTATAGCAAAAGGGAAGCCCTTCTTAAAAAAATGGTCGCAAAGGCAATTGCCAAAGCCGATAAAGATTACGGTTTGGAAGTTAAAATCGGATCAGCCGGATTTACAGGCTTAAGCACCGTAAAAATGACCAATATTTCTGTCGTTCCAAAAGAGCGCGATACGCTTTCCAACATCGGAGAGCTAAGTGTTGGTGTAAAACTTTTTCCACTCATTTTTGGCAATGTGAAGTTTTCGGAAGTAAAACTGAAGGAAGGTTTTGTAAGCGTAGTGCTTAAAGATTCGACTACCAACATCGATTTTATCTTAAAAAGGAAGAAAAAAGACAGCACCGAAACTAAAGGGAAAGTTAATTTATCAGAAATAGCCAGTAACATCCTTAACCAGGTTTTGTATAAAATCCCTGATGACATGGATGTGCAAAACATGATTTTTAAACTGAATGATCATGATACCGCTAAATTAAGTTTTGCCACCATGGCTACAATCGATGGTGGGGATTTAAAATCGGCCATAAATGTGAACAATGGCGAAGCTACCTGGCATGTAGATGGTTATGTAAATCCTGGAAGTAAAGAGTTGCGCTTTATGGCTTACGCTGACGGCAAAAAACTCGAATTACCCTATTTAAACAATAAGCTGCACGCAAAACTCAGTTTCGACACCCTGCAAACTGAACTTAAAAATGCAAAATACAGTGGCGATGATTACAAAATATCGGGCTCCTGGTCTGTAAAAAACATGCTGATCAACCAGCCGCGTATTGCCTCAAATGATATTATCGTACAAAGTGCAAAACTGGATGCCGATATTTTGGTTGGCCCAAATTATATTGCGTTAGACAGTTCATCTACGGCTTACCTTAAAAATGCGCAGATACATCCTTTCGTTAAATACACTTTAGGCAAAAATAAGATTTACGAGTTAAAGTTAAGGGCCGAAGAACAGGATGCGCAAAGTATTTTAGATGCTTTTCCTCAAGGTTTGTTCGAATCGCTGGAAGGATTAAAAGTACAGGGAAAGGTAAAATACAACCTCAATTTTTACCTGGATACCAAAATACCTGATAGTGTCCGTTTTAATTCGACCTTAACGCCCGTTGATTTTAAAATTGTGCAGTGGGGAAAAACAAATCTGCAAAAAATCAACAATACCTTTGTTTACACGCCCTACGAATACGGCAAACCGATGCGTGATATTACCATTGGCCCATCTAACCCGAACTTTACACCATTATCTGCCATATCCAAAAACTTCATTAATGCAGTTTTAACGGCAGAAGATCCATCTTTTTTTACACACAATGGTTTCGTTGAAGAATCAATCCGGAAATCGATTGCGGTAAACTTTAAAGAAAAGAAATTTAAACGTGGCGGCAGTACCATCAGCATGCAGCTGGTTAAAAACGTTTATTTAAGCCGTCAGAAAACTTTGGCCCGTAAAGCCGAAGAGATTTTAATCGTTTGGCTTATCGAACATAACCACCTGATTAGTAAACAACGCATGCTTGAAGTGTATTTCAACATTATGGAGCTTGGCCAGAACATTTATGGGATAGGAGAGGCATCAAGATATTATTTCGGGAAACAACCAGCCGATTTAACCATCGGCGATGGATTGTTTTTGGCCAGTATTGTGCCTAAACCAAAAGCATCGATGTACAAGTTTATGGCCGACGGTAGCCTGAAACCTTATATGTTTAATTATTTCAGGTTTATGGGAAATATTATGGCCAGAAAAGGTTTAACACCAAGTGATACCTCAGGTTATGGTTTTTATAACGTTCGCCTGAGAGAAGGACTACGCCGCTATTTAGCACCTGATACCGCTGTGGTAGATACCACCGCGTTTGATGATGATGGCGATGGTTTACCGGTTGTAATTGTGCACGATAAAAATAAAAGTTTCTTTGAACGCTTATTTGGTGGCGGATCTAAAAAAGATACTACCGTAGCCAAACCTGCAGGTACCCCTGCCGATACCACTAAAACCAAAAAACAGTTAAGGCAGGAACGCAGGGAAGAACGCAGGCGGCAAAAGGAACTGGAGAAGAATGAGCAGTAGTAGCCGGTTCTCAGTTTTACAATTGACGGTTTACAGTTTTTAGTTAACTCAACAATTAACCAGTTAACCCACTGAGCGCAGTAGAAGGGTAAACGATTAACCAAGATCAGTTTGTAGTTCACAATTTTCAGTTGGCGGTTGCCACAACAATTAACCAGTTAACCAATTTATACAATTAACCATCTAATGCAGCATGCACAAAATAAAAGTAGAGGATAAAGAGTTTGAGATATTTTTAGAAAACGACACTTTAAATAAACGGATCCGTTTGATGGGTATCCAGATGAATGTTGATTATGAAGGCAAATGCCCTTTATTTATCGGCGTACTGAACGGCAGCTTTTTATTTATGGCCGATCTGATCAAAGAAATCAACGTACCCTGCGAAGTTGCTTTTATGCGTGTAGCCTCTTATGAAGGCACATCAAGTTCTGGCAATGTGAAAGAACTGATCGGACTGCCTGAAAATATTGAAGGAAGGGACATCATTATTGTAGAAGATATTGTTGACACCGGCTTAACTTTAACCCACATTTTAAAAACAATTAAAGAAAAAAATCCGGCATCGGTTAAAGTAAGCTCTCTTTTGCTAAAACCAAGTGCCCTGAAGTACGAAATTGAAGAACTGGAATATGTTGGTTTTGAAATACCTAACGAATTTGTTGTAGGTTATGGCTTAGATTATAATGGCCTGGGCCGGAACTTAACCGACATTTATAGAGCAACTGAGGCATAATTATTAGATTGGATTAATTTATTTTTCGCACCTTTGCCCAATAATTTTTAACACAATGACCATACATAAAGAAGGTTACACCACCATTGCCCTGAGCGTATTGTTTATTTTCGTCATCAACGCTGTTGTTGATTATAAATATCACGACATAACCTGGCTGCGCTGGTTTATTTATATTTTTTCGGCTGCACTATTTATCATTGTACTGCAGTTTTTCCGTAACCCAAGCCGCAGTTTCTCTTCAGGAGAAAACCTGGTGATCTGTCCTGCAGATGGTAAAGTTGTGGTAATTGAAGAAACCGAAGAAGGCGAATACTTTAAAGATAAACGTTTACAGGTGTCTATTTTTATGTCGCCGGTAAATGTGCACATTAACCGTAACCCTATTTCAGGAGTGGTTAAATTTTTCAAATATCACCCGGGAAAATACCTTGCAGCCTGGAACCCTAAATCTTCTACCGAAAACGAACGTACAACCACAGTTGTAGAGCATAAAAACGGTACGCCGGTATTATTCCGCCAGATTGCAGGTGCTTTGGCCCGCAGAATTGTATGGTACGTAAAAGAAGGCGATCAGGTAATTCAAACAGAGCAGTTTGGCTTTATCAAATTCGGGTCGAGGGTTGATGTTTTTCTTCCGGTAGGCACCAAAGTGAACGTAGAACTTAATCAGGTTGTAAAAGGTGGAATCACCACATTGGCAACTTTAAGCTAAGGACATTAAAAAAATACAGAAAAAGCCGTTTTAGTTTATGCTAAACCGGCTTTTTGTTTTTATTATCATTTGGTTAACGCGGTGGTCTGTGAGGACACAGACCATGGATTTTGCTACGATCGTGAAATGGAAAGGCTCATATTTTGAAACACCAAAACCGCCACCTAAACCTGATAGCAACGGAAAGCCCCGATCCCGATTTTTCATCGGAGGAGGACTTGGAGTGGATAGCAGGAACAAACTTTAATCATTTCTACAGGCTTTGTTTTCCAAAAAAAGCAACTTTTATCCTTATCCATTACACCTTCTGTATGGGAATTTCTTTAATTTATGCAGCGGTTTGTGGAAACACAAACCACGGGATCAGAACTAATCCGTAGCATCATTGCCCACTTCTTTTTCTGTGGCATTGTTAAGCGGCCTGTCGCTGATTAAACGTTGTGTTGGGTAGGCAAAATCTGATTTATTCCGAACTACGATATCCATAATCTCGAGGTTAATTTCCTGCCTGATTTTAAGGAATTGTGTAGCATTAAGCTCCGTTACAAAATAATTAACCTCTACATTCAGGCCTGAATCGCCAAAACTCTTAAATGAGGCATTCCCATCGTCACTTGTACCCTGATGGTTATTGATATAACTTTCTATTTCGGAAATAATTTTTCTTAGCGAATCCGAACTCGTTTCGTAAGTAAGCCCGATAACAAAAGATACTTTGCGTGAGTTTCTTAACGAAAGATTTTCCAATACCCCATCTATCATACCCCTGTTGGGTAAGGTAGCCATCGTTTTTTCGGAAGTTCTGATCCTTGTACTCCTGAAACCCACCTTTTCTACAGTTCCTTCCACACCATCAACCTTTACCAGATCGCCAACGGTGAAAGGCTTATCTAAAAAGATAGTGAATGATCCGATCAGGTTTTCCAAACTTTCTTTAGCGGCCAAAGCAATGGCAATACCACCAATACCCAAGCCGGTAATCAGCGTGAGTACATTCACTTCGAAAACGAAGCCCAAAAGGGTAAAAAAGCCTATAAAAATGACGATGGTTTTAAATAATTCCTTTAAAAAAGGTACCAGTTGATCATCTGCCTTGTTTTCGGTTAGAGAAGCTTTGTACAGCAGCACATGACTGATAAAATCGATAATCCTTAAAACAATCCAGAAAAACGACAGGATAATCATAAACAGGAAAATCCGGTCTACACAATCGCCAATGGTTACCGGGATTAATTCCTTGGTTTTGCCAATTAATTTACTGTAATGGAATACAGCTACTTCTAAAGGGTGTTTTAATTGGTTAATGGAAAGGTAAAGGGTAGATAACAGGATAAAAATCTCAATCGGCTTTACCAGCAAAGCCACGAAGGCATCGTTATGCGATTGGTTAGAGAAATTTCTGAAAAGCCTGAACAGCAACCTGCTTAACAGCTTAGAAACAATGTTTTTAAATACCAGGCCTAAAAATAATATCCCTCCGAAAAGAAAATAGGCTTTTACAGTATTGCCCCAAAAAACCTGGTCGAAAAAAGTAGAATCTAACATTTAACAAAGGTATAAACAAAAAAACCTCCACGAAATTAATCGTGAAGGCTATATCTTATAATAAAGAATATTATTTTCTCAATGATTTGATACGAGCAGCTTTACCAGTTAAAGCACGTAAATAGAACAATTTCGCTCTACGAACTTTACCATAGCTATTTACTTCTACTTTCTCAATGTTTGGAGAACTAAAAGGAAAAATACGCTCAACACCAACGCCGTTGCTCATTTTACGTACGGTGAAGGTTTCGTTAGCACCTGCACTGTTACGTTGTATTACAACACCCTGGTAAATTTGAACACGTTCTTTATTACCTTCGCGAATTTTATAGTGTACGCTCACTGTATCGCCAGACTTGAACGCAGGAAAATCTTTTTTCGCGATGGCCTGCTCTTCAACAAATTTTACTAAATCCATGATTTTAAGCTATTAAATCGATATTTCATCCCGTGAAAATCGGATTGCAATATTAGGGATTATTTTTGAGAAAAAAAAACCTATTTTAATTTTTTCCACATTCTTTATGAATTCCACATTTGATTGTGTTAAATGCTTCTATTCCAAAAGGTCAGGACGGCGGGTTTTAGTCCGCTCTAAGGCCTGTTCGTGTCTCCATTCGTTCACTTTCGCCTCGTGGCCGCTTAATAAAACATCGGGCACTTTATGTCCGCGCCAATCGGCCGGGCGGGTATAAACCGGAGCATCAAGCAAATCTCCCTGAAAACTGTCAGACAGGGCAGAAGTCTCATCATTTAAAACACCAGGGATTAAACGCACCACAGCATCTACCACGATGGCAGCAGGAAGCTCACCTCCGCTTAAAACATAATCACCAACCGATATCTCCCTGGTTACAAAGATATCGCGTATGCGCTGATCTATGCCCTTATAATGCCCGCACAAAATAATGATGTTCTTTTTGATGGAAAGTTCGTTGGCAGTACTTTGATTTAAGGTAACACCATCCGGACTCATAAAAATAATCTCGTCGTATTCTCGCTCAGCCTGTAGTTTTTCAATACATGCCGCAAAGGGTTCGATGCTCATTACCATGCCGCTGCCGCCACCATATTGATAATCGTCTACACTTTTTTGTTTATTGGTGGCATAATCACGTAAATTATGCACCACAATTTCGGCAATACCCTTTTTTTGGGCCCGCTGTAAAATAGAATGGGCAAACGGACTTTCTAGTAAACCCGGCAGAACTGTTATGATATCGAAACGCATGTTGCAAAGGTAAGCCTTTAGCGCGAAGTCTTTAGCCTGAAGTCGAATTTTAGCGTGAAAGCGCATTTTATTGCTTTTCCTTAATTGTAACATAAAATGATGCTGCACGTCATATAGTAGAAATTAATCCAAACCTTGATGAAATATTTTCTGCTATTTTCTTCCATTTTTATTTTTAACTATAATCTGCCAGCTCAATCTAAAAACGTTAAAAATTTCGCTGTTGATTATGCAAATCATCATCAGTTCAATGGAACCATTTTGATAAAAAAAGATGCAAAGATTATTTATCATCAAAGTTTCGGAGTGGCGGAACGTTCATTTAATTTACCAGTTAAAAATGACACAAAATATCAAATTTGTTCTATTACAAAAACATTTACAGCAGTTTTGATTCTCCAACTAATGGAACAAGGAAAAATTGATCTTGATAAAAAAATAAACACCTATTTACCCTCTTATAAGGGTGAGAGCGGCTCAAAAGTATCCATCCGTCAATTACTAAATCACACATCTGGAATGAAAAATACAGATACGGCCTCAGATGCTAATTTTATGAGATATGGGATTGGTTTTTATCATAGGCCATATACTTTAGAGGAGATCGTAGATAATTTTTGTTCAAATCCTCTTATTAACGAACCCGGAGAAAAGTTTGATTACAACAATGGAGAATACATGATTCTAGGTAGAATTCTGGAAATCATATATAAAAAACCTTTTGAACAAATCTTAGAGGAACAAATTCTGATTCCTTTACACATGAATAATTCTGGTATAATTAATCACTATAAATTAATACCGAACCTTGCTACAGCTTATTATAAAGGAAAAGATTTTAAACTAATTCCAAATATACCCATCTATGTAGAAGATTTTTCTTCTGCAGGTGCAATGTATTCCTGCACAGCGGATTTGATAAAATTTAATGATGCTCTTTTTAGTTATCAACTTATCAAGCAGCAAACCCTAAATCAACTATTAACCCCTGGCCTCGATGATTATGGATACAGCGTTTGGATAAGAGATTACAAAGGAAGTAATCAAAAATATAAAAGAATGGAACGATACGGAAGAATACAAGGTGCCAACTGTGTCTGGTTCCATTACTTAAATCATAATGTCAGCATTATTATATTATCGAATACCAACTTAACCGACCTTGGCGATTTTGCTTCTAAACTTGGAAAAATAGTCTTTTAATTTTCTAAATAGATATCCAATAAACCCTCAGGCAGATCAAGCATCAGGATTTTTTCCTCATCATCAATTTCGACAATAAAATCTTCATTTAACGGAAAAAGGACTTCCGTTTCCTGATAAATAACCGTAGCGACAAACTGTTGCGGATATTCATTTACCTCAGTGATTTCTCCCAGCTCGCCAAGCGTCTCATCAACAGCTATAAAACCTTTAAGATCGGTATAGAAGAACTCAGATTCATCTCTCTCAGGCATTTGGGCAATCGGAAGGTAAAGTTTCTTTTTCAATAAGGGCTGTACCTTATCAATATGGTCAACATCATCAAAGTTAAAATAACCTGTTTTATTGGCCTGTAATTTTGCTGATGCCACGAAATAGGGAACCAGTTTACCGTTCATATCTGCAAAAACAACATCAAATTCCAGCTGCTCATAATCGTCGAATTCGAAAAATACCTGAACTTCTCCTTTTAAACCCCGCGTTTTGGTAACGTAACCTATGTAAAATGCTTCTTCGTGTTTCATATTATTACATTGTCATCCTGAGGCACGAAGGATCTGAAAGCGATGAAACAGATCCTTCGTACCTCAGGATGACATTTTTAGTTAAAAAAATAGCGTTCCGAATATCCGGAACGCTATTTAACAAGTCAGAATAATTAAAATTATTCTGCTCCTTCTTCTTTAGTAGCTTCTGCTGCAGGAGTTGCTTCAGTTGCCTCAGCTTCAACTGCTGGTGCTTCTTCAGTAGCTTCTTCTTCAACAACCTCTTCTGCAACTGGTGCATTTTTAGCTGCGATAGCTGCTGCTCTATCTTCTTTTTTCTTAGCTTCTGCGGCTAAAGCTGCTTTACGTAAGTCAGCTTTAGAAGCTGCTAAACCTTCTGATTTACCAGAAATTTTACCTGATTTAGCATCTAACCAGGCTGCAAATTTTTCATCTGCCTGTTCTTGAGTTAAAGCACCTTTTTTAACACCACCTTCTAAGTGTTTTTTGTATAAAACACCTTTGTAAGAAAGGATAGCACGGGCAGTATCAGTTGGTTCTGCACCATTGTTAACCCAGGCTAAAGTTTTTTCGAAGTTAATTTCGATGGTTGCAGGATTGGTATTTGGGTTATAAGAACCTAAACGCTCAATAAATTTACCATCACGTGGAGAGCGGGAATCTGCTACCACAACGTGGAAAAAAGGTTTCCCTTTTTTACCGAATCTTTGCAATCTGATTTTAGTTGCCATTTTCTTTTGTATTTATGTATTCAACATAGTTCCCGGAGCTTCATGCTGCGGGGCTGCAAAGATAACTAAAATACTGGAAATTAAAAACATAGTTTAAATTCTTTGTTTTAAGGATATTTGCACCAAAATATTTGCAGCTACAAAATGGAAAGAATTGCGATTGACATGGACGAGGTGATTGCCGATGCCGTTGGAAAGTTTATTAAATTATATAACCGTGATTTTAATGTTCCGCTTGATTTAAAGATCGATGCCGGAAATGAAATTTATCACCATGTGCCCCGGGAAGTAAACCAAAAATGGTTCGAGTACATTAATGAGCCCGGATTTTTCCGCGATCTTGAAGTAATTGAAGATAGCCAGCGGGTAATTAAGGCATTGCAGGAAAAATATGATGTTTATATCGTTTCCGCGGCAATGGAATTTCGTAACTCACTGGTGGATAAATACGATTGGATGGCCGAACATTTCCCTTTTATTGATTGGCAGCACATTATGTTCTGCGGAAATAAAATTGTAAACGTCGACATCATTATCGACGACCGAATCAAAAACTTTGTAAATTTTGACGGCAGGCCATTATTGTTTACCTCGCCACATAATTTACTGATAACAGAATATGAGCGTGTAAATACCTGGGAAGAGGTAGCGGGCTTATTGCTATAATATTGTATTCATAGGGTCGACTTAAGTCGACCCCCTATGAATATATTTAAAAGTTAAACTCCCCAACAAAATTTCCGCCACCGCTTCCGGCAGCCAGTGGTAGCACAATTACTTTTCTCTGCTGTTTGCCGGTTGCATAACGGGTGTAAATCTCAGCCGTTACCGTTGTTGGCCCGCTGATGTTGATCTGCCTGTCGCCGTAATAATTCACTTCTATCTTATATTTCCCTTTAATCGCTTTTTTGATCATGAACTGCTCCGGGCCATAACCCGAGGTAAAATCGTTACTGATCCTTCCACCAATTTTGGTTCTCGAGTTACCATAAAAGCCTTTTTCGCCAGTAGGATCGGTTAACCACAAATCGATGTCGGTATCATTTTTATTCCAGTTAAGTACCACACGTACATCCACAGGCAAAGGCTGGATTAAACGTTTATCTATTCCCTTAGAATTAATGTTATTGCCATGTTTTGCAATAAGGTTATTTATTTCTGAAATTACAATCTCTTCAATCCCCTGGTCTCTGTCGGCAATCTGGGCGTTATAACTTTGGGTAAGCACTTTGTATAAATTATCAATTGCCAACTGGTACTGTCCGTCATCAGCCAGGGCCAAAGCATAATCGCGGTAACTTTGTGCATCCATCGGGCGCCATTGCAACACCTTTTGGGTAATAAAAATTTCTTCTTTAAAATTGCCCGTTTGTTTTAATTTGTAAGCAAGTGTTTTATAGAGATCGGCATTTTCCAAATCTAAATCGGCAATATTGCTTAAAATAGTTAATGCCCTCACACTGTCTTTCTGTTGGTAAAACCAATTAGCTACATCAAAATAAAACATTGGAGTAGAAATGTATTTCGGGCGCATTTTTAAATAAGCCTGGTAAGCGCTATCCGGTTTGCCAACCAGATTTTTCATATAATCTTTATCACTTTTAAATTCGGGGATCATAATGGCTGGCTGTTGTGGAGGTGGTACGGGCGAAATTCTTTTGGCATCTGCTTTTCCTACCTGCACTCCTGCAACCCTGCCCTCTAGAGCACTCGAAACATTTCCCCTAATAGTTGTTACTGCTCCTGTTAAAGAGGCTTTTCGCTGTGTGGCATAGCCTACAACCACCACCTCATTTAATTGACTCGTTTCTTTATCTCTGCTGGCGGCCCCGGTAAGCGGGGCAGCAGCTACAGCTTGCGGCATGGGAGGAACGATTACTTCGGCTGCTTTCGCAACTTCCCGTCTTGGTGCGATACCAGTGGGTTCGCTCATTACAATATCTGCTGTTGGATCGCCTTTTACATCTCTTTGTCCCGGATCAGGATAGCTTTCCTTTTTCTTTTCCGGTTCTTTATAGTTAAAATCGGTGTTCCACCAGGTTTTTAATTCTTTGGTCATGGCTACCGCAGCATTAATCAGGTCTTGCCTGTGTTCTAAAAGATCGGTTCTGCGCTGCTTTAAAACGGCATTATAAGCCTGTTGCAATTCAACAGGTGGCACAATATCATAACGCAAATAATCATCTAAATTTTCCAGTACGATTAAACTGGTGTTGCGGGTAACAATACCAAACTGTTTACTTAAAATGCTGATATCCTCTTTGTTTTCTTCGTACCGGATATCCATTTCGGCAATTTTCTTCTGTGCCCAAACGCGGCTTACATCAATGCTACTCAAAGTGTGTTCTGTAGCATTTAACCGAACCATTTGCTCGGCAACCACGGTATTTCCAAATCCGAATTGCAGTATAAATTCCGTATTAAAATCGCTCATAATGCCTGCCAAAGAAAAATGCCCGTTTACATTTACTTTCATTGAAGGGTAGGTTTGCCGGATGCTGTTTCCATTTTTGACTCCTAAAAACTGAAGGTTCTGTTGATTTAACTGTTTAAAAGCATCATTAACAGCAATAGAATTGAGGTTTACAAATTGTCCGCCTGTTTTTAAGGTAATGTATTTTAAGGTGCTGTAATCTGCCTTTAATGATGTATTGATACAATGAACGGGCTTATTTAAACTCACGGTGCTTTTTCCGAAGGTAGATAAGCCGTCAGTAAATAAAAGATATTCATCTGCCAGAATCGACTTTGCATTTATCGCACTGAAATTTGTACCACCATCGTAAACCAGGTTCTTTAATTTATCTTTTAATGCTGCCCAGTTGCCGTTTGAGATAACGAAAGTTCCGGCATTTTTAAAGCCGTTATTTACCAGGCCCAATTGGATGGTTAAGTTTTGCTTTTGTTTAATAATCAAATCCAGTAATTCTATTTCTTTTTCGGTATTGCGTTGAAGCCCGCTTAACGATACATCCCAGATTAAGCCGATGTGATTGGCCCACTGACGCTCCCGGCTCTCCATTTTAGGAAAAACATTTACCAGAAAATAATAACCTGAAGATGCTTTTTGCATTTGCACCTCGGGCAGGTTATTCCGCTTTGGCAGATTAATGGTGAGGCCATTTTTAGGCTGGTAATTGCTTTTGTTTATTTCGCCAACGTAGGTATTTCCGCTGGCTTTTAAGTCAAAGCTGCCATCGGGCTGCTCGCCAAGCTCTGGTTTAATGATGCTTTCAAAAACCGTGGTTTTTAAGCTGAAATTTTCAATGGCCTGATTATAATCCAGGGGCAGGTGATACCTTAAAACATTTGCGCTGTTAAAACTCAACTCTTCTTCGTAACCCACAATAATAGTTCGGCTACCGTTGGCTGGCAAAGGGTAGATTCTTGTGCGAAAATTATTGCCTTCAACTTTTTCCAACAGGCCCGGGTCAACACGCCGGCGTTCAATGCTTTCGAAAACTTCAGTTGCTTTTGCTTTTTCAACAGGTACGGCCTCACGCATTTTCCCGTTAATGTCCAAAGCATAACGGCTAATGCTCACTCCCTCAGGCATCGGGAAAGTAAGTTCTCCCTCTAAAATGCGGTTACTGCTATTGTGAAAGGTCATCGTCATCACCGTTGTGGCAATATTCCCTGTTATCTGTACATCGATGTTCAGTTTTTTAAGTTTAACCGCTTCTTTCTGTTCGGCAGTTTCGGCCTGTTGTACCTTTAATACAGGCATTTGTGCTTTCACAAAAAGGGCCATCAATAATAAAGGAAGGATGAGTAAGGTTTTAGATGTGCTCATAGCAATGATTTTTAATAGTGATGCAAAAGCACAAGCGATTTCATAAATTTATTTTCGGAAGCCTGTTTTAAACACCTGATTTTAGCCGTTTAAAACCTGTGAAAAACACTAAAAAGGGCATTTGTTAAAAATTGTAACATTTCTAAAAAAAAATGTTCTAATGATAAAAACTAAAACTATGTTAGTAACCACAACGCCTACAGTTGAGGGCAGAAAAATTGTAAAATATATCGGTTTAGTTACCGGAGAAACGATTATTGGTGCAAATATTTTTAAGGATTTATTTGCAGGAATAACGGATATAGTAGGGGGTAGATCGAGTTCTTACGAACGTGTTCTGCGTGAAGGAAAAGATACCGCAGTTAATGAAATGCAACAATACGCAGCCGCTTTGGGCGCCAATGCAATTGTAGGCGTAGATTTAGATTACGAAACGGTAGGTAGCGGCGGCAGCATGCTTATGGTAAGCGCCAATGGCACAGCCGTAATTTTAGAAGATTAAGAAATTGCTTATTGCGAAAACTAAGCAAAAACAAGAAAGTCTTTCCGGTGCGGGAAAGACTTTTCTTTTTATATCCTGTTTCGGTTTAAAACGAAAGTATATCGATGAGTTTAAGCCATTTGGCACTCACTTTTTCGGCATTAATGTGTTTAATGGCATGATCGAAAGGGGTAAAAATAATTTCGCGGTTTACCTGTCCGGCCATTACGCCACTTTCGCCACTAATTAGCCCTTCTACTGCAGCAACACCTAAACGGCTTGCCAGTACACGGTCCATACAGGTTGGTTTACCTCCGCGTTGAATATGGCCTAAAACCGAAACTTTGGTATCGTAATGCGGGTATTTTTCCTGCAAAATTTCACCAACTTTAAATGCACCTCCCGTATCATCACCTTCGGCAACAATAATAATTTTCGAGGCTTTATCTTTACGGCTGTGTTCTAGTTTGTGTAAAATATCATCTGCATTCATGTTTGCCTCAGGGATCATGATGGCTTCTGCACCAACACCAATTCCACTTCTTAAAGCAATTAAACCAGAATCACGGCCCATCACTTCAACGATAAATAATCTATCATGCGATTCGGCTGTATCCCTGATCCGGTCTACCGCATCAATAACGGTATTAATGGCAGAATCGTAACCGATGGTAAAATCTGTTCCAGCTAAATCATTATCTATTGTGCCCGGAAGGCCTACAATCGGGAAATCAAATTCTTTTGAAAAAATATTGGCTCCGGTAAATGTTCCATCTCCACCAATTACAACCAATGCATCAATATTTTGTGCTTTTAGGTTTTCGTAGGCTTTTTTTCTCCCTTCAACAGTTCTGAAAGCTTCACTACGTGCGGTTTTTAAAACGGTACCTCCGCGCTGAATGATGTTGGCTACCGACTTTCTGTCCATAGGGATAAAATCATTGTTAATCAGCCCTTCATAGCCGCGGATAAATCCGGTTACTTCGATATCATAATAAATAGAAGCCCTTACTACGGCCCTAATTGCAGCGTTCATGCCTGGCGAATCGCCGCCAGAGGTTAAAACGCCAATGTTTTTAATCTTATTCATTTGTTTGTTTCTTGGCAAATTCGGATAATCCATTATCCAGGTATTGCAAATATTTATCTATATCAAATTCGACTCCGATAGGAGGGGAAACTAATTCTTTTTCATCGGTACCCAAAAGTACATAATATGGCTGCGAAATGGTGTTAAATCTTTCAGCCTGCAAATGTTTAAACTTTTTACCAACTGTATTTACTTTTGTACCTAAAATTTTCGAGTCGAACTGTTCCGCTTCCGGAAGGTCTGTTTTGTCATCTGTATACAGAGATACCACAATGTAATCTTCTTTTAACTTTTTAAGCACTCTCGGGTCCGACCAAACACGGGCTTCCATTTCGCGGCAATTTACACAACCATGTCCGGTAAAATCGAGAAATAACGGTTTTTTTACTTCTTTGGCATAAGCCAATGCTTCCTGATAATCAAAAAAACCATCAATATTATGCGGAATGTGCAAGAATTCAGCATATTTACGTTTAGCATGGTTAGGTGCTGCAGTTTGGCTTGATCCACCACCACTATCCTGTCCGATTACAAAATCCTGGGTAGAAAGCGGAGGTACCAATGCACTTACAGCTTTTAAAGGAGCACCCCACAAACCTGGGATTAAATAAATGGCAAATACAAAAGTTGCCGTTGCAATAAACAACCTTGGTACCGAAACGTAAGGAAGGTCGCTATCGTGAGAGAATTTGATTTTTCCCAATAAATAAACGCCCAAAATTAAGGCTAGTACAATCCAGATGGCCAGGAATATCTCACGGTCCAATATTCCCCAATGGTAAGCCAGATCTGCTGTTGAAAGGAATTTCAACGATAAACCCAACTCCAAAAAACCAAGAAAAACTTTAATTGAATTTAACCATCCTCCAGATTTTGGCAAGCCCGTCATTAAACTTGGGAAAATGGCAAACATGGTAAAAATTAACGCCAATGATAGCGAAAAGCCAAACATGACAATAACAGGTGTTAGCAGATCGGTATTGATGGCTACCAACGAGGTTCCAATTAACGGTCCGGTACACGAAAAAGAAACAACTGCTAAGGTTGCAGCCATAAAAAATATCCCACTTAAGCCTTTAGCATCCGATTTTGCATCGAGTTTATTTACAAATGAACTTGGCAGGGTAATTTCGAACGCACCTAAAAAAGATACGCCGAAAACAATCAGTATAAAGAAGATGAAAATGTTAAAAAATCCATCGGTCGATATTTCATTTAATGCACTCGCTCCCCAGATTAAGGTAATAATTACACCTAAACCAACATAAATTACAATGATGGACAGACCATAAATGATGGCACTCCTGATTCCTTTTGCCCTGCTTTCGGCTCTTTTAGTAAAAAAACCAACGGTAAGTGGAACCATAGGAAAAATACATGGAAGAAAAAAAGCAGCTATACCAGCCAGCAGCCCTAAGCCAAAGGTTACCCATAGCGATTGTTTCGGGGCAGCATTTGCAGCAACCGAAGCTTTTTCTACTTTGGCGGTATCCTTTTTAACCGTATCATTAACCGTTTTTACTGCGCTGTTTGCCGCACTATCCTGTGCAGAACCTACTTCGGTAAAAACAATATCATCTGGAGGTGCGGTTGTTGTGGTATCTTGTGTTACAATAGCGTAACTTTTAACAGCAGGCAATGCGATAAACATGCCAGCCATTAGTAACAATAATAAAACCTTTTTCATTTGTGTGTTTTGTGTGTGTATTTGAGCCTGTGAAATTAAGAATAATTTTATAAACGGCTCTTTATAAACCTATGCGGGAGATAGATTTTACTTTAAAAAGAAACAGTCCCGAAAATTCGGGACTGTTTGTAAATATTTTGAGATCAACTATTTAACGGGAACGCTAAATTCAACTTCTTCTGGCGGAAGGCATTGTTTATCATTACAAACCATAAATTCTACTTTGCCTTTAACAGCTGTAGTGGCTTTGTTCAATTTTATTTTTTGCTGAAAAATTACTGCTTTTTCAAAATAACTTACGTTCATTTTAAAAGTGCTTTCGTATTTAACAATGGCTTTAGGCTCGATGGTTTTGCCAACCAGGCTAAAATCTTTTGAAGGAGTAAAAGTAAAAGTGGTTTTTACAGGACCACCGTCTTTAACATTTTGCGAATAAATATGCCATCTGTCGTCAATAGTGGCTTTTAAATATATAACCGCTTCTGTTTTACTTGTTTTTTTTGCGAAATAAGCCCAGGTAACGGGTTTTTCGATTTGGGCAAATGCTCCGGCAATGGTAAAAAGTACCATTGAAAGCATCAGGATGATTTTTTTCATTATGTGTTTATTTTGTGTGTGTAAATTCTATTTCTTTAAAGTTAAAGGTTTTTAATCCCTCATTGGTCTCAACAGCTAACCTACCACCATCTTCAACTCCTTTAATTATCCCTTCAAAAAGTTCTCCATCTTTTTTATATAACGCAGGAATATTGAAGTTATAAAGCCTTGCAAGGTAATCATTTTGTAAAATACTGTATTTCCCTGCTCTCAAAATTAAGTAGTATTTTTCCATAAACATGAATATTTTCATCATAATATCCATCAAAGGAACATTTCTTTGTAAAATTTGAATCACCGAAGTGGCACGCTCACTGATGCTTTCAGAAAATTCTGATTGATTTACATTTAAACCAATGCCAATTACCGATGATCTGATGGAAGTGCCTGTCAGGGTATTTTCAATCAATATTCCACCTAATTTCTTGTTCTTGTAGTACATGTCATTAGGCCACTTTACTTTTATTCCCTCTGGTATAAAACAGGATAAAGCATCGCTAACAGCCAAACTAACCGCTATATTCAGGTAAAACTGTTTATTTAAAGGTAGAAACGATGGCTTTAAATAAATACTGGTGCTGATGTTTTTGCCTGCCTGGGTTTGCCAAACGCTTTCCTGCTGCCCTCTGCCCGCAAACTGATTATCTGCCATAATTACAGTCCCTTCGGCTAATGGCTCGGATTTTGACACCAAATCTTTCAAAAAGTTATTGGTAGAATCAACTTCTTTTAATTTGATTAAATTTTGACCAACAAATAGTGTCGAAAAAGTGTTATTTTGCAAGTGTTGAATTTATATTATTGTAATTCCAAAATTAAAGCATTTTAATGGTAAAAAAGAAAATAGTAGCCCTTTCTACATACCTTTCTGAGTTGGCCGTACATGGCATCCAAGAAAAAAAAGGAGAAGATATAGTGCGGTTAGATCTAAGAAATATTCATACTTCAGTAGCGGATTACTTTATTATTGCGAGCGCAAACTCTGCTACGCAGGTAAAAGCTATTGCCGATAGTGTAGAAAAAGAAATATATAAAGCCACGCAGGCCGATCCACGTCATAAAGAAGGTTTCGAATCTGCAGATTGGATTATTCTTGATTATTTTGATGTGGTTGTGCACATTTTTAAAACCGAAAAGCGCCACTTTTATGGCATAGAAGAACTTTGGGGGGATGCTGAAAGCACAAATTATCAGAGCGCATAACCCTTAGAACCATTTTGATAAAGACAAATGAACGACAATCCAAATACCGAAAAACAGGGAAAAAGAATACCGAACATCCCGAAAAAACCACAAAAAGGATCAAAATTTAATATTTTCTGGGTTTATGCCGCCATCATCATAGCGATTATTGCTGCACAGTTTTTATTTACCGGAGATAGTGGTAAAGAAGTAAAATATGATACTTTCGAAAGTAAAATGCTGTTAACAGGAGATGTTGACAGGATTGTTGCTTACCAAACGGAAGATTTAGTAAAAGCTGAGGTTTACATTAAAAAAGACAGTTTAAACAAACCTCAGTACAAAGCATTTAAAAGCACCAGTTCTTTTAATGTATCAAACGGACCAACTGTATTTTTTACCTATGGTGGTAAATTTGCTGATTTAAGGGCTGCGCTGGCCGAATCGCAAAAAGCATTGCCTGCAGGCAGAAAACCAATCTCGTTCCAATCAGAAAACCGTAGCAATCCATTGGCAAGCTGGTTTTTAAGCATCATCTTACCTGTACTGCTTTTAATCGGTTTCTGGATTTTTATGATGCGCAGAATGGGCGGTGGTGCTGGTGGTGGCGGTCAGATTTTCAGCATCGGAAAATCGAAAGCTACTTTATTTGATAAAGAAAGCCAGGTGAACATTACCTTTAATGATGTTGCCGGTTTAGAAGAAGCCAAAACAGAGGTAATGGAAATTGTAGATTTCCTTAAAAACCCTAAAAAATATACCGATCTGGGTGGTAAAATCCCGAAAGGTGCCTTATTGGTAGGTTCGCCGGGTACGGGTAAAACTTTATTGGCCAAAGCTGTTGCCGGTGAGGCGCAGGTTCCTTTCTTCTCTTTATCAGGATCTGATTTTGTGGAGATGTTTGTTGGGGTAGGTGCATCACGTGTACGCGATCTGTTTAAACAAGCCAAAGATAAATCACCTTGTATCATCTTTATTGATGAGATTGATGCCATTGGCCGTGCCCGTGGTAAAAACGGTGTAATGGGCGGAAACGATGAACGCGAAAACACCTTAAACCAACTTTTGGTTGAAATGGATGGTTTCGGAACCAATACACACGTTATTATTTTAGCGGCTACCAACCGTGCTGATGTTTTAGATAAAGCATTATTAAGGGCAGGAAGGTTCGACAGGCAGATTTATGTTGATTTACCGGATGTTATTGAGCGTAAACAGATTTTTGAAGTACACATTACCCCACTCAAAAAATCAGAGGAGTTAGATACCGAATTTTTAGCAAAACAAACTCCTGGTTTCTCCGGGGCAGATATTGCAAACGTTTGTAACGAAGCCGCTTTAATTGCAGCCCGTAAAAATAAATCGGCAGTTGATAAACAGGATTTCTTAGATGCGGTTGACCGTATTGTTGGTGGTTTAGAAAAGAAAAACAAAATCATCACTCCAAGCGAAAAACGTGCTATTGCTATCCATGAAGCTGGTCACGCTACGGTAAGCTGGTTATTGGAACACGCAGCGCCATTGGTTAAAGTTACCATCGTACCACGCGGACAAAGTTTAGGTGCAGCCTGGTATTTACCAGAAGAACGTTTAATTGTTCGTCCACACCAAATGCTTGATGAAATGTGTGCAACCATGGGTGGCAGAGCTGCTGAAAAAGTAATGTTCGATACCATTTCTACCGGTGCATTAAGCGATTTGGAAAAAGTGAACAAACAGGCCAGAGCAATGGTAACCATTTATGGCTTGAACGATAAATTAGGAAACATTACTTATTATGATTCATCTGGTCAGAACGAGTATAATTTCTCTAAACCATATTCAGAAGATACTGCTTTAACCATTGATAAAGAGATTTCAGCATTAATTGAAGGTCAGTATCAAAGAGCAATCAATTTATTGGAAGAAAATAAAGATAAACTGATTCAGCTGGCTGATATCTTAATTGAAAAAGAAGTTTTATTTAAAGACGATTTAGAAGAGATTTTCGGAAAACGTTTATTCGAAAATCAAGGCGAAAGCGGAACACCGGGACATATTACTCCGGTTGAGGCTTAAATAAATAATTTCTATTAATTACATTTGCTACCCTGGTTAATCATTAGGGTAGCTTTTTTTTATATGAAGGATAATACGACAGCGAAAGAACAAATACTAAAAAAGATAAGAAAAGCCCTCTTAGAAAAGCGCGAAAATCCTTATCCTAATTTAGAGGAGAGCGCTTTGTATAAAAAAAATACAGAGGAGCTGGAAGTACTATTTGCCGAGCAGCTTACTGCCATATCGGGTAATTTTATTTTCTGTGAAGATGGGATCGACTTTTTTGAAAATATGCTCCAGCTGGCCGATAAATATAAATGGCGTAAAATATACTGCTGGGAACCTGAACTGCAACAGTTTTTAAGCAAATACGAATTTCCGTTTTACCAAACCGATAAAGATTTTGAGCAGGCAGAAGTAGGCATTACCCTTTGCGAAGCATTGGTTGCCCGCAACGGAAGTGTAATGGTGAGCAACAGCGGTGCTGCAGGCCGGAGGCTGAGCATTTTTCCACACCACCACATTGTAATTGCAAAAACAAGCCAATTGGTTCTGGATCTTAAAGATGGTTTTCAACTGTTAAAAAATAAATACGGCAACCAGATCCCCTCCATGATCAGCAACATTACCGGACCGAGCAGAACTGCCGATATCGAAAAAACATTGGTTTTAGGAGCACATGGCCCCAAGGAACTATTTGTATTTTTGATTGACGATTTTAGTTAAACGTTTTTAACTAAAAATTAAGCATCATACTGCTCCACTCCGTAAATTACCCAAAAATATTTTTAGCTTTAAATCGTAAAAATACACCATATAAAATGTGTAGTATGACGACTAAATCTGACCAGAACAGAAATGTTATTAAAGCCGCTTTTGGAAAATAAACTTTGCTAAAAACAAATATATTTTCGATTATCGAATATAATTGATATTTTTATACTACATACCGTTTTAGTATGCGGTATTATAATTATGAGCAAAGTGATAAATACGGTAATTGCCGGTACTGGAAGTTATATTCCACAGAATGTTATTTCTGGTAACGAATTCTTAAATTCGACGTTTTTTGAGAACGGAACCCGTTTAGACAAAGAGAACGCGGAGATTATTCATAAATTCTCTGAAATTACTGAAATTGTAGAAAGGCGTTATGCATGCCCTGAACAATTAAGTAATCATATCGGTGCAAAAGCTGCAGAAAAGGCTATAGAAAATGCTGGTATAGACAAAGAAACTTTAGACTATATTATCTTCTGCCATAATTTTGGAGATATTCCTTTAAACAGTAACCGCAGCGATATCTTACCCTCGCTGGCATCAAAGGTAAAACAGCAGCTGGGGATTCATAACCCTGATTGTGTAGCTTACGATCTTATTTTTGGTTGTCCGGGATGGGTTCAGGGGGCAATACAGGCTGATTATTACATTAAAAGCGGCGATGCCAAACGTGTGATGGTTATTGGTGCAGAAACCCTGAGCCGAATTATCGATCCGCACGACCGCGACAGCATGATTTTCTCAGATGGTGCCGGAGCGGTGATTTTCGAAGCAGAAGAATCAACCGAAAAAAAGGGAATACTGGCCCATAAAACAGAAACACATGCTGTAAACTATGGCAACCTGCTAACCATGGGCAAAGGATCACATCCTGATGAGACCAGCGGTAATTTCTACCTTAAAATGAATGGCCGTAAGCTATATGAATTTGCGGTTGTACAGGTACCACAGGTGATTAAAAAAGCCATTGATAAAGCAGGCTTGAGCGTAGAAGACATTAATATTGTGTTTGTGCATCAGGCCAACGGTAAAATGGATACTGCTATCATGAAGCGTCTATTTAAACTTTACGATAAAGATACAGTACCTGAGAATTTGGTACCCATGACGATTTCGTGGTTGGGGAACAGTTCGGTTGCTACCGTACCAACCTTACTTGATCTGGTACTAAAAGGAGAAGTTAAAGGCTATAAAGTTAAAGCAGGTGATGTGGCTGTTTTTGCCTCGGTAGGGGCGGGCATGCATATTAATGCTTTTGTACACCGTTTTTAATTCGCCAATCTTCTTAATCCGGCTTTGGCCTGGCTTTCGATACTGCTTTCAAACTCATGGTTTTTCATGGCAATGGCAGTATTGAAAGCCTCTTTAGCTTTTGCATCATTCTTCTTTCTCTCGTAAAGTTTGCCCATTTGCAAAGCTGCATTGGCCGCAAAGTAATACTTCAGGTTTTTACCTTCATCAATCGTTTCCTGGTAAGCGGCCAGGGCTTGCTCATCTTTGCCTAAATCATCGTACACCCTTCCCAAACGGTAATTAAACTCCGTTTTATCTTTATCATTGGTATAATCTGTAGCTTTTTTATCATCCAACAGCTGCAATGCCCTGTTTAAATAACCTCCATCAAACAAAAGCCTGGCTTTTAAAAGATCAACTGTGGGTATTCCGGCAGCGGCTTCGCCTTTAGCCTGTTTATCTTTTTCCATATAGGTATAACCGTTTTTAACTGCTTTGGCGGCAAATGCAGTATAACCGGCTTTATCTCCCTTCAGCAGCGAGATCCACCCTAAATGGAGGTAAGCGTCCTTTACAAAGTTTACGCCTTTTGTAGCCTGTAAAAAGCGGTTAAAACAGGTAGCAGCGTTAAGATCTAGTTTGTTTAAGTGTGCAATCCCTTCAAGGTAATCCAGGTAAGGAAAGGGCTGATAAACGCCACCTTCAGGCCGTTTGGCTAAAATGGCTATGGCCTCATCGCTATGTGAATTTTTAATGCATACATAACTTTGCAGATAACTTTTAAGCAAACTGGTATCGGCAATCCTCTCAGTATATTTCATGGTTTTGGCGTAAGCCTGCGGACTGTGTGCCACATCTGTTAATACATAGGCGTAATAAAATACCACTTCTTCATAAAACGGCTCATATGTTGATTTTGGCAGGTTATTGGCCAGCTTTTCGAACATATTTAATCCGCTTTGCAGGTTTCCTTTTATACCAAAGGTAGAAAGTGCAGTTTTTAAAGCACCATCGGGTAAATTGCCCAAAACGGCATTAATCAGGCCTAAACCTTTTAAATTCAGGTGAAAATTCGGGAATTTTTTATTGTTCTCCTGTAAAAGGCTGTTCGCTCTCTTAACTTCCATGGCGGCGTTAAAATATTCGCCAAAACGGCCTCTGATCAATGCCCATTGTAAATTGATCTCTGCCTGTGCATACAGGTAATAAGGCGAATTTTTATCGTCATCGCTGATCTGATCCAGCCGGGATGATTTATTACCTTTTAAACGGTCGAAATCGGCTTTGCTCTCTGAAGTAAGTACTGTAAAGTAATCAACGTAATTTTCGAGAAGCGGAATAATCGAATTATTTGGATGCTGTTTCTTTTCGGTCGAAATATATGCCCTGGCATTACCCAGTTTCAGTTCGAAAATGCTTTTGTAGGCGTTTAAGCAATTGTTGTTAAAATCGAAGTTTGCAAGTGAAAAAAGAGGAGAGAGGAGCAGGGCAGAGGTTACAAAAAAACGGAAGCTTTTATTCATTCGGGATTCTATTTCGGTTTGGTTCTGTGCTGCTGCAACAGCTTCACATGTTAACAAATATCTACATTAAACGCTAAAATCTTATTCTTGTTTTGTGTGAGCAAAAAACAGGCCTAAACAAAAAACGTCCCGATTAGGATCGGGACGTTTAAATTATTTTAATATTCTTGATTAACCTTCGGCTACCTCGTGGGTTAAAGCTTCATCAACCAAAATACGGCCGCAGTGCTCGCAAACGATAATTTTTTTACGCTGACGGATATCTAACTGGCGTTGAGGCGGAATCTGGTTGAAACAACCTGAACAAGAATCACGGTCGATGGTTACTACAGCCAAACCGTTAATTGCATTTTTGCGTAAACGTTTGTAAGCAACCAATAAACGTTCCTCAATCTGAGGCTCAGCTTTATCAGCTTTCTTTTGTAAATCCTGCTCTTCTTTTTCAGTTTCTGCAGTAATTACATCCAATTCGCCTTTTTTAACTTCTAAATCTTTCTTTCTGCCATCCAGTTCAGCTTTTGCAGCTTCGTAGATTTCAGTTTTAGAGTTGATTTCGAAACCATGTTCCTTGATCTTTTTTTCAGAAACCTGGATATCTAAACCTTGAATCTCAATTTCTTTAGTTAAAGCATCGTATTCACGGTTATTTTTAACTTCTTTTAATTGAGTATCGTATCTTTTGATGGCCGCTTGCGCATCTTTAATTGTATTTTTACGGGTTACGATCGAATCCTCAAGATCATCTAGTTCGCCTTTGATTTTTGCAATTCTAGTTTCTAATCCTAAAACGTCATCCTCAAGATCGGCAACTTCCATTGGTAATTCACCACGTACCTGGCGGATCTTATCAATTTTTGTGTGGATATTTTGTAATTCGTATAAAGCCTTTAGCTTTTGTTCTACGGTTTGTTCCATTAAAACAAGTAATTTATGGGGTTTGTATTTTGCTCCGTTAAACGGATTGCAAAGTTAGTAAATTTTTTCTGAATAATTTCAAGCAATAAATTTGAGGTAAATTGTTCAGTTTCAAAGTGTCCGATGTCGGCGATGATCAGTTTTTCCTCTGCATCAAAAAACTCGTGATATTTAAAATCTGCAGTGATAAAGGCGTCTGCGCCAGCGGCAATGGCCTCTTTTAAAAGGAAACTACCCGAACCGCCACAAACCGCCACTTTTTTAATCCTTTTGCCAGTTACATCGGTATGCCTAATCACTTTAGCTTGCATCCTGTCTTTTACCAGGTGTAAAAAATCGTAGGCATCCATGTCGTATTCCAGCCAGCCCACCATTCCCGAACCAACCAGCTGGTGTTTATTTTCGATTTTATAAATATCATATGCCACTTCTTCGTAAGGGTGGTTTTCGAACAAGGCGACTAAAATTTTGCGCTCAGCCTGCGTTGGGTACACCATTTCAATCCTTACTTCGGCTTCGCGGTGGCGAACGCCTTTTTCGCCCACAAAAGGGTCAGCATCTTCATTTCCCTTAAAAGTGCCAATACCATCGGCATTAAAACTACACTCGCTATAATTGCCAATATTTCCGGCACCTGCATAAAATAAAGCTGAGCGCAATTGCTCGGCCTGTGCCTGCGGACAGTAGGTAACCAGCTTTTTTAATAATCCGGCTTTTGGCGAAAGCACCTTGGTTCCGGTTAAGCCCAAACGTTCGCAAATCCTGGCATTTACACCGGTATGGATGCTGTCTAAATTGGTATGGATGGCATAAAGTGCAATATTATTTTTAATGGCTTTTAAAACCACCCGCTCTACATAATTTTTGCCGTTCAGTTTTTTTAGTCCTTTAAAAACAATGGGATGATGGGTAATAATCAGGTTGCAGCCTGTAGAAATGGCTTCATCTACAATTTTCTCCACGCAATCCAAAGCCACCAGAGCAGCACGGATTTCCATATTCGGATCGCCTACAATTAAGCCCGAATTATCATAATCTTCCTGATAATTAAGCGGCGCAATGCTCTCTAAGTAATTGGTAATTTCAGCTAATTTCATTCGATAAATATAGAAATTTCATTGTTTTCTTTTTCTGTCATGCTGAGGTACAAAGCAGCCGCTACCGATGAAAGAGATGCTTCGTGCCTCAGCTTGACAGTTTATTTAACAGAAAAATCCGCATCTAATTGATTTAGATCCGGACTTAAATATTAAGATTTAGTTATATTAGAATTTTCCGGGCTGTTGAAATCCGCCGCTCATTCTAACCATTTGCAGGCTTTCGAAAACCATTTTCTGGTTGTGCTCAAAAGCAAGGGTTTTATGATTTACTACGTCGATTATTGATCCGATCAGGCATAAACCTGCTGTTAAAAGGTATAAAATACCCATGCCGATCTGGCCGATAATGAACCTTTGCAAACCCGGAACAGCAAACAGTCCGATTAAGCAGAAAATCAACATATCTGACGGGTTTTTTCTTTTGCTGCTGTAAATCATTAAGAAATTACGCAATTGCTCTTCGGTTAAACCTGTTGTTGCTTGTTGTAAATATGAGTATTCCTCTGGTGTTATACCTGGTAACGACATTAGAGGTGATTGAAATATATCCATGGTTTCTATGTATTTGCTGGTGAAATTTTAAACTTTTTTTTATTTTTTATCAATGTATAAATTCTATAAACGATGATTAAAAGTGCCGGAAACCCAAACCAGTGTTCGGAAAAGCTTTCGGTAAACTCGCCATGTAAAATATGACCAATCGACCTGCCTATACCACATCCCGGACACCAATCCTTAAAACCCAAATTGGCTAAAGGACAAAGTGTAAAATGATGCTCGTGGCCATTCGCTGTTGCCAGTAATACTAAAGCTGTTAACCAGAAAAAAAGTTCTAGCGGAAAGCTTTTAATGTACTTCATTGTTTCACTTTTTATACAATTTAGAGGCTATAGAACTACCTTTGTTACACCGATTTGCCCTTAATCGACGAAAGGGGGATATATTTCGACCAAATAAGCGATCGCATCTAAGAATAAGTTTTCATCTCTTCCGGTATCTGAAGCTCAAATCGTAACCCAGCCAAAAATAGTTAAAAAAACCTTTACACAAATTGCGGGTTAATATTAAAAGATAAGCTTATTTTTGTGCCTTGAACATCCGCGATTTAATAAACAGATACAAAACCGACGATAGGGTAACACAATTTACCAAAGCGTTGAACGCTACCAAAAACCCAAAGATACAATTAAAGGGATTGGTGGGCTCGGCCGATGCTATTGTTGCACTTTCTTCTTACTTCTTATTACACAAACCCATATTATTCGTTCTACCTGACAGGGAAGAAGCTGCTTATTTCCAGTCTGACCTGGAAAGCGTACTGGATAAACAGGTTTTGTTGTTTCCTTCATCTTACCGTAAATCTTTCGATTTTACGCAGGTAGATACAGCAAATGTTTTGGCCCGTGCTGAAGTATTGAACGAACTGAACCATGACTCTGAATATGGAAAAATTGTGGTTTCTTATCCGGAAGCCATCGCCGAAAAGGTAATTGACCGCTCTGCTCTGGAAAAAAATACGCTGGAAATTAGTCTGGGCGCTAAACTGGGTATCGATTTCATCAATGAATTTTTAATCGATTACGATTTCGACCGCAGGGATTTTGTTTACGAGCCGGGGCAGTTTTCTATCCGTGGTGGTATTGTAGATATATTTTCATTCTCTTCTGATTTGCCTTACCGTATCGAATTTTTTGGCGATGAGGTAGAAAGCATCAGAAGTTTTGAAATTGAGAGTCAGCTTTCAGTTGCCGATGTTAAATCGCTCACCATTGTACCAAATGTACAAGCCAAGTTTTTAACGGAAAGTAATATCAGTATTCTTGATTATATTGATCAGGATACCCAACTCTGGTTTAAAGATGTAGAATTTACTTTAGACATTGTTAAAGCAGGATATAAAAAAGCGGTTGAGCTATGGAAAGCATTGCCCGCAGCAGATAAAACTCAAAATCCGGAGTGGATTGACCCTAAGTTTGCTTTTAGCGACGAGAAGTTACTGGGCGATCATCTTCAGGATTTCCCTTTGGTTGAATTCGGCAAGCAGTTCTTTTATAAAACTGATAACCGGTTTGAATTCGAAACCAAGCCACAGCCATCTTTCAATAAAGATTTTAACCTCTTAATTCATAATCTGAAGGAGAATGAAAAAGCAGGGATTGTTAACTTTATTTTTACCGATTCGCCAAAACAGATCGAGCGTTTGTACGCCATTTTAGAAGATATCGACAAAACGGCCAAATTTACGCCAATCAACAGCATGCTGCGCGAGGGATTTGTTGATCCGCAGATCCAGACGGCATTTTATACCGATCACCAGATTTTCGACCGTTATTATAAATACAAGCTTAAAAAGGGTTATCAGAAAAGTCAGGCCATTACCCTGAAAGATTTAAGAGAGCTAAAATCAGGCGATTACGTTACCCACATTGATCACGGCATTGGTAAATACGCCGGACTCGAAAAGGTGGAGGTGAACGGCAAAACCCAGGAGATGATCCGTTTAATTTACGCAGATAACGACCTGCTTTATGTAAACATCAACTCGCTAAACCGCATTGCAAAATACAGCGGAAAGGAAAGTGGCGTACCTAAAATGAATAAACTGGGTACAGATGCCTGGGACAAGCTAAAAAAAACTACTAAAAAAAAAGTTAAAGATATCGCCAGGGATCTGATCAAGCTTTATGCCTTGCGCAAAACCCAGGCCGGAACGGCATTTTCTCCGGATAGCTACTTACAAACAGAATTAGAGGCTTCTTTTATCTATGAAGATACCCCCGATCAGCTGAAAGCTACGCAGGATGTAAAAAAGGATATGGAATCGCCACATCCAATGGATCGTTTGGTTTGCGGAGATGTAGGCTTCGGAAAAACCGAGATCGCTGTTCGTGCGGCATTTAAAGCGGTTGCAGAGGGCAAACAGGCAGCTGTCCTGGTGCCGACCACCATTTTGGCTTTGCAACATTTTAAAACCTTTTCGTCTCGTTTAAAAGATTTTCCGGTTACGGTAGATTATATCAACCGTTTTAAAACCAATAAACAGATTAAAGATACTCTGGCAGAAGCAGCTGCAGGTAAAGTTGATATTTTAATCGGAACACATCGTTTACTCAGCAAAGACGTTAAGTTTAAAGACCTCGGCATCATGATTATTGATGAGGAACAGAAATTTGGCGTTACGGCGAAGGAACGTTTAAAAGCTGTTAGAGTAAATGTTGATACCTTAACACTTACTGCAACCCCAATACCCAGAACACTGCACTTCTCTTTAATGGGTGCTCGGGATTTATCGATCATCAGTACCCCACCACCAAACCGCCAGCCGGTAAGTACAGAATTGCATGTTTTTAACGATAAATTGATCCAGGAAGCCGTTCAGTTCGAATTAGACCGTGGCGGACAGGTATTTTTTATACATAACCGCGTAAACGACCTGATGCAGCTGGGCGGGATGATCCAGAAACTGGTTCCAAAGGCAAGAATTGGTATTGCGCACGGGCAGTTAGATGGCGACCAGCTGGAAGATGTGATGCTCGATTTCATCAACGGTGAAAAAGATGTTTTGGTTGCTACTACGATTATCGAAGCCGGTTTAGACATTCCAAATGCCAATACCATCATCATCAACCATGCGCATATGTTTGGTTTGAGCGATCTGCACCAGATGCGGGGCAGGGTGGGCCGGAGCAACAAAAAAGCATTTTGTTATTTGCTTTCGCCGCCTTTATCTACCTTAACTTCCGAAGCGCGTAAACGTTTAAGCGCCATTGAAGAGTTTTCTGATCTTGGCAGTGGCTTTAACGTAGCCATGCGCGATCTGGATATCCGTGGAAGCGGAAACCTATTAGGCGCCGAGCAAAGTGGTTTCATTGCCGAAATTGGTTTTGAAATGTACCATAAAATATTGGATGAAGCCATACAGGAACTAAAAGAAGCTGAATTTAAAGGCCTGTTCGAAAATGAACCTGTCCGTCCGTTTGTCGGCTTTACACAGGTAGATACCGATCTTGAACTGTATATTCCTGATGCTTATATCACTAATATTACCGAACGGTACAATTTATACACGGAGCTATCAAAACTCGATAATGAAGGCGAACTGGCCATTTTTGAAAAACACCTGGCCGATCGTTTCGGACCGGTTCCGCCGCAGGTAAAAACGATGCTCAGCGTGGTGCGTTTGCAATGGTTGGGCAAAAAATTGGGCTTTGAGAAAATTAGTTTCAAGAAAAATAGTTTGCGAGGATATTTTTTAAGTGATAAGCAATCTGCCTATTTCGATTCGAATACATTCACCAAAATTTTAACTTTTGCGCAGAACCATCCAAGGATGTGCAACTTGAAAGAGGTAAAAAATACACTTAGAATTGCTTTCGACAATGTTAGTACTGTTGAAGAAGCAATCCAGACCTTAGAGCTTATTGATTAAAATGATCAGCACTACCTTAAAATAAAAAATGTTAGACCCAACATTATTGCTCGATTTAGTGAAAATGCAAATGCCTTATGGAAAGTATAAAGGTTACCTGATCTGCAATATTCCTGAAAGTTATTTACTGTGGTATAAAGACAAGGGTTTTCCGAAAGGTAAATTGGGCGATTTAATGGCCACGATGTTCGAAATACGGGTTAATGGATTGGAGTATTTGTTAACACCGCTGAAAAATCAGCGGTGATGCATCATCAAAAGAGTAGAACCTTTAAGTTACCGTCATTTCGAGCGGAGTGCAACGGAGCCGAGAACCACGTAAGTGCTCAGCGAAGCTAAATCTATCTAGACAGATCTCTCTCCGAATATTCGGGACGTTTCGGTGAGATAACGGTATTATTATAATCTGCCGGAACAAACCTATATCTCACAGCCATTTTCATCACAAACCGCATCATCATTTTTATTTAATGAGGTTATTGTCGTTTTAGGTTGGGCGGATTTCCATTCGGTAAAACTTTGGGTAAGGGCATCGGTAAACGCCTGAACAGGCTGAGCACCAGAAACACCATATTTACGATCCATTACGAAATAAGGAACTCCTCTAATACCTAAATTCTGGCTTTCATAAATATCATAACGAACAGCTTCTGCAAATTGATCTCCCTGTAAAACCGCTTCGGCTTCAGCCTTATCCAAGCCAATTTCTACAGCAAGATCTACCAAAACGTTTGTTTCGCCAATATTTTTGCTATTCACAAAATGAGCTTCAAACATTTTTTCTTCGGCTAAATCCTGAAGGTTATATTTTGCTGCCAAATGGATTAAACGATGTGCATTAAAAGTATTTGCAGGGATATTGGTGTCAAAATCCAAAGTTAAACCGGCATTGGCAGCCATATCAACTACTTGTTTAGTCATTTGTTTAGCTTGCTCGACGGGCATTCCTTTACTTCTCGAAAGGTAATCATAAACCGTTTCATTGTTAGTATTATGATACTCAGGATTGAGCTGAAAACTCTTCCAGTCAATTTCGATTTCGTTTTTGAAGGGCAATTTATCAATGGCCTGTTCAAAATGTCTTTTCCCGATATAGCAAAACGGACACATTACGTCCGACCAGATTTCTACTTTCATAACACAAAATTAAGGTGATTATAATTGGCTATGGTAAGGCCAAAGTAAAAAGCCGCTATCGTTCAGGATAGCGGCCGAGAGTAATCGTCATTGCGAGAAGGCTTTTTCAGCCGACGAAGCAATCTTTCCGAGAAGGCCCGCTCGCAATGACGATGTATCCCACTTAACATGAAGATTAAAAACTAGTCGATCTCATCAATTATTTATACAACTGGTTAAATATCAGTTTAAAAGTACCATGAGTTTGCGCCCTGAAAGCTATTTCCGGTCCGAAAGCAAGCAACTTGCCTTTTCCAACCTTTGCTTCAAAGGCCGTTACCCCATCCTGCAGGTAAGCCTGTCCCCAGGCCCAGCCGCTGCGCAATGGTGTTGCATTTTCAAACCACATTAAAGGTTTAATCTTGCCTGAAGCAATGGCATCTCCAGTCAGTTTAAAAACCGGGCTGTTGTCAAAATAAACATCGGCTTCTTTTTCCATTCCCCAGTTTGTTGGTAAAGCGGTATCTACACCTACATTTAACACACTTCCGGGAACGTAATATTTTTCGGCAGGCAATCTTTTTTCTTCACCGTTTATAATTTCAACCATTGCATTTCTTACCGGAAGATTTAAGTGATAAGCCAGGTTGGTACTGCTGCCTATGGTTACAATATTTCCTCCGGCTTCTAAAAATTTCTTTAATTCAGGGATCGATTTATCAGCGCTAATTCTTCCTAAACGGTTTCTGAATTCCTGGGGAATTTCGTCTGCCTTTGGCCCGAAAGATCTGTTTCCTCCACCTGCACCCTGCACCGATGGTATGGCGCCTCCCACAAAAACAATTACATCGTATTTAGATTTTAAATTTCCGGCATCAATGTCCTGCGGATAAATTACTGTGACATTGTAGTGGTACTGCTCCATTAAAAACCTAACCCAACCCGACGCCATCGAGCCGCCATAAGTATCCCAAAGGGCAATTCTGGCTGTAGATACCTTGATTTTATTTTTCGGAGCCGACGCCGTTTTTAATTTGATATTTGTCTTTTCCAATACTGATTTTCCTGCTGAAGAAACATAAAAATCGCCATTTTCGGAAGAACGGTAAACTTCAACCTTATTCTTTAACAAATCATTAACTGCGGTGTAAGAATCATTTTGTGCAGCGCTCAACACATAACCCGATCCATTTGGCAATTTATTTTCTGGTTTTAATAATTCTCCGTAAGGATTTTTCTCAAACGGACCTGAAAAATCGTCCAGAATGCGGTCAAATTTCACATCCATCAGGTATGCCAAAGTCCAGCCGGCGGCATCATAAGGCGGAATGGGTGCACCACCTTCGTATTTAAAATCATTTGGGTGATCCTGCGGTTCGAACATATCCAAAACATGCGGACGGAAAGCCTGATCGGTTTTTACCACATAACTTCCGGCCGGATAATTTTTACCTGCAACTGTAAATGAAGCTGTTGCTTTTTGAACCATAATTCCTGTTCTGATCAATGCATTTAAAAATTTAATGGCAGAATTAAAATCAGGCTGATCGGCACTTAAAATATACCCTCGTGGATCCCGGTTTGCAGGCGCTTTCATCACCGTATCAAAAGCTTTCATGCTGATTTGCCTTCTCGGTCCAAAATCAGCATCACCACCAGCAACCGGAGCACCTTTTTCACCCTTAGCTGCATTGTTAATGGCTTCAATTTTCTTTGGAGAGAAAGACCAGGTATCTTTTTTGCCTCGTTCAATCGAATTCCGGCCCATCTGGTAAATATTAAACAGCAACTCATCACGGTAACGCTGTGCATAACCTAAAACTGCGTAGTTTAAAGAAACTGAATATTCGATCGAGTTTTTAAAATACCATTTTCTGGGCGTAATCGGGTTTGGCGAATCGCCACTTGGCAATAAACGGGATGGAACCAAAGGAATTTCTGATGGGGTAGGATTCCCGATAATTTCGGTCAACAGTCCGACCATATTGTGGAAATAGGTGGTAGTTCTCAGGCCGCCATTGTACCAGGTAGAATATACCGATCCGCCACGCTGGGTATAACCAGGTTTGTTTTCTACGTTCATGCGGTTGTGCATGGCCGCACCAACGGCATCTAAACTCGTTAAAATTGTAGGATCAAAAACATAATTAAAAGGGTCGCGGTAAGGCGGACCAGCCACAACCGTTCCCGCCGGGCCAGCCTGATGGTGGTTATACATAATCTGCGGAATCCATTCTACAAAAAGCTGACGGCCGATATTTTGCGTTTCTTTGAGGTTTAGCATAAAGAAATCACGGTTATTATCATGCCCGGCATATTTCTCATACAAAACAGGCAGTCCGGAAGTGGTTCTTTTCTTCGGATCTTTATCCCTCATGTACCAATTGCTTACCAATTCCTGCCCATCAGGGTTTGCGTGAGTAAACAAGATGATCACATTGTCTAAAATGCGCATGGTTTCGGCATCTTTTCTCGAAGCAAATTCATATACGGTTTCGATCAGCTGATGCGCGCCAACCACCTCATTTGCGTGCAGGCCGCCATCAATCCACACTACTGCTTTACCTTCCTGCGCCAAAGCTTTGGCCTGCTCAGGGGTAATTTCTGCATGCGCCAGTTGTTGTGAAATTTCTTTATAACGGTCTAATTTCTTCAGGTTTTCTGGTGAAGAAACAATCAGCATATATTGGCTTCTGCCTTCTTCGGTTTTACCGATATCAACCAGTTTAACACGATTAGAGCTTGTAGCAAGTTTTTTAAAATAGGCTTCTGTTTGGGTGTAATTGGCCAGTTGATAATCGTCGCCGATATCAAAACCGAAATGAGATTTTGGCGTGGGTACCTCCTGCGCCGGCACTGCATCACTATTTACCATTAAAAAAGCAATGCAGAGCCCTTTAAAGTAGTTTTTTATCATAATAAGGAGTTTAGTTGGTAATCAAATATAATAGAGAATCTGATCCAAAAACAGCTTGCTGTAAATTTGTTACAAGTGATTCCATAAGCATTATTAACCACAGATAAAAAAGATGCACACAGATATAGGTGTTTATGCCAGTTCATCTAATTTATTATGTAACGCGTCGTTGAAATATTTTAAGGCACTATGCTGGCTTACTTTGAAAAAACGAACAGGTTATACCGAAGAACGTCGTCAATCCCAAGAGCGGGAAATCAAAAAACAGATGCAGGACAGAACCCATTAGCACAACCAAACCTTTACGCAGTGGTTTTGTGTTCAGATCTGTAAAAACATTCAATTAGCATCCAACGAACAAAACAAAGTGCCGTTGTTTTTTTGATGAGGGAGAGGTCGTGTGGAGGCTCCTTGTTGGATTGACGAAGCGCTTTGGTTACTTTGGCGCTCCAAAGTACCATGCCTCCGCGGGATAGAGCGGAAAAATATTTACTATAATACGTCCACATGTTCTCTAACTAAAGAGCATTTGTATGAAGGCGGTAAAATCAATGCTTACAAAAATACCTTAATCTTTAAATCCTAATCCATACATTTGCGTTGATGTAAGTTCTTAACTTTATTTTTCATCAACCGATACAGGTTCCCGGAATTACACCCGGGATTAATAGGGAATCGTGTGCAAATCACGAGCTGTCGCGCAACTGTAAATTCTGTCTTTTACTAAAAAGACAACGGTCTTATCATTCATGCCACTGTGCCGTTTAGGTATGGGAAGGCGATAAGGTCGGGAATAAGTCAGGAGACCTGCCTATATTGAATTGACGGTACTTTCGCGTTATAAAGTAATTGGTCAGGTCTGATTGTACACGATAAAATTAAAATTTTATAGGCTTGCTTTAAGCTTTTGGCTGATGAGTTGGCAAGCTGTGCCATAACCTTTCCTTTTAATTTTTAACATAGAGTATTACAAAATATTGCTTGAGGGCTTTTAAATGATTTATTTACTTAATCTTTAAAAGAGATGCTAACGCAAAATCTGGGCTATCCGCGAATAGGTAGTCAACGGGAATTAAAGAAAATCTGCGAAAATTACTGGGCAGATAAAACGGGGTACAAAAATGTACTTCAGGTGGGCAAAAACATTCGCCACGAAAACTGGAAACTTCAAAAAGAAGCCGGCATTGATGTAATTCCATCAAACGATTTTTCTTTTTACGATCATGTACTCGATCATTCCTTAACTTTTGGGGCCATCCCGAAAAGGTATAACGAAGTGATCCTGAAAAAAGGGAACGAAGAGCTTGATCTTTATTTCGCCATGGCAAGAGGTTACCAAAAAGAAGGATTGGATGTGGTGGCAATGGAAATGACCAAATGGTTCGATACCAATTACCATTATATTGTGCCGGAGTTTTGCAAAGACCAGCCTTTTAAACTTTTCTCAACCAAAATTATAGATGAGTTTTATGAGGCCAAACAACTGGGCATTACCACCAAACCTGTTCTAATTGGTCCGGTTTCTTATCTTTTATTGGGTAAGGAAAAAGAGGCTGGCTTTGAAAAAATAGACCTGATTAAAAATCTGCTTCCGGTTTATATCGAGATTTTATCACGTTTAAATGCACTGGATGTAGAATATGTACAGTTTGACGAGCCGTTTTTAACTTTAGATTTAACCGAAAAAGATAAAAAAGCTTACGAGCATGTTTATAAAGAAATCAGAAAGGCTTTCCCGAGGTTAAAGATTGTTTTAGCGACTTATTTCGAAGGTTTGGGCAATAATTTAGCTTTAACCACGTCATTGCCTGTAGATGTTTTACATATCGACCTGGTACGTGCAGAAGATCAGTTAAATGATGTTTTAGCTTCATTAAAAGAAGAGATCATCCTTTCATTAGGTTTGGTAGATGGAAGAAACATCTGGAAAAATGATTTTGAAAAATCCCTTTCTATCATCAATCAGGCAGTAGAAAAAAGAGGCTTGGCTAAAGTATGGATTGCACCATCTTGTTCATTAATCCACTCACCGGTTGATTTAGATAACGAAACCAACGAGAAAAACCTGTCGGCAGAAATTAAACAGTGGCTGGCTTATGCAAAGCAAAAAATTGCCGAGGTAGCTACCTTAAAAAAACTGATCACCCACGAAAGCCCTGCATCTACCCTGCAAAAACTCGAAGAAAATAAAATTGCGATCAGTAACCGTAAAGTTTCTAAAATCATTCATAATCCTGCTGTAAAAGCGCGTGTTTCAGCACTAAAAGAGAAGGATGCTGAACGTTTAAGTCCGTTTTCGGCCAGAAAAATAAAACAACAGGAACTTAATTTGCCAAATTATGCTACAACCACTATCGGATCGTTTCCGCAAACGGCAGAAGTAAGAAGCTGGCGGGCAAAACTTAAAAATGGAAGTTTAACTGTTGAAGAATATGATAATTTAATTGCCCAGGAAACCGAAAAAGCGGTAAAATGGCAGGAAGAAATCAACCTAGATGTACTGGTACATGGAGAGTTTGAGCGTAACGACATGGTTGAGTATTTCGGTGAGCAACTGGATGGTTTCGCTTTTTCTAAAAACGGTTGGGTACAAAGCTATGGCTCGCGCTGTGTAAAACCACCTATCATTTTTGGTGATGTTTCGCGCCCTGAACCTATGACGGTGAAGTGGACAGCCTATGCGCAATCACTTACCTCAAAATACATGAAGGGCATGTTAACCGGCCCCGTTACCATTCTACAATGGTCGTTTGTGCGTAATGATCAGCCACGTTCCGAAACCTGTACACAAATTGCATTAGCCATCCGTGATGAGGTTTGTGATCTGGAGAATGCAGGCATAAAAATCATTCAGATTGATGAACCGGCCATTAGAGAAGGTTTACCTTTGCGCAAGGCAGATTGGCAAAACTACCTGAACTGGGCTGTTAAAGCCTTTAAAATTTCGGCCAGTGGCGTAAAAGACGGTACCCAGATCCACACGCACATGTGCTACTCGGAATTTAACGATATCATTCAAAATATTGCCGATATGGACGCGGATGTGATCACCATCGAAACTTCTCGTTCGCAGATGGAACTATTGGATGCTTTTGCCGATTTTAAATATCCAAACGAAATCGGTCCCGGTGTGTACGATATTCATTCGCCAAGGGTTCCTAAACGCGAAGAAATGGTTCAGTTACTTAAAAAAGCCAAAGCCGTTATTCCTTCAGAACAACTTTGGGTAAACCCTGATTGTGGCTTAAAAACCCGCGGATGGGACGAAACCAAAAAAGCATTGATCGAAATGGTTGAAGCTGCAAAAGAGATGCGTAAAGCAGAAAAGGTGCTATCAGCAGATCTCCAGGCAAATTAATTTGCCTCATTTTTGCTAAAAAAGCCAATCGTTTTCTTTCAAGCAAATCCTTACTTTGACAACTTTCTGATTAGAAAGTTGTCAAAGCTTTTTACTCCTCATATATTTACCCCATGACCTTAGAAGAAAGAATAGAAAACTCTAAAACCAGCATTTTTAAAGCCGTTTTCCCAAATACAACCAATCATTACGATACGCTTTTTGGTGGTACCGCCATGCATTTAATGGACGAGGTTGCCTTTATTACCGCCACGCGTTTTAGCCGCCAGATTATGGTAACGGTAAGCAGCGATCGGATCGATTTTAAAAAACCGATTCCCGCAGGAACCATTGTAGAACTGATTGGAAAGGTTAACCATGTTGGAAATACCAGTTTAAAGGTTAACGTAGAAATTTATATCGAGCAGATGTATGCCGAAGGAAGGGAGCTGGCCGTACATGGAGATTTTACTTTTGTGGCCATCGATGAGAACAAAAAACCGGTACAGGTAATCAAATAATTTATAAGCTCCAAGCAAAACGAGATAAAAATCATCAGGTTTAATTCTTTAAATTTGACTTATTAGCCATCAACATTCGGAAGAAGATTTAAAAAATATTGCCAAGCAGCTAAGCTGTCCTGAAGGCGAACACGGCATTAAAACAGGGGAGATGATGCATGCCAGTAATATTGGGATGACGACTTCGGCTATTGATGCATTGAATCTTCAAAACAATGATTTCGTTTTAGAAATTGGCCATGGTAATGGTATGCACATTGCCCGATTATTATCAAAAGCAGAAAATCTGAGCTATTATGGAGCTGATATTTCAGAAACCATTATTGCAGAAGCTGAGAAAATCAATCAGGATTTTATTGATAATGGAGTTGTTCAGTTCACTTTAACCGACGGCAATAAGCTACCATTTGAAAATGGTCTGTTCGATAAAATTTTTACTGTAAATACCATTTATTTTTGGGAAAACCCCGGTGCATATCTCTCCGAAATTAAGCGGACTTTAAAGCCAAACGGTATTTTTTCCTTATGCTTTGCTGATAAAAGTTTTATGCAAAATCTTCCTTTTACACCGTACGGCTTTACCCTTTATGAAGTAGAAAAAGTAAAAGAATTATTGAAAAATGCTGACTTTACAATTAAAAATATCCTTAACAAAACCGAACAGGTAAAAAGCCAAACAGGGGAACAGATAGAGAGAGAATATCACATTGTTGTTGCTTCTGCTGAATAGATTTTATGAAAAAGTATAGTCCTCGTTTGTAAGAGGGTTAGTGAGAATAGTGATTGCATCGCTAACAGCACGACTGCACTATACATATTAACCTCATTTCTTTGTGGTTACTTAATACAAAATCAGATACAAATACGCATAAACCACTGGTGCAGCTAATAACAAGCCATCAAAACGGTCTAACAAACCGCCATGTCCTGGCAATAAACCGCCACTATCTTTCGTATCCAGGCTGCGTTTAAGCATCGATTCTACCAGATCGCCCAGTGTACCAAAGCTTGCAATTAATACCGCCATGCCCGCCCAAACCCAGGCAGGACTTTCGGTAAATAAAAAAGATAAACCAAAGGCAACCAAAACACTCGTAAACATTCCACCAAAAAAGCCTTCCCAGCTTTTCTTTGGCGAATGGCGTTCAAACAGTTTGCTTTTACCATATTTTACACCAAAAAGATAGGCACCCGTATCATTTGCCCAAAGCATCAGCAAAAATGCCAGCGGAAAATGAAAATTATATTCGTTCCAGTTTTTTAAAAATCCTAAAGCATGAAAAAAACAGAAAGGAATAGTTACATAAACAAAACCAACAAAGGTGTAAGAGATATTGGCAAATGGAATTTTGTTTTTCTTATACAGTTCCGTAATAAAAACCGAAAAAATCAAAGGAATACAAAGCAACAGGTATTTCACATCATACTTTAGGTAATGCAAACCTGCAGCCATCAAAAAAATTAAAGATCCCGCAACCAAACCAATATTGCGGTGTGGCCTGATCCCAGAATTTTTAATCAGTTTATAAAACTCAAATAAAGATAAAACACTTAAAATAAGATAGAATATCGAAAATGTATAACTCCCTAAAAAGATAGAGCCAAGCATTACTATGGTAAAAAAGAAAGCGGTTATTGCCCTGGTTTTCATTTAAGGTAAGAGGTAAAGGGTGTAAGGTTTAAGGTCATTATTACTACTCAATTTCGTTTTCAACAATGTATTCTATGGCTTTATCAAAATCGACCTTGTTTACCAAAACATTTATTTCGCCAATATTATATGCCGAGAGCTGTTTATTTATCGTTACCGCCGGGATACCGGCTTCTGTTAATCCCTGTTTTAATACCTCGGCCGCAAAGGCATCGCTTGTGGTATATACTTTAACCCAATTTTCGCTCACGTGTTGCGCTATCTTTAAAAAATTTAAACAAAGCTATGGTAATTATTGCACTAATTAAATAGCCATACCAAGGAAAACCGATCGGTTCATCTGCTTTATCGAGTGGCATGTGGTGTTTTTGCATGTAAAATGCTGCACAAACTGCATAAGCATTATTTATAAAATGGGCCAGCATGGCATACCAGATGCTTCCGCTGTAATAATATAAATAACCAAAACCTGCACCCAGGAGCATACGCGGTATAAAACCATAAAACTGGACGTGTATGGCACTAAAAATAATAGCAGCACTCCAAATGGCCACATGATGATTGCCCAACATTTTTTGCAACGAGCCTTGCAGCCCGGCCCTGAAAAATAATTCTTCGCCTATTGCAGGCAATACAGCGATCATCATCAGGTTAACCACAAAATCCCAGTTACTCCTCACCGTAATCAATTGTATGGTCATTTTCATGGCTTCCTGTTCCTTCATTTTCATCCAGTTTTCCAGTCCCTTTAAAAACTCCGGCAACACCATTTTTTGATTTAAAACTGCTACCCATTCCATAACGGGCATGCTCACCACCATGATGGCAAAAACTAAAACAAAAGGAAGAAATGTAGGCTTTTTAAAACCATAAAAAGTATCTGGTTTTTGTCCTTCAGTGTAGGCTAAAATGATAGGAGGCAAAATAAACATCCCTATCGAACTCGAAATCTGGATTATTTTTAAGGCTGTAATAAACTTTGGATCACCATTCATAATTGACCCGAATTCACCAAATATAGAGGTTCCATAAACCATTGCAACCACAATAAAGCCTAATAATGTGCATATTACCGCACCGGCTGCCCAGTAAACGCAAAGTAAAAATATTTGTAAAAGTGGGTGACTGCCTTTGCGGATGGGTGTTACAAAATTCATTATTTGTACCTTTGTATGTTTTATTAATCGTTGAAGATAGAAAATGTCTGTTAAGATAGGAAATATAGATTTAGGTGAGTTCCCGTTATTGCTGGCCCCGATGGAGGATGTAAGCGATCCGCCATTCCGTTATGTATGCAAAAAAAACGGGGCTGATATGATGTACACCGAGTTTATCTCTTCGGAAGGCTTGATTCGCGATGCTGCAAAAAGCATACAAAAACTTGATATTTTCGAATATGAAAGACCAATCGGCATCCAGATTTTTGGTGGCGATATCGAACACATGCGCGAAGCTTCTGAAATTGCTTCTGCCGCCGGACCAGATCTTGTCGACATTAATTACGGCTGCCCTGTAAAAAATGTGGTTTGTAAAGGTGCGGGCTCAAGTTTACTTCAGGATATTGATAAAATGGTAAAAATGACCGAAGCCGTAGTTAAAGCTTCACATTTACCTGTTACCGTTAAAACCCGCCTGGGCTGGGATGATAATACCAAAAATGTTTACGAGGTTGCCGAGCGACTTCAGGATGTGGGCATCCAGGCACTTACCATCCACGGCAGAACCAGGGCACAATTATATAAAGGCGAAGCCGATTGGAGTTTAATTCGCGAAATTAAACGCAACCCACGCATCAAAATCCCGATTTTTGGCAATGGCGATGTAGATAGCCCTGAAAAAGCAGCCAACTGGCGCATGGAATATGAGGTTGATGGCATTATGATCGGTCGTGCTGCTATTGGTTACCCCTGGATTTTCCGTGAGGTAAAACACTTTTTCAAAACCGGCCAGCACCTTGCCGGACCAACCATTGAAGAACGTATTGAGGTTTGTCGCACACACTTAGATAAATCACTCGAATGGAAAGGTCCTAAAACCGGAATTTTCGAAATGCGCCGCCATTATGCAAACTATTTTAAAGGCCTGCCTGATTTTAAACCTTACCGCATGCGCCTGGTGGCAGAGCCCGATATCAATAACATTTACAGCATTTTAGGAGAAGTGGCAGAAAAATTTGCCAACTATGATGCCACCAGCGTACTGGCTTGATTTTTGAAAGGTTTTTTCTTACATTCGTTATTATCATGGTTACAGCTATTACAGACGGGGTTAAAGTTTCAGTTGAAACAGTTTACCAGCCAGAATATTCAAATCCGGCTAACGAGCATTTTATGTTTGCTTATCGCGTAGAAATTTCTAATCTTTCTGATTATGCTGTACAGTTAATGCGCCGTCAGTGGTTAATTTTCGATTCGAACAGTAGCCGCAGAGAGGTAGAAGGAGAGGGTGTTGTAGGCTTACAGCCCATTATCCAACCCGGCGAAACGCATGTATATGTTTCTGGCTGTAACCTCAAAACCGATATGGGCAGCATGAAAGGTACCTACCTCATGAAACGCGACATTGATGGTTCTGAATTCGATGTAGATATTCCCGAATTTCAATTGGTAGCACCATATAAATTAAATTAATCCGGTTAAGAATCGTCATCTCGACCGAAACGAAGTGGAGCGGAGAGCTCTATCTCAAGACAGATTTCTCGACCGCATTACTTGCACCCGATTGGTATCGGATCCGATCGAATGACGACAAATCTATTAGAAAAGCAATTTAAGCATTTCATTTTAAAGTTAGTCCTGCTTTTCATTTCAAGTCCGCACTCGTTCCTCGTTTACGGGCTTTCCATTGCAATCAGGTTTAAACCGCAGTGCCGCTGCATAAATTAAAGGTTAATCGCATTACGCTAATAATGTTTAGTTTCTGCGCCTTGCAACCACAAATAGTAGAACAAACCGTGCCACCTAAACCCGATCGAAGTGGTTCCGATTTAAGCACTTGCTCTTGCTGTTTTATTGTGTGCTTGCTTGTTTCACAGGTTCACCGGAAAAAACGTAGAGCGGGACCGAAGCATGCCTATTCTCACCAAACCTGCTTTCCAAAAAAACTTCATTAAAATAATTTCAAAAAAAAAGGCCAGGATTATTATCCCGGCCGCAATGTGTTTTTCATAATTAGGTATTTCTTAATCCCTTATTCTTCCAAAAAGCATAGATGCATAGTAAAGTAAATTAGCCAGGGCACCTACAGCCGCCACAACATAAGTCATTGCTGCCCACCATAGCGCATCTTTAGCCTGTCTGTTTTCTTCTCCCATTTGCATTACGCCGTTATTATTTTTTAGCCAGGCCAATGCACGGTTACTTGCATCAAACTCTACAGGTAATGTTATAATACTAAATACCGTTACAAGCGCTAATCCCACTACGCCAATGGCCAAAACAATTGGTGTAACAGAAAATGCCAGCAACATTACGCCAAGCAATAATACCCATTGTAAAAGATTTGACGATATACTTACCACAGGCACCATTGTACTCCTTAAATTAAGCCAGCTGTAAGATTTTGCGTGCTGTACGGCATGCCCGCACTCATGTGCAGCCACGGCTGCTGCTGCAACGCTCCGGCTGTAATAAACATCAGTACTTAAATTAACGGTTTTATCTGTTGGATTGTAATGATCAGTTAATTGCCCTTCGGTACTCATCACTTTCACGTCGAATATCCCATTATCATGCAGCATTCTTTCTGCCACCTCCTTGCCCGATAAACCTGAACTTAATTGCATTTCAGCATACTTAGAAAATTTATTCCTAAAGCGCCACTGTACAAACATGCTCAACAATAATACCGGGATGATTAATATTAAATAAACTCCCATTTTCTTATGTATGTTTTTCAATCAGCATATATCAAAAAGCGTTCCCATATTATTTAAGTGTTAAAAAATAGTTCATTTATACTATGCCAACCGGGCTTTCATACTGGGAAAAAGAATCATTTTTTTATAACCATGATGCCATTATTATTGGTAGCGGTATTGTTGTTTTAAACGCGGCCATTCACCTTCAAAAATTGGTTCCATCCTTAAAAATGGCGATACCCGAAAAAGGATTTATACCTACAGATGCTAACACCAAAAATGCGGGTTTTACTTGTTTTGGAAGCATTTCTGAACCAATTGAGCGAGAAGAAATAACAGGCATCCATCGGGCTTGCAGCACTTATTGGAAAACGCTGAAAGGGCCTAGTCAAACTTACAATTTGCTGGGCGATAATACCATAGATTATTAATGCATGGCGGCTATGAATTATTTAAAAATGATCACAGTTTTTTAGCCACCTTAAGTGTATCCAAAATTGAACATTTTAACCGTCATATTAACGATGTTGCCGGTTGGAAAAATACTCGACCTTTTAATTGAAGAAATCCGTGCAAATGTATTTTGTGCACGAGACTTAATGGTATGGGAGTTACCATCAGCTCACAAACGCGAGAAGATGTGGCAGAGCTGTTGTTGAAGAGTTTGTAATTTTTAACTAAAAAGAACGGGAGAGTTTTTATATTTTTAATTTCCGTCATCTCAAGCGGAGTGCAACGAAGTCGAGAGATCTATCTCGAGGTAGATTTCTCCATTCCACTGCGTTACAGTCGAAATGACGAATACGCGGGAAAGAAGTTTACGCAAATCCGCCAAGCGCCTATCGCTAAGCGTCCTACTTAAACACAACCGTTTTATTCCCACTCACAAAAACCCTGTCTTCAAAAATAAGTTCCAAAGCTTCTAAAAGCACTTTTTTTTCTATTTCTTTACCAGCCCTAACCATTTCTTTTACGCCAAAATTATGATCAACATGATTGGTGTGCTGGGTAATAATCGGGCCTTCATCTAAATTATCGGTAACAAAATGGGCTGTGGCACCGATAATTTTTACACCACGCTCAAAAGCCTGCCGGTAAGGATTTGCACCAATAAAAGCCGGTAAAAAAGAGTGGTGGATATTGATGATTTTACCTGCATAATCTTTTACAAAATCAGCAGATAAAATGCGCATAAACTTTGCTAATACGAGATAATCTACCTCAAAGCGGTTGATAATTTCCTTTATTTCGGCTTCGAATACACTTTTATCTTTATTGCTATGATCAACATAAAAATAAGGGATGCCCAGTTTTTCGGTAAAATCCCTTAAACTTTCGTAATTGCCTATTACACATTGAACATTGGCCCCTAAAGTTTTAAACTGGTTTTTGATTAGTATTTCTGCCAAACAGTGGTACTCTTTGGTTACCAAAACAGCAATTTGCTTTTCCTGTTTTGTAATTAAATTTACTTCGGCCGCATTTGGAAGATTTTCTAAAAGTTTTTCCTTCAGTTTATCTGCATCTTTCAGGTTTCCGGTACAGGCTATCCTGGTAAAAAACGCTTTATTGGCTTCATCCACAAACTCACGCATGGCGACGATATTAAGTTGATGTGCAGCCAGGACGCGGGTAATGTTTGTAACTAAACCAACCTGATCGGGACAAGAAATAAGGACTGTTAATGCGTTCATTTATAAAATACTAATGCTCAATTATAGAAAAATTTTACGGTTTTTTCTGTTTCATTTTGACTAATTTTTTTTGGTATATCTATTTTAAATTTCCATTTTTGCTAAAATTTTTATCATTATGGAGATCGTCGGCATTGCTTTACTAATCGTTATTTTAATTGTGCTGGTCATTTTATTGCTAAAGAAACCACAGACTGCGCTATCTATTATTTCAGTAGAGGATTTTGAGCGGATGAAAAGCGAAAATGAAGCTTTAAAAATCAGTTTGGCCAAAGCCGACGAACGCGTTTCCAATTTAACGATAGAAAAAGAACACATTACAATGCTTCTGAAACAGGAGCAACAACGCTTAATTGATGAATTGCAATCGGAACGCGACCGCCTGGCAGATGCCAATCGTGAACTGGAAAGCACAAGATCATTTTACCTTGCCGAAAAAGAAAAACTGGCAGAACAAAAGTTAAGTTATGAGCAATCGCAAGAAAAGCTGAATAAAGATTTCGAATTAATTGCCAATAAAATACTGGAAGAAAAATCAACTAAATTTATTGAGCAGAACCGTACCAATCTAGATATTATCCTTAATCCTTTGAAAGAAAACATTAAAGCCTTTGAAGATAAGGTAGAAAAGGTTTATAAAGCAGAATCAGATGAAAGAAATATTTTAAAAGGTGTGATTTCTGAACTGCAGATTCAAAGCAAACTCATCCAGGAAGATGCCAATAATTTAACCAAAGCATTAAAAGGCGACAGTAAAAAACAGGGAAACTGGGGAGAAATTATTCTGGAAAAGGTATTAGAACGCTCAGGTTTAGTTAGAGATCAGGAATACCGCATCCAGGCTTCGCATACTTCTGCAGAAGGCAGTCGCTACCAACCCGATGTGGTAATAGATCTTCCTGATGACAAACATCTTGTGGTTGATGCTAAGGTTAGTTTGGTTGCTTATGAACGTTCGGTATCAGCCGAGACCGATGAAGAGCGTGAAGGCCATGTAAAACAACACCTGGCCTCAATAAAGAATCACATTCAGGAGCTGTCTTCAAAAAATTATCAGGATTTATATAAAATCAATTCTCCGGATTTCGTGCTCTTATTTGTTCCGATAGAATCTTCTTTTAGCATTGCGGTACAAAAAGATGCCGAACTCTTCAATTTTGCATGGGACAGAAGAGTGGTAATTGTGAGTCCATCTACTTTGCTCGCTACATTACGCACCATCGCCAGTATGTGGAAACAGGAACGCCAGAACCGAAACGTAATGGAAATTGCCCGTTTAAGCGGCAGCATGTACGATAAGTTTGTAGGTTTTGTAGCCGATATGGAAAATATTGGCAAATACATTAAAAACGGACAGGATGCTTACGATAAAGCCATAAATAAACTATCAGTAGGCGCCGGAAATTTAACAAACACTTCCGAAAAGATTAAAAAACTTGGTGCGAAAGCAACTAAACAGATCGATACCAAGTATCTCGATTTTAATGAAACGCAGGATTTGTAGCTTTTATTAAAAACGATGCGAAGCCTCGCAATTTTTGGAAAATCTATGCTATTAAAAATAATAGTCAAAACTTACAAAGTTAGTAATTTTTTCTGACACCCTTAGGACGATTTTTTTACTATTTTTTATTTTTCGGGATGTAGAGCTGTTATTTTACTCATAGTCATCACCCTGAATTCATTTTAGGGTCTCCTTTCTAAAGATGGCATTTATAAAAAAGTCGTCATTTCGAGCGAAGTGCAACGAAGTCGAGAAATCTATCTCAAGATAGATCTCTCCGCTTCACTGCCTTGCGGTCGAGATGACGACGTGTAGTTTTAACTAAAGTTTATTTATTAAAAGCGTTCCAGCCTTGGGCTTTCAGCTCATGTACTTTTTCTGATTTCGAAACCATTTTACAGCCCGAATTTTTATCGGTAACATGGCCGATTACTGTGATATCTACATCATGTTTCAGTTTTTTATAATCTTCCTGACTGATGGTAAATAACAATTCATAATCTTCACCACCACTTAAAGCACAAACCGTTGGGTCTAAACCTAACTCACGGGCAGTTTCATAGGTCATAGGGTCTAAAGGAATTTTCTCTTCGTAAATCGTTATCCCTTTATCTGATTGTTCTGCCAGATGCAAAATTTCTGAAGCCAAACCATCTGAAACATCAATCATAGAAGTTGGTTTGATATTCAAATCTTCTAAAAGTGCCACAATATCCATCCTGGCTTCAGGTTTTAACTGTCGCTCTATGATATAATCCTTTCCTTCCAGATCGGGTTGGATTTGAGGGTTTTCCAGATAGATCAGTTTTTCTCTCTCTAAAATCTGCAGACCTAAATAAGCACCACCCAAATCACCGGAAACACAGAGCAAATCGTGTTCCTGTGCACCGTTTCTATACACTACTTTATCAGCATCGGCATAACCGATACTGGTAATACTGATTACCAGGCCTTGTTTACTTGACGAAGTATCGCCACCAATTAAATCAATATTGTATTTGTTACAGGCCAGCTCAATCCCTTTATAAATTTCTTCAACAGCTTCTAAAGGAAATTTACTCGACAATCCCAATGAAACCGTAATCTGACTGGCTTTTCCGTTCATCGCATAAATATCACTCAGGTTTACCTGTACAGCCTTGTAACCCAGGTGCATTAATGGCACATAAGCTAAATCGAAGTGGATTCCTTCCAGCAATAAATCGGTAGAAATTAAGGTCTGTTTTCCTTTTGCATCCAAAACGGCTGCATCATCACCAACACCTTTTACCGAATAATCATTTTTAATTTTGAAATTGGTAGTCAGGTGGTTAATTAACCCAAACTCACCTAATTCATTAATATCTGTACGCTCTTTATTTTCAAACATATTCACCCCAACCCCCTTAAGGGGCTTTTATTAATAATTATATATTTATAAAGGGCTAAGCCCTTATTTTTTATTTTTAAAAAATTAATTGTTATGCTGAGCCTAGCGAAGAATTAAAAAGATCCTTCCTTCATCAGGATGGCAAATCTTTTTCCATCCAGTTTTTACCTTCGGTAAACCTGGCAATTAACATCGCGGCAACATTATCACCGGTAGCATTTAACAATGTCGCCATCGGATCAACCAAAGTACCGATAATCATGGCTGGTGGCAAAGCTTCCGGTGGTAATTGGTAAGCCGAAATCATTAATAATTCGCCAATATATCCTCCGTTTGGTATTCCACCCTCAACTATACTCACCAAAACGGTAATACCCAAAGCTAAAATAATGGTATCAACATGCACTAAATCTTTACCAAAAATGGCAAAAACAACAGCAATTTTTATAATGGAACTAATGCTCGAACCATCTTTATGCAATGTGGATCCTAATGGAATGGTTACATTGGTGATGTAAGCCGGTACCCCCATTTTTGTAGTCCCTTCTAAATTTGCCGGAATGGTGGCAATGCTGCTACAGGTTCCGATAGAGGTTAAAGAAGGTACAATATTATTTTTCCAGAACACTTTTATTGCTTTAAATCCGCCCGCTACAAAAGCATATAACGTAAAAAAAACGACAAAATAAAATGCGCCAACACCATAATACAATCCTAAAGCCTTTGCGTAAGTTCCAAAGAGCTGTGGACCAAAAACACCTACTTGATAGGCAAAATAGGCACCCAAACCTATCGGGCCAAGTTTCATGATCAAAATGATGAGTTTTTTCATCACTTCATTACCGGAAACCAGGAATTTCTTAAATCCTTCGCCTTCTTTTTCGGCATATAGGGTAGAAAAACCAACTAAAACTGAAAAAATAATTAGCGCCAACATGTTTTTCCTGCTGCCGATCTCAAAAAATTCTCCAACGGTTAAAAGTTGAGTCATCTGCTCTCCAAATGACTGTATTTTTTCGGGTTCGGTTGGTAAAGTTGCATTTCCCAATTGCTGATGAATCGGAAAAATCCATGTAGCCACTAATGTCAAAACCGCCGAAATCAATATGGTAGCCAGGAAAACTAAAACCATTACGGTTAATAATCTCCCTAATTTTTTACTCCTGTCGATATTTGCAATGGCTGATGAAACTGCAAAAAATACCAGAGGAATAACAGCGGTAAACAACAGGTTCAAAAATATATCACCCAAAGGTTTTATACTTTCAACACTTTTCCCAAAAATTAAACCTACAATGCTCCCAACGGTTATACCCGCCAAAAGCCATAATAAGCCAGCATAATTTTTAAGAATGTTGTTTTTTTCCATGTAATTATTTTTCCGTCATTACGAGGCACGAAGCAATCCTACAGCGATTGCAGGTAGCGTGCGCTTTATTGCTTATTCTTATCTACTCGCAATGATGACTTTTATTTATTATAACCCCAGCTCCGCCGAAATATCCAGCATGCGTTGAATCGGTTTAACTGCCTGTTCAATAATATGTTGAGGCACAGTTACTTCAGGCAAACCATTTTTAATACATAAATATAGTTTTTCTAAAGTATTTCTTTTCATATACGGGCAATCGTTACAGGCACAACTGTTGTTTGGTGGTGCCGGGATAAACGTTTTTGTCGGATTTGCCTTTTCCATCTGGTGGATAATTCCACTTTCGGTAGCCACAATAAATTCGGTAGCCGGATTAGTGATGGTGTACTTTAGCAAACCGGTAGTAGAACCAATGTAATCAGCCATTTTTAAAACCACCTCTTCACATTCAGGATGTGCAATAAATTTGGCATTCGGATGGCGTTCTTTCAGTTTTGTAATTTTCTCCTGCGAAAAAATTTCATGTACCATACAGGCACCATTCCACAATACCAGATCCCTGCCCGTTTTTTTCGCCACGTAAGCACCTAAGTTACGATCCGGACCAAAAATGATTTTTTGATCTTTCGGCAAACTCTCCACAATTTGCACCGCGTTGGTACTTGTACAAACAATATCACTTAAAGCTTTTAATTCGGCCGTGCAGTTTACATAAGTGATTACCAGGTGATCAGGATATTTTTCCTTAAACTTTTTAAACAAATGCGGCGGACAACTATCTGCTAATGAACATCCTGCCTTTACATCAGGTAATAAAACCGTTTTATTTGGCGATAAAATCTTTGCAGTTTCGGCCATAAAATGCACACCGGCAAACACAATTACGTCAGCATCCGTTTTTGCAGCTTCCTGAGATAATCCCAAACTATCACCAATATAATCTGCAATATCCTGTATGTCAGGTTCTTGGTAGTAATGTGCAAGGATGATGGCATTCTTTTCCTTTTTTAATTTCTCAATCTCTGCAAAAAGATCGAGCGTAGGATCAATTTCTTCTTCTGCGAAACCTTTTTTGTTGATTTCTTCTAAGACATCTATGTTCATTTTAAAATTTTCCTTTTTTGAATTTTGACGTTGGTCAAAGATAAAGCTTTCCACGTCTCAATAATTAATAAGTTATTTTAAATAAATAAATCTTGTTTGTTTATTAGTGTGTTAATAATGTTGGCAAGTTCAGAAAATTCTTTCTTTTATATAAGTTGTTAATCGTTTACTAACATTTAGATTACATTTTTGTAATATCATGAGTTTGATTTTCAGGCTTATCGAAAATCGGTTCAATTTTTATCAATACTGGAATGTTAATTGTTTATAAGTGGGGAAAAAGTTAATTACTTGTATAAAGCTGCTTAAAAATTGCGCAAAAGATTGTGGCAAATTGTGTTTTTAGAGTAGCTTTAAACATTCAAATTTATTTGTTAGGATAATTTAGACATGGAGTTAACATTTATTAACTAGTTGTTAACATCGTGGATAAAGTAAATGTTTTTATTAATGAGAAAAGTAGATTTTCTGGTAATCGGTTCAGGGATAGCGGGTTTGAGTTTTGCACTTAAGGCTGCAAAGTTCGGTAAGGTTTTAATTGTTACAAAGTCGAATGAAGACGAATCTAACACAAAATACGCCCAGGGCGGTGTTGCAGTTGTAGTAGATAAAGGTGATTCTTTCGAGAAACATATCGAAGATACGCTGATTGCGGGCGATGGATTATGCGACGAAAAAATTGTGGAAATCGTTGTAAAAGAGGGGCCTCAGCGCATCCAGGAGATCATTGACTATGGTATAAATTTCGATAAAGACAACTCAGGATTCTACGATTTAGCTAAAGAAGGTGGACACTCTGAACATCGTGTTTTACACTATAAAGACATCACCGGATACGAGATTGAAAGGGTATTGCTAAATGAAATACATGAGAATAACAACATAGAGATATTAACACATTACTTCGCTCTGGAGTTGATCACACAGCATCACCTGGGTGAATTTGTTGATAAGCGTACAGAAGATATTAACTGTTATGGGATATATGCCTTTAACACAGAGCTTAACGATGTGGAAAAGATTGTAGCAAATGTGACTGTAATGGCTTCGGGTGGTGCGGGCCATGTGTATTCGGCCACAACAAATCCGGTTATTGCAACAGGCGATGGTATGGCGATGGTTTACCGTGCGAAAGGAAAAGTGAGGAATATGGAGTTTATACAGTTCCATCCAACGGCTTTATACCATCCCGGAGAATATCCGTCGTTCTTAATTTCGGAAGCTGTAAGAGGTTTTGGTGGTGTTTTACGACGTAAGAATGGCGAAGAATTTATGCATGAGTACGATGAGCGTAAATCGCTTGCTCCGCGTGATATTGTGGCCCGTGCGGTAGATAACGAAATGAAGAAATCGGGCGATGACTTTGTGTACCTGGACATTACGATGCGTAAGAAAGCAGATATTTTGAAGCATTTTCCTAATATATATGCGAAATGTTTATCGATAGGCATCGATATGACGAAGGATTATATCCCGGTTACACCTGCATCTCATTACATGTGTGGGGGTATTCTGGTGGATGAATATGGCCGTTCTTCGATCAAAAATTTATATGCCTGCGGAGAATGTTCGTCAACGGGTTTACATGGCGCTAATCGTTTGGCTTCCAACTCATTACTTGAAGCTACCGTTTTTGCACACCGAATTTATCAGGATGCCATTGAAAACTTTAAAAATAATATCATTCCCGATCATATTCCCGAATGGGATTCTAAAGGGGTTACCCAAAGTAATGAAGATGTATTGGTAACCCATAACTTAAGAGAGCTTCAAAAAGTTATGGGCGATTATGTAGGCATCGTGCGGTCTGATTTTCGTTTAGAAAGGGCACATCGCCGTTTATTCTTAATTTACCAGGAAACAGAAGAATTTTATAAAAAGAATAAGGTATCGGTTAAACTTTGCGAATTAAGAAATGTCATCCAAACGGCTTATTTAGTTATTAAATCTGCCATGCAACGAAAAGAGAGCAGGGGGTTACACTATACCACGGATTATCCGGAGCATGCTAAAGAATTGGTAGATACTGTTTTTTAGCCCACCCCTAAATCCTCTTAAGGGGACTTTAACACGTCGTCCATTATCTATCACCCATTTTACATTATATTATGCCTTTAATACTACCCGTAAAAGATAAATACCCTGAAATAGGAAAAGATAATTTCATTGCCGAAAATGCCACCATCGTTGGTGATGTGGTCATCGGAGATAAATGTTCAGTATGGTTTAATGCCGTGATCAGGGGCGATGTAAATGCCATTACCATTGGAAATGAATCGAATATTCAGGATGGAGCGGTAATTCATGCTACGTATTTAAAAGCTTCAACACACATCGGTAATCGTGTATCTGTAGGGCATAATGCCATTGTACATGGTTGTACCGTTCAGGATCATGTTTTAATCGGTATGGGGGCTATTGTAATGGACCATGCGATAATAGAGGAGTATTGCATTATTGCAGCTGGTTCGGTGGTACTAGAGAATACCATCTGCGAAACGGGTTATTTATATGCCGGTACGCCTGCCAAAAAAATAAAGCCCATTACTGATGAGCAAAGGGCTTTATTAAATAAGTTACCTGATAATTATATCATGTATTCGGGTTGGTTTACCCAATAGTTTGCGTCATTTCGAGCGGAGTACAACGGAGTCGAGAAATCTACCTCAAGATAGATCTCTCCCCGCCTGTACGGGCAGGCATTCCACTGTGTTCCAGTCGAGGTGACAGCTTTTTTAAGGTGCTGGAGGCGGTATTACCAATGGATCTTCCCGTTCCCAGTTTGGTTTTAAATCCATTAAAGCTTTTAAGTACCAGACTTTTTCTGGCTGATAACCACCTTTAACACTTCCGGTATCCCAGATTCCGTTTTTATTATCATCGTAAACTACCCTCAGCATGTATTTTCCGGCCGGGTACTTAGAAAAAGTAATTTTCGAATTTTTGCTTATCGGGTACGATTTTACAATGTCTTTTTTCTCCGTTAAAAATTGCACTACATAACTTTTACTCGTATCGGGCACGGTTACATTCAATACAAGTGTAGTATAAGCATCCTGGTTCTCTAAAGTAAATCTTTTAGGTATATCTTTGTTTTTAGCATTAAAAATAGCTGTAAAAGCGCCTGCACCAAGTTTTAAATCATAAGTTCTTTTGGTTTTCCAGGGATATTTAACGTAGTATTTCTGTTGATCTACACTGTCTTTTACCAGTTCGAAATTGGTACGTTTTACTGAATCTTCCAATAGTGTAATCTTTGAAGGATCTGCGCCAGTCATCGGAAATGGAAAGGTGAGGGTTAAGTTCTGGAACGGATTTAATTTACCTCCGGATAAATTATCTGCTATGGTTACCTCGCGGGTATAAGTATCCTTTTTACCACGTGTAAAGTTAAGCGTTTGTAATAGTTTATCCTTATCCTGGATGGCTACTTTTACCGAATCGAAACTCAGGTCTTTTAGCCATATTTTAGCAGTATCGTTATTTTTTGTAAAGTGAACATATTTACCCACATCAACCGCAGATGGATCTGTAATGGTGATTTTAGGGCTTTTAAGCTGCTGATTGAAGATAATTGATATACTTCCGTCATTATTTAATTTGCGGTCAACCACGCGAAATTCTGGTGCCAGTTCTTTAAAAATCTGTAGATTAATATTGTCCAGATTTTTGTCGATCACAAGGGGTTCTTTAATAAAACCAACTTCGTCAGAAATCTGCTGGTATATTTTATCTCCGCCACCGCTACTTTCTTTAATGGCATAAACTTTATAAGTACCTTTTCTCAGGTTATTTAATTTATAAGTGCCGGCGCTATCGGTAGTGGTGTATATAGACGGGCGCCTTTTTCCAAAAATGGTATCCCGTTCTAAAGGAAGAATAAATACGGTAGCATCTTTTTCCGGCTCATCACTTAACGAATTAATAACCTTACCACTGATAGATAAAGAATCTATTTCAGGACCGGTTGAAAAAACATAAGATAAATTTTTAACCACATTTCCCTCATTTACATCAGCAATCGATTTTCCAAAATTTAAAGTATAGGTTGTATTTTTTTCTAAAGAATCCTGAAGAACAATTTCCAATCTTTTCGATCTCTTTTTTAAAACCGGTAATTTTTCCTGATCAGGGGAAATTGAGAATTCTTTAAATTCATCTTTGATGTTAAAATATTCATCAAACTCAATAATAATTTTTTTAGCATTAAAATTCCTTGTCTGATTTTTTGGAGTCATACTCAAAACTTTTGGTGGCTTGGTATCTTTTGGTCCACCTTGTGGTGTCTGGATACTTGCACAACCAAAAAACAGGAGTAGGGTCATTACAACTACTAAATTTTTAAGGTTAAAATACTGAGCTTTTAAATTTGGCATATTTTAAACGTTCTGACGAATTTTTATACTTTTTGGAACTCTAACATTAAAAAATCTTTTTATGGCTTTATATCGATTTATTTAAAGTCTATTTTTAATTAATTAAAATATTGATAATCAACTACTTATTAATATAAACCATTAATACCGAGATATCTGATGGAGAAACACCTGAAATTCTCGAAGCCTGACCTAAAGTACGAGGTTTGATCTTAAATAACTTCTCACGTGCTTCTTTCGAAATGGATACAATTTTATTATAGTCGAAATCCGGCTTAATTTCTTTGTCTTCCATTTTCAGCATTTTGGCTACTATTTCATTTTCTTTCTCAAAATAACTTTCATATTTAATTTTGATTTCAGCCTGCTCTATGGTTTCATTATCTAAATGCTGAGTTGCTTTAGCAAGAGGTTTACTCACTTTAATCAAGTCTTGTAAACCAACGTGCGGTCTTCCTACTAAACTATGGATTTTTACATTTTGATTTAAAGCACTCGATCCTAAAATTTCCAGCATCGGGTTGGCATCAGCCATTTCGATTCCCTGGTTTCTTGTAAATTTTACAAGTGTCTCAGCATTTGCAATTTTTTGATTTACTTTTTCTAAACGCTCGTCAGAGATTAAGCCTAATTCATGGCCAATAGGAGAGAGGCGGATATCGGCATTATCTTGTCTTAATAATAAACGATGTTCTGCTCTTGAAGTGAACATACGGTAGGGTTCTTCAGTTCCTTTGGTAACCAGGTCATCAATTAAAACACCAATATAACTGTCAGATCTTTTCATGATCAGCTCATGTTTATCGTTAATTTTTTGGTGTGCATTTATACCTGCCATAAAACCCTGACATGCTGCTTCCTCGTAACCTGTAGTTCCGTTAATTTGTCCGGCCAAAAATAAATTGCTGATTAATTTTGTTTCCAGCGTTAAAGACAACTGGGTAGGTGGGAAGAAATCATATTCAATAGCATAACCTGGTCTGAACATTTTAGCCTGCTCAAAACCTGGTATTAATCTTAGTGCTTTAAATTGTACATCTTCCGGGAGTGAAGTTGAGAATCCGTTTACATAAATTTCGCAAGTATTCCAGCCCTCAGGTTCAACAAAAATCTGGTGACGATCGCGTTCTGCAAAACGGTTAATTTTATCTTCAATGGAAGGACAATATCTCGGGCCTAAACCTTTAATCCTGCCGGTAAACATCGGTGATTTTTCGAATCCTTCTTTCAAAGTTTCATGTACATCACTATTGGTATAAGTAATCCAGCAGCAACGTTGATCAGTGGTAACAGGTGTATCAGTGAAAGAAAATTTGCTTCGATCATCATCGCCCCATTGTTCTTCCATTTTAGAATAATCTAAACTTCTACCATCAACGCGTGGGGGAGTACCTGTTTTCATCCTACCTGATTCCATTCCCAAATCAACCAATTGTTCGGTAATTCCGGTAGATGATCTTTCTGCAGTTCTGCCTCCACCAAATTTCTTCTCTCCAATGTGAATGATTCCGTTTAAGAAAGTACCATTGGTAAGTACAACTGCCGTGCTTTCTATTTCAATACCTAGTGAAGTTTTTACGCCATATACGGTATTATTTTTTACCAGTAAACCTACAACATTATCCTGCCATATATCTACATTTGGAGTATTCTCTAGCGCTAATCTCCACTCTTCTGCAAAACGCATTCTATCTATCTGGGCTCTGGGACTCCACATGGCAGGCCCCTTAGATTTATTCAGCATTCGAAATTGAATGGTTGATTTATCTGATATAATACCAGAGTATCCACCTAGCGCATCAACCTCACGAACAATCTGTCCTTTTGCTACACCACCCATTGCAGGGTTACAACTCATTTGGGCAATAGTACCCATGTTCATTGTAATTAATAAAACAGATGATCCTAAATTGGCAGCAGCAGCAGCAGCTTCACAGCCTGCATGACCGGCACCAACAACAATCAAATCGTATTTTGAAAACATTTTATGATATATTTCTTTAATGTTCCACGTGGAACAATTTTATTTAATTAACTTTTATGTTCATCACGATCATAATAAACTACTCTTTAATTTAATATTATCTATAGCCCTTCGACTAGGTTCAGGGAGACAATCACTTTGTAATTTACGCATGTTCCACGTGAAACATAACGTATAAAACATCTCTGAACTGCCTAATTTATTCTGATAATTCCAGCCAACGCATAGTAAGCTCGTCAAGCTTTGATTGGAGCGATTCTATCTCGTTAGAGATTTCCTGAATTTTTATATAGTCAGTAGCATCAACTTTATTTAAGGTATTAGTAAGGCTGGCTATTTTAGCTTCAGTTTCTTCCATACCTTTTTCGCTATCTTCTAATTCTTTTTGTTCTTTAAAACTTAATTTTTTTACTGCTTTAAAAGGTGTCTGTTCAGTAACCAAAGCAGGAGCTTTCTTGGTTTCGACTTTAACTTTTGGTTGTTCTAAACTCAAACGATACTCTGAATAATTACCGTTATAAATTTTAACCACACCTTCGCCTTCCATAATAAATAGCTGGTCGCTCATTTTATCTAGCAAGTATCTGTCGTGAGAAACCAGCATTAATATACCAGGGAAATTTTCTAAAAATTCTTCAAGAACGTTTAAAGTATCAATATCCAAATCGTTTGTTGGCTCATCCAAAATTAAAAAATTTGGATTTTGCATCAATACTTTCATCAGGTTCAAACGCTTCTTTTCACCACCGCTTAACTTCTCAACCAGGCCATGTTGTTTCTTTGGTGGAAAGAGAAATAAGGTTAAAAGGGCAGAAGCTGTAATCACTGAACCATCGGCCATTTTAATATATTCGGCATCAGATTTTACAATATCGATAACCCGTTCCTTTGGATCGAAGGTTAAACCACCCTGTTTGTAATAACCAAAAACAGTAGTTTCTCCGGTGTCCACTTTGCCCGCATCAGGTGTTAACTGACTTGTGATAATATTAAGCAGAGTAGATTTACCAGTTCCATTTTTTCCAGCTAAACCGATACGATCACCTTTTTTAAAGGTATAGCTGAAATCGTTAATAATCGGGCGGCCATCAAATGCTTTTGCAATATGCTCTATCTCAATAATTTTTCCACCCTGGCGAGACATCTTCATTTGCAGGCTAATGCTCTGATTGTCAGACTTTTTCTTTGTTTTTTCCTCTAAATCATAAAAGGCATTAATCCTGGCGTTAGATTTAGTTCCACGAGCCTGTGGCATACGTCTCATCCAATCCAATTCTTTTTTTAATAGCTGTTGGTTCTTGTGCTGAACTGTTGCATCTAAAGCTTCCCTTTCAGATTTCTTTTCTAAGTAGTAAGCGTAATTTCCATTGTAGTTGAAGATTTTTCCTCTATCTAATTCTACTATGGTATTACAAACGTTATCCAGAAAATACCTGTCATGGGTAACGAGTAAAATTGTTTTTTGTCCCGTAGTTAATAATTTTTCCAGCCACTCAATGGTATCAATATCCAAATGGTTGGTAGGCTCATCAAGCACCAGAATCTCCGGATCTTCAATTAAAAGTTTAGCGAGGGCCAAACGTTTCTTTTGTCCGCCCGATAGTGTAGATATTTTTTGCTGAAGATGAGTAATCCCCATTCTATTTAAAATGGTCTTTATTTCATGCTCATATTCCCAGGCATTATGCTCGCTTAACTCTTCATACAAACGGTTAAGCGTTTTCTCATCCGGGTTAGGATCTTCAATTAGTTCTTCATATTCCTTAATCAACTGCTGTTGTTTATTCTCCAACGAAAAAATATGATCACTAATGGAAAAACCTTCAGTAAACTGAGGTTCCTGATCTAAAAAACCAATTTTAACGGCTTTATTTTTTACAATTTTACCTTCAAGCGGAGGGAATCTTTCTGCCAGTAATTTCAAAAGTGTACTCTTACCTGCACCATTAATACCAACCAACGCTACGCGCTGGCCAGTGTTTATACCCAAGGTTAAATTCTTAAATAGCCATTCGTCATGATAACCATGTCCTAAGCCTTCTGCCGCAATTAGTGTGCTCAATTTTTTTGTATTTCGGATTTATAAAGGAAAATTATTGCAAAGGTAAGGATAAATTACTTGCAACGGCATATTGAAATTGGAAAGCAATCTGTATCAGGTAAAAATGGCAAAATGTTGATGCTTAGAGTCCAAATGTTCGATGGATCATTTGTAAATAAAAGATAAATACAAAACAGCGGTTGGACTCGCTCCACCGCTGCTTCAATCATTAACTAAAACTAAACTTTATCTTGAATAATGTAGCGAAGGAGAATCTAAGCTCATTATGTTATTGTTGTTTTTTGAATATAAGACTGTAACGGGGCAGAAAAGTTGCAGGAAGATTGGCTATATTATACCAGTAGAGTGTAATTGTCGACGAACACCCGTAACATTTAGACGAACACGAATAAAAAATATAAGGGGGCAGGAGTATTTTCCTTTTAATTAGGGAATTATGGTAATAGCAAATGTCATGAAAAACATATTCGTCATTTCGAGGGGAGTGCAGCGAAGTAGAGAAATTTATTTCGAGATAGATCTTTCCCTGCCCGAAGCAGGCGGGCATTACACTGTGTTTCAGTCGAGAGGACAGTCTGGAAAAGAGAAATGGTGGTGGCTAATTGCTAAACCAATCCAACTTCAACTCTATAGCCTAAATGTTCATCTTCTTTTTGGGTCATAAGGGTTTTGGCCGCTTTTCCTTTGTCTTTATAACCCAACAGGTGCAGGGTTCCGTGGATCATGATGCGGCAAACCTCATCAAATTCAGAAGTTTTAAAGGTTTTGGCGTTTTCTTTTACACGCTCAATGCTGATGAAAATATCACTTACAATCTGTTTTTCTTCGTCAGAGTTATCGAATGTGATGATATCGGTGTAAGTGTCGTGGTTTAAGTATTGCTGGTTGATGCCCAACAAGTATTCGTCGCTGCAGAAGATAAAATTGAGTTCTTGTAATTTATAACCTTCTTTTTCGATAGTAGCTTTAATCCACTTTTTGATTTTAAGTTTTTGCAGAAGGTTGTAGCTAACGGATTCAGTAAAAAAGGAAATTGCAGGCATAATATTGTATTTGTATTGCAAATTTAGGAAATATAATTTTGTACTATTTATAAATGTCGTCCTTTAGATTTGTTTTGATATTTAATTTTAGGATAACAAATATCTAATTTGCTTAATTATTAATCAGATTACCTAAAGCGGTAGCGGCACATTAAAAAGTCGTCAAGGTTTTTATGCCTAAG
>NZ_BAABBY010000004.1:426172-512463 GCF_039538295.1 Pedobacter jeongneungensis | reverse complement strand
GAGAGGCGTTAATTTAACTAAACAAAAACCGCAAATTCTCAGGACAGGGAACCTCTTTTGCCCATAAAAAAAGAAAAAGATTCCAAAGCCACTTGAAAAAGAGTTTTATTCATAGGAGGTTTATTTTGCGGCGGCCTCTGCTTTTATTATTGGCCTGTTCCCTGCTAACGCCTGATGCTAATAACAGGGGGATATCTTCACGATTTCCTTATTTCGTTCCATAGGAACGAATCATAGGTAGAAAAATATGCAGTGTGCATTTTTTCGTTCCGTAGGAACGTTTGATGAAATAAATAAAGCAAGTAATCATTTAAAATAGCAGCATGAGCCCCGGTTTTTCAAAAGATTTTTTAAATTTGCATTAAATAGAAAAAATAATAATTAATCACTCTTGCATTTGTAGAGAAATCACTTTATATTTGCACCTCTTAATTTTACAATAGATAATATACAGTCATGAAAAGAACATACCAACCTTCGCAAAGAAAGAGAAGAAACAAACACGGCTTCCGCGAAAGAATGGCAACAGCTAACGGCAGACGAGTATTAGCATCACGTCGTGCTAAAGGAAGAAAAAGATTAACAGTTTCTGACGAACGCAAGCATAAAGCATAATTTTTGATTGCTTTTCCGCTAACCCGGAATTGGCAGATCAAAATCTGCAGTTATCAATCAAAAATATATGTACACATTCAGGAAAGAAGAACGGTTATGCAGCAGGAAACATTTAGACCTGTTGTTTAAAAACGGTTCTTCTTTTTTATTATACCCATTCCGGGTTTCTTACCTCTTTATTGATGAAGCCGCTGATGTACAGGCGCAGGTGGTAATCAATGTGCCTAAAAAACGTTACAAACGGGCAGTCGACCGCAATCTGCTTAAACGCCGCATCCGCGAAGCTTACCGCTTAAATAAACAGGATAAATTATATTTTCCATTGCCATCCAACAGGGGATTGCTTTTGTTTTCCATCCAGTTTGTGGGTAAGGATAAATATGAATTTGCCTTTATTGAGAAAAAACTGATCGCTACCTTTAAGCGTTTCCAAAATTTAATTCAGCCCAATGAAGTTGATCAATAAAATTTTCGGCTGGTTTTTTTTAGGCTTGATTAAAATTTATCAATACGCCATTTCGCCTATGCTCGGCGCAAATTGCCGCTTTACTCCAACTTGTTCCCAATATGGCATAGAAGCCATTAAAAAGTACGGACCATTTAAAGGAGGCTGGCTGGCGCTAAAACGCATTGGGAGGTGTCATCCCTGGGGTGCGCACGGGCACGATCCGGTTCCATAGTGGTTTATTGGTCATTGGTCATTAGTTTATTCACTCTCGATCGTCATTTCGACTGAAGCATAGCGAAATGGAGAAATCTACTTAAAAGGTCCTTCATTGCATTCAGCATGACAGACAAAAAAGGGATTTGACTTGAGACTTCACATTATTGGTCATTAGTTCTTTCACTCTCGATCGTCATTTCGACTGTAGGATAGCGAAATGGAGAAATCTACTTAAAAGATCCTTCATTGCATTCAGGATGACAGATAAGAAAGAGACTTGACTTGAGACTTCACATTATTGGTCATTAGCTAATTCACTCTCGATTGTCATTTCGACTGTAGCATAGCGAAATGGAGAAATCTACTTAAAAGATCCTTCATTGCATTCAGGATGACAGATAAGAAAGAGACTTGACTTGAGACTTCACATTATTGGTCATTAGTTTATTCACTCTCGATCGTCATTTCGACTGTAGCATAGCGAAATGGAGAAATCTACTTAAAAGATCCTTCATTGCATTCAGGATGACAGACAAAAAAGGGATTTGACTTGAGACTTCAGACTGACTACGAACTCATCTAAACCATCTTCCATAATCCCTCTTACATTTTCCATTTTTACTTATCTTTGCCCTATGGCTAAAATACTTCAAATAGAAACCGCTACGGCAATTTGTTCTGTGGCGTTATCTGTTAACGGCGAAACTATTTCATTTAAAGAAGAGCAGGGACAAAATCTGCATGCAGCTAATCTAACACTGTTTATTGATGAAGTGGTTAAAACTGCCGGGATAAGTTATCAGGAATTAGATGCCATCTCAGTAAGTAAAGGCCCGGGATCTTATACTGGTCTGCGGATCGGTGTTTCTACCGCAAAAGGACTCTGTTATGCCTTAGATAAACCCTTAATTGCCATCGAAACATTGGAAATGATGGCTGCTGGCTTCTTGTCTGAAAATTCCGATTATTCAGGTTTAATCTGTCCGATGATTGATGCCCGCAGAATGGAAGTTTACACGACGGTTTTTGATGATCAGTTGAATATATTATTACCAACTGAAGCTAAAATTATTGACGAAACCAGCTTTGCAGATTTGCTTAACCAACAAACCATTACCTTTTTGGGAGACGGAGCAGCCAAATGCGCTGATGTTTTAACGCATCCAAATGCCAGGTTTGATGCTGCCAATTTTAATGCCGCACCATACATGTCTAAATTAGCTAATCAGGCTTTTAATAAAGGCAATTTTGAAGATGTAGCTTACTTCGAACCTTTCTACCTGAAAGATTTTGTAGTTACCCAATCTAAAAAACAACAGTCGCAAGGCTAACTTATTTTCTTTTAAAGATCGAAAACAGGCTTTTAAAGAAACTTCCACCTTCACTGTTATCATTGATGCCCGGTATAACATCGGCAAATTGGGGATGGTTAACCACGTTTCCAAATTTAATGCCTACACCCATATAAAAAGAAGCACCGTTAGGTCCGCTGCCTACAGTAGCATCATGTTTAATGGTTCCAATCGTTTGGAAGCTGGTGGCAACCAGATTATCGGTTCCTAAAAACAGTTCGAAATTAGGTGTCTGGTATTTGGCCTGCAATCCTACCATAAAAACACCATTCAGGTTATATAAAGGGGTTACACTTCCCGAAAAATCATTGGCAATAAAAGTATTCACGAAGGCAATGTCCCCACCTTTATAAAACAGGTTTTTCGAAACAGCTAACGCCGGTTTGTAAAAACCATACCGTTTAGACATATAAACATCCAGTTTAGCATTGGTAGGGGCCAAAAACTTTTTAGGTTGCTCTGCAAGCAAGAAAATGTCTTTTATTTCCTGGTTGGTATTCGATTGATTATGTTCCAGGTTCTCAATCAATTTCGATTGATTGATCGTAGTACGCTGTGTATTGCTGCGCCACCATATAAAACCTAAATCTTTAACATTGGCCATCATGAAGAGGCCTTTCCTGGTGGTATAATTTGTTCCAAAACCCAATGACAAACCAGGATTCTTAAAATTAGGAAAGAAATTTTTCTTATTAATCTCATTAAAATCAGAGAAGTTGGCTGAATATGTTCCATCCAAACCAATCAACAGGGCAGAAGCTTCAGGATCGATATAAAGATAAGAATTGGAGATATCTAGCTTGTTATATAAAATACCACTTAATAAACTGGCTTTCAAACCAAAGGCAAGTCTTTTGTTCCAGTTTTCACGGTAAGTAAAGCTGAACTGGTGGTAACTTTGTTCGTATCCTTTAGTATCGAATATTCCTGTATATTGCTGCCCTTTGTTAAAACGTTCAAAAGAGTCGAAAATGGCTAAAGTTTCATTGGTGTAATCTACATTTGCATCCGATCTGATCTGCCATGAAAACCCCATTTCCTTTTGGTATTTATATGATTTAAAAAGACGGAAAGTGGCTACATAAATATTGCTGTTTTCAAAGAAATGGTTAATTTCTCCTGTTCCGATAGGTAAACCAGTGGTATTATACTGGCCCTCTTGCGTTAATCTTCGAACAATATATTTAGAACTGCCCTTGTTGATGGCATTAACCCCAAAATATGGCAGGAAAAAATTCGAAGAAAATTTTCGCGACGAATCCAGTGTAAAAGATTTTTGAGAAGGGTTTTCGAAAGCGTCGAACATCGTTTTCGTCCCGAAAAGTGCATATTGTTGTGCATTTGCAACCCCGAAGCTGGTCAAAGCCAGTAACGCAAGTAAAAGTTTCTTCATGTAGGTAGTTTTGTCTGGAATAATTTCTTATTAACGGTTACTTAACGAATCTGGTATTTCTGGTTTTAAATATTTGTTTAAAAGCAAGTTAGTAATGAACTTGTTCCGGTCTGCACTCATCTGGTAATAAAAAGTATCGAAACTTTTTAAACCACTATCGGCCCTTAAATGTTTGTAAAAACCCAATTGAATATTGTTTCTGAAAATATCAGCTGAATTTTTAGTATTGATGTAATAACTCACGTTAGAAGTGGTCGAAATCTGGTTAACCGCATCTAAATACTGCGGTGTTTGGATCAAAAGCCTGTTGTTTTTGTAGTCGTTTAAAAACGATTGTACCGTACTCGCATTATTGGCCACCACTAAATTGTTATCTACAATGGTATAATAAGGCCGGCCAAATTTTTTAAAAGGTTCTCCAAAATAACTGTATAATATATCTGCCGATTTAAAAAGCTTAATGTCTTCATTATAATCAGCACTCACATCAAGCAACAGTTGTTTCACTTTTTCGCCGTTGGATAATGAAATTGCCCCGAGTTTTTCTGTCGTGCTCAATTGAAAAAGTATAAATTGATTTTTCGTATAAACCGGAAATATAGTATTCAGGTCTATTCTGTATTCATCCTTTATTTTTTTGATTACTCCGCTGGTTTTATCTATTGCTTTTGTTTGCTCCTGCCAAATATTTAGCTTTTTTAACCATTTGCTGTAATCATCATAGGCAAAGAGCGCATAATTTGCGGTATTATCGGGCAAGATATTCTGTATCGAAGTATTCTGAGGTTCCATACTTTCGAACAGCTTAAGGTAGTTTTGCTGGTCTTTTAACTCCGTATTTCCACTAAATAGGATTTTTTCTTTACTGAAATTGTAATTGAGTACCGCAAAACTATTCTGTTTGTTCAAAAAGGTAATTTCTCCGTTTATATTTCCTGCAATAATATTCTTTAATAGCAAAGGTGCCTGGTTAAAATTGATATACACATTTGCCAGCACATTTTTAATCTGCCTGTTGTTTTCTTTAATGTATTCTGTAAATGGATTTTCAGTTAAACGTACGTTGGCATCATTAATCAGTTTTAATGAGGTAGAAACGGTTAATACCTGATCGTGAACACCCAGATAAACCGATACACTATCATTTAATTTAACGGTATAGAGCTCTTTAGAATTTTCGGTGATCGACTTTTTGGTTTTTAAAGCCCCGTAAAATTTTTTAATATCGTTATCCGGCTGGATTTGTAAGGTAATCAGGAAATTTAAAGTTTTGTTCGAGTCGGGGAGTACGCTGATATACACCTGCTGATCTTTCAGGTACTTATTAAGTCCGTTATCGTCAATAATACCTGTTTTTAGCTGCCTTAACAGATTCATTTTATCTTTCCCTAAAACCTGCTGAATCAGTTGCTGACCTTCTATAATATCGTAAAAACCTTTATCATTCTGAAAAGAAAACACCAGGGCGGCATTATTGGTTGCCGATTGCAGCGCCAGGTCTTTCGCATCATTATCGGTACCCAATTTCGAAAAATAGAGATAAGCCATAAAGGCCACGCCCAAAAATAATGCACTTGTTAGAATTACGATTTTTTTCATCTGCTGTGCAACAAATTTAATTTATTACATTGATTAGTGAGAAGTTCTTTGTCAATTTATTAATTTAGCGATTGCTACTAGCAAATCATTATGAATAAACGAATAATCCTTACTGCTTCTTTTTTTGGTGCTGTTGCTGTTTTACTGGGCGCTTTTGGTGCCCATGGCTTAAAAGCTTTAATTGATGCACCATCATTGGAAATCTGGCAAAAAGGTGTTGATTATCAGTTCTATCATACCTTTGCATTATTGTACCTTTCTACATTTGCCCGTTACAGAAACAAGCTGATCAATATTGCTTATTTCTGCTTTACATTCGGCATTATTCTTTTTTCAGGTTCGCTGTATTTGTTGGCTACGCGAAGCATATCGCATTTGGGTTTTACGGAGTTTATTGGCCCCTTAACTCCAATAGGCGGACTTTTATTAGTATTGGGGTGGATAATGCTCTTTTTTGCAGCATTTAAAGATAAATAATGAACAGTTTCGAAAACGATATTTTTGCAGAAAGAGAAACACTTTTTGTTGAAGTTATTTTGCCGTTATCTTTGGCGAAAAACTACACATATCGTGTGCCTTTTGATCTGAACGATCAGATTGCCATTGGTAAACGTGTGGTGGTGCAGTTCGGGAAACACCGCATTTATACCGCATTAATCAGTGGCATTACTACCGTACCGCCAACAGTTTACGAAGCGAAATATATCATCGATATAGTAGATGCCGAGCCTGTAATTACGCCCATGCAGCTCAAATTCTGGAGCTGGATGACCAACTATTACATGTGTAATGAAGGCGATGTAATGGCTGCCGCTTTACCTGCAAGTTTAAAACTGGCCAGCGAGACCATCCTGATCCTTCGTGAAGATTATAATGAAGAGACAGAACTTAGTGATGAAGAAGAAATCATTGTTAATGCATTAAAACAGCAAGAAAAACTCACCGTTAATGATGTTTCTAAGCTGTTAGGGCAGAAAACGGTATATCCCATCATTAATCATTTATTGGATAAAGAACTGATTCTGGTGGCCGAAGAGGTGGTGCAGAAGTATAAACCTTTGCTTAAATCGTTCGTGATGTTGAACGATTTTTATACTGAGGAAGAGAATTTAAAGCAGTTATTTAATGTACTGGAAAGAGCTCCGAAACAATTGGATGCGCTGCTTGGATATTTAAAATTACAAAAATCGAACCTGCCGATTTCAAAAGAGCAACTTTTGGAAGAAAGCAACTGTGGTCCGGCTGCGTTAAAAGCCTTAACCGATAAGGATATTTTTGTGGTGATGAAAAGGCCGGTAAGTCGCCTGGCTACCCACGACGAAGAATTTAGTGTAAATTTCGAGCTCAATGAAGGTCAGCAAAAGGCTTTAGGACAGATTAATCAGTATTTTGAAGAAAAGGAAGTGGTTTTGCTGCATGGGGTTACCGCATCGGGCAAAACGCAGGTGTATATTAAACTCATCGAAGAAATCATCCAGAATACAGATGGACAGGTATTGTTCCTGCTGCCCGAAATTGCCCTAACCACACAGATTGTAGAACGGATTAAACGTTATTTTGGGAATGCCATTGGTGTGTACCATTCTAAATTTAATAACAGCGAAAGGGTAGAAATCTGGAATAAAGTGAGAACAGGTGCTTATAAAGTGATTTTAGGTGCACGTTCAGCTGTTTTTCTTCCCTTCCAGCATTTAAAATTAATCGTGGTTGATGAAGAACATGAACCCTCTTATAAACAATACGATCCGGCGCCCCGCTACCAGGCCAGGGATGCTGCTATTTATTTAGGTTACCTGCACCAGGCCAAAGTGATTTTAGGTTCAGCTACGCCCTCTTTGGAAAGTTATTACAATGCCTTGCAGGGTAAATACGGACTGGTGGAGATGAAGGAACGTTTTGGTGGCGTTCAGTTACCTAATCAGCAAGTTGTTAGCATTTCTGAAGAAACGAAGAAAAAAACGATGAGTTCTTATTTTTCGAGTGTACTCATTAAAGATATTGATCTGGCACTTTCTAAAAAGGAACAGATTGTTTTATTTCAGAACAGGAGGGGCTATGCTACTATTTTGATTTGCGCTACCTGTGGTTATACGCCGAAATGTGTAAACTGCGATGTAAGTTTAACCTATCATAAAAGCAGCGGCAAGCTGCATTGCCATTATTGCGGCTATCAGCAAAGCAGTGTAAATATCTGTCCCGCATGCGGCTCGGTACATGTTGAACAAAAAGGATTCGGTACGGAACGTATTGAAGAAGAACTCCGTTTACTTTACCCCGAGGTTACCATTGCCCGTTTGGATATGGATAGCACCCGGACTAAAAATGGCCTGCAACAGATTTTAAATGATTTTCAGGAAAAGAAAACCGATATTTTAATTGGTACACAAATGGTGGCCAAAGGTTTGGATTTCGATAACCTGAACCTGATTGGCGTAATTAATGCCGATACTTTATTGGGTTACCCCGATTTCCGGGCTTACGAGCGCAGTTTTCAGTTGCTTGCGCAGGTTGCCGGCAGGGCAGGGCGCAGGGCCGACCAGGGGAATGTTTGCATCCAGACTTACGATGCCGAAAACCGGATCATTAAACAGGTGGTGAACAACGATTACGAAGGCATGTACAACGACGAAATTGTGGAGCGGGAGAAATTTCTGTATCCGCCTTTTTCGAGGATGATTTTTCTGTACATCAAACATAAAGATTCGCACGTTTTAGATCATGCAGCGCTTACATTAGCCAATATCCTTAAGGCAAAGTTTGGTAAAAGGGTTTTAGGCCCCGAACAGCCATTGGTAAGCCGCGTAAGGAACCTTTATATCAAGCAGATCATCATCAAGGCCGACAAACATACAGCAATCCAAAAAGTTAAAGATGCCTTAAGGGAAACCTTGACAGAATTTAATGCAACAAAAGAATTTAAAGGGATTTTCACTCAAATAGATGTAGATCCGTACTAAAATGAATGATTCAATGAATGAATGATAGAATGGAGTAACTACCCTAAGTCAAAATTCATTCATTCAATAATTCATTCATTCAATAAGTCAAAATTCAATCATTCAATATTCTCTCATTCAATCCTTAGCCGTTGTGGATAATGTATCATTCTCTAATTCAGCTAATCAATATTCAATCATTGAAAAATTCTGTTATTCTCTCATTTAGTGTTTGTATCACCGTTTAAGAAACGCTAATTTTGAAGCTCATGGCATATAAATTTGTTGATAATTACCGGGAACGTGGGGCAAGAAAAAAACTGGTAGAACTGTTAAGGTCTCGTGGGATTGAAGATGAAAATGTATTGACAGCAATTGGCAAAGTTCCGCGGCATTTCTTTTTTGACGAAACTTTCTGGAACCAGGCCTATAAGGATATTGCTTTCCCGATAGGCGATGGACAAACCATATCCCAGCCATATACCGTTGCCTACCAAAGCGAGCTGCTGCATATCAAAAAAGGTGATAAAGTACTCGAAATCGGAACCGGTTCAGGTTATCAAACCTGCATTTTAATGGAACTGGGCGCCAGTGTTTTTACTATAGAAAGGCAGGAGAACATTTACAACAGAACCATTCAGGTTTTACCGGGAATGGGTTACCGACCTACTTTTTATTGCGGCGACGGATCAAAAGGAATTGCCAAGCATGCACCATACGATAAAATTATCGTAACGGCTGGTGCACCTTTAGTGCCCGAAATTTTATTAAAACAGTTAAAAATTGGTGGTATCCTGGTAATCCCGGTTGGAGATGAGAAAACCCAGAAAATGGTAACTGTTATCCGTGTAAGCGAAACTGATTACGAAAAAATTGTACTGGATACCTTTAGGTTTGTGCCTTTAGTAGGCGACCAGGCATGGTGATGTTAGTTAGGAGTTTGGAGATCGCAGTTTTGACTAAGATCCCAATTTAAAGTTAAATACCTCCCAACTCTAAACCCCAAACTCCAAACTAAATTATCTTTTCATCGCTCTATCCAATTCACGCTTCGTATCTCTATCTTTAATGCTGTCGCGTTTGTCGAATTCTTTTTTACCCTGAGCAAGGGCAATTTCCATTTTGGCGAAACCCCTTTCGTTAATAAAAATGCGTAGGGGAACTATGGTATAACCTTTTTCTTCGCCTTTAAGCTTTAGTTTCCTGATTTCTTTTTTCTGTAATAACAGGGCGCGGTCGCGCTTAATATCATGGTGATAAAAAGAACTGTGACTATATTCTGAAACATGAAGGTTGCGCACATAAAGATTTCCGCCAATAAAAGTGCAGAAAGCATCTGTCATATTCGCTTTACCTTGTCTGATGGCTTTTATTTCAGTTCCTAAAAGGGCTATACCGGCTACGTATTTATCTAAAAGATTGTAGTCGAAATAAGCTCTTTTATTTTTTATGTTGATGTCGTTTTTCAAAATTTATTAAAGTATATGGTATTGTAATATCCGGCAATTAATGAAAATATAAGTGCTAGGTTGCAAATATCCTAAAAATTGATGTGATAATTTAGTTTTAATCACATTAAGTTAGGGTAGGTGCATGGCCGCGTATAATTAATCAGCGATGTTTTTCACTGTTATAATGATTTAGAAATGTACGGATATCGCTTTTGGCAGTTTTAATCCCGCTTTTGCTACAACAAAAGCAGAAAAAGCTTTTGGTTTCCGCGTCAATCGGGTTTATTTAACACAGGCTGGTGCAACACACTTCAACCTTTCATACGCCAAAAATACCCTTGTTCCTAAACCCGACAAAAGTGGCAGCCTCCGATTTTTTCTATCGGAGCTATAACGGATGGCGGGGCTACAACTGCTATGAAAAACTAACGATCGTTTTCAAAAAAAAATTAATTGTAATCTTAGTCAATTACTACAACCAAATAAAATCTTCATCAGTTTGTAAAAGCTAAGGATATATTATTATGTTCGTATTTATTCAATTAAGTTTGAACGTAAAAATATCTAAAATGAAATTCAGGAACCTACTTTTAATCTTATTATTAGCCGTTACTTTCCAGGTAAAAGCACAGCAGCCAACTTTGTTGCCACAGTTTACTTTTTACCGTTTGGATGGGAAAGCTTTTTCTAATACCGATATTAAACAAGGTAAAAAGAACCTTTTTATTTTATTCGATTGTACCTGCGAGCATTGCCAGCGCGAAAGTAAAATCCTGAATACCAATTATGCCAAATTTAAGGATGTAAACATCTACATGATTACCATGGATGAAGGATATATTATTCCGCAGTTTTTCGATTCTTATGCTAAAGGTTTAAATGCAAAACCTAATGTATTGGTGCTGCAGGATAAAAAACGCATATTTATCCCAACTTTTTTACCAAAGCAATACCCAGCTATGTATTTATATTCGCCAGCAGGTAAATTATTAATGTATCAATCAGGCGATGGCGGCATCAAAAAAATGATGACTGTAGTCAGTAAATAATCTTATTTTTTAGCCACAGATTATTACGGATTTTTATAGCTGTGTCTATCCTTTTTATCTGTGGTTAATTATAATTTAGGGCTCAATAATCTTACCTGATTATCAATACAGGAATATTAACCTTGTGCCTTACGGAATCAACCGTTGTTCCAAAAATAAGATCTTTTAAGCCCTTATGGCCATGTGCACCCATCACCAGGAGCTCCATTTCGTTCCGGTTACTGATGTCGGCAATGGCTTTACCTGTATTACCAAAACCGATAAAGGGTGTAGAGGCGTAACCTAAATCTTCGAGATTGTTACGGTATTTCTCCAGGTTTTCAGCATCGCTCATGGTTTCGTGATCCATAACATTGTTGCCATGGTAACGTGCAGCAGCAGTTTCTACTACGTGGATGAGGTAGTAATGTGCATCTTTACCACCCTGAATTAAAGCATGGCGAATGGTATTTTTATCATTTTTAGAAAAATCGACGGCAATACCAATACGTTTGTAACTAATCTTATCAATTTTACCAATATCCAAAGCATTTCCATGGGGAATAAGCGATCGGGAAGCATTCTTTTTCTTTTCTAATAAAGGGTGGAAAAAAACATAAAGCAATAACAGCACGATCAGGACCAAAGCTGGGATTACAATTACATAAATCCACCAGTTGTTGGCTTGTTTGGCCCAGCCGCTTATTTCTTCAATTACCAGTTTTACATTCAACGCAATAATAGCTATGGCACTTGCCCAGGCCAGTACCTTAACCCATGGCTTGATCGCAAAATCTTTCATCAGTTTTTTATCTGAGGTGAAGTGGATCAAAGGAATTATAGCAAAGCCCAACTGTAAACTTAAAACCACCTGGCTAAGCACCAATAATCCTCCAAGGGCATCGTCGCCATAGTGCAAAATGGTAAAGAATGCAGGAATGATTGCCAATAAGCGGGTAATTAAGCGACGCAACCAGGGCTGGATCCTTAAATTGATATGCCCTTCCATAATAATCTGTCCCGCTAAGGTTCCGGTAACCGTAGAGCTTTGTCCTGCAGCAATTAATGCAATGGCGAATAGGGTTGGGGCAACACTTCCAAAAATGTTCGAAAGTAATTTATGTGCATCCTGTATTTCGGCCACCTCGTGTAAGCCGTTTTTATAAAAAGCTGCAGCAGCAAGGATTAATATTGCAGCATTAACAAAAAAAGCGAGGTTTAGCGCTACGGTGGTATCAATCAGATTGAATTTCAAGGCTTCTTTTATGCCTTTATTGTTCCGTTCAATTTTTCTGGTCTGCACTAAAGATGAGTGCAGATAAAGGTTGTGGGGCATCACGGTAGCACCAATAATCCCTATAGCAATATAAAGTGCATCACCATTTAAGATCGAAGGTTCAAAACCTTTTGCTATTTCTTTAATGGATGGTTCTACAATAAACATTTCAACTAAAAAGGAAATTCCAACAATAAAAACCATCGAAACAATAAATCCTTCCATGGCCCGCATTCCCTTATTTAAAAGAAATAGCAATAAAATAGTGTCGAAAATGGTAATGGAGATGCCCCAAATGAGTGGTAAGCCAAAAAGGAGTTGTAAACCTATGGCCATGCCGATAATTTCGGCCAGATCGCAGGCAATAATAGCGGTTTGTGCTAAACCAAACAAAGGAATGTTGGCCCAGCGGGGGTAAGCCTGTTTAGAAGCTTGTGCTAAATCCAATCCGCGTACAATACCTAAACGGGCACTTAACGATTGCAGAAGTAAGGCGATGAGGTTCGACATGAGTAGAACCCAGATCAGTTGGTAGCCAAATTTACTGCCGCCAGCCAAATCGGTTGCCCAGTTGCCGGGATCCATGTAACCTACACTGATTAAATAGGCAGGACCAATAAAAGCCAAAATTCTTTTCCAGCCTTTTCTTTTATCTGTATTTACGCTTTGATGTACTTCACTTAACGATTCAGTTTTTGCCATTACTGCTGATTAAAATATGTTTTGCAACTTCTCTGCTAATATTAATTTGTTTCCCGGATAGCATAATTTCTACCGAACCATCGAAATCGGTAACATCGCTTACCTCAATTTGTTTGCCCAATGTAAGTCCTAATTTTTCTAAATGCTTTAAAAAAGCAGAGCTGTGCTGACTAACGCCGGTAATGGTGCCCGAATCGCCAATTTTTAATTCGATCAGTTTAATAAACTGTGTTTTGGCAAAGCGTCCGTTTTTATCCGGGATTGGGTCGCCATGGGGATCTGCTTTTGGGAAGCCCAGAAATTCATCAAGCCGCTCAATCAGTTCTACCGATTTAATGTGTTCTAACTCTTCTGCAACATCATGCACTTCGTCCCACTTAAAGTTTAATTTATCTACCAGGAATACTTCCCAAAGGCGATGTTTACGTACAATATCAATCGCTGTATTTCTTCCGGTTTCTGTTAAGGTTACGCCCTGGTATTTGATATAATCAACCAAACCTTTATCGGCCAGCTTCTTAATCATATCGGTTACCGATGCCGGTTTAGTTTGCATCTGCTCTGCAATGGCATTGGTTTGAACGTTGGTTGTCTGCTCTGCCAGGTGATAAATCGTCTTTAGATAATTCTCTTCAGTATAACTTTGCATTTATGTTTATCTAAGTTTATTTTTAGGTAAATCTAAAAATTTTTATTTAAAATATATATGATAAATTATGTTAAAATTTAGAATATAATTTGGTTATGTTTGTATTCTCAAATACCTTTAACACCATATGGCATCTGAATTAGATAAAATTGATTTTAAAATTTTAAGGATTCTTCAAGAGAATGGAAGAATTACCAATTTGCTTTTATCACAGGAAATTGGTTTATCACCTGCACCAACTTTAGAGCGTGTGCGTAAACTCGAAATGGCAGGATATATTAAAAGTTATCATGCATTGGTGGATGAAGAAAAACTGGGTTTAGGGATCAAAACTTTTATACAGATCCAACTCGATTTTCATAAAAACAATACCATCCAGATCTTTTTGGATGAAGTTAACCAAATTAAGGAAATTACCGAATGCCACCACGTTACTGGTCAGGCCGATTTTCTGTTAAAGGTTTATGTGAAAGACATTAAAGCTTATGAACGTTTGATTATGGATAAAATCAGTAAAATTTCTGTAGTGAAAACTTTTCAGACGATGATGATCATGTCGACGACCAAGAAAGAACCGATTGTACCTTTAGAGTACTAGCATATACCAATATTGTTATTTGGATTTCGATTTTCATCGGAATGTATTTATGGGGGTAAGCTAAATAAGGCGGTCGTCATCTCGACTGGAACGCAGTGGAATGGAGAGATCTGTTATAGATTTCCCGACTGCGTTGCACTTCGCTCGAAATGACGATCAGTTTAGTGATGATGTATCGCTTAAAATTAGTCTATTCCTATATTCAATATTATTTTATCAATAATTCCCGAAATTTCCTTTGCGTTTTGATAAACCATAAAATGCGTTCCGTTGTAGATCACAAAATCGGGCTCAGCTGTTTTAGAATAAAGGATTTTATCTTTTGTGCCATGGATGTGGTAAATCCTTTCAGGTACTGTTTTATTTTTCCAGTTTAATATACTCCCGATTGCCCATTTCAGAAAATAAGGATCGGTATCTTTAATAATGTTGCTGAGCAACGTTTTTTCGGTGCCTGATTTTGTACCAAAATAATAGTTCTGGGTGAGTTTGTTTGAAGATTTTAACAGTCTGGCCGGAATATATTTCAACAAACCCAGCTTACCAGCAAAACGATAAAGCAACGGCAAATGACTGCTTAACATCGTACTTGAAATGATGATGGTTTTTACCGGGTTTAAAATCTTCGCTATTTCCACTGCAATCATTCCACCAAACGAAACCCCAACTAAGGCAAAAGGCTGCGATTGATCGATAACTCTGCTCAACCTCCCGGCATAAGCTGCAAGTGATTCATTTTTAACCGGTTTAATCCAATCAACGTGAATAATATTGATTTTTTGATTCAGTCTCAACTTCGAAAAAATCCTTTTATCAGCCCCTAAACCACTAATAAAATACGTATTCATTAAGCTGGCAGGTTCCAGTCGATTGGTTTCAGGTTATTTTGCACTAACAACTGATTTGCTTTAGAAAAATGTTTTGATCCGAAAAAGCCATTATACGCCGAGAATGGCGAAGGATGCGCTGCTGTAAGTACATAATGTTTCTTTTGATCAATTAAAGCTGCTTTTTGCTGTGCATATTTACCCCACAACAGGAACACGATATGTTCGCGTTTTTGAGACAAAGCCTTAATAATTTCATCTGTAAAAGTTTCCCAGCCACGGTTTTGATGAGAACCAGCATCTGAAGCTCGGACGGTTAACGTTGCGTTTAATAATAACACTCCCTGCTCTGCCCAATGTGTTAAGTGCCCGTGATTTGGCGTTTTAAAACCTTCAATATCCGTTTCTAATTCCTTGTAAATATTTTTTAACGATGGCGGAACAGCTACGCCTCGTTGTACTGAAAAAGATAAGCCATGTGCCTGACCAGCACCATGATAAGGATCCTGACCTAATATCACCACCTTAACCTGGTCAAAAGGAGTGGTATTTAACGCATTAAAAATATCAGCGCTTTTAGGATAAACCGTTGCGCCGTTCTGTTTCTCTTCCTGTAAAAAAGACTTCAGGCTTTTCATGTAGTCCTTTTCAAATTCTTGTTCTAAAACGGCCAACCAACCTGGTTCTAATGCTGCAGACATAGTATTGATGTAAAATGTAATAATGTAAGATGTATATGGAGGTAAACAATGTTATTGGTCGATGGTTTTATAGTTCATGGTCAATGGTACAAATGCCCATACTGGCCGATAGACTATAATCAATCATCATACTATGAACCATGAGCGATAATGCTAAGATTTTTTCTTGTAAATCGCTAATAAATCACCTTCTAATGATGTTTTTGGGCCTTCGATAATCCTTCCCAGTTCTTTCCCTTTTTTATCGAAAACAATAAAAGTAGGTACCCTCGAAATGTCTAAGCCATCCAAAATGCCGTTTTCAGCTTTTTTGTTGCCATCAACTGCAATAATTTCTACGTTTTTTTCTTTAAAGTGCAGTGCATCTAAAATCTTAAAGAAGTTTGGCACATTTGCCTTACTATCACCACACCATGTACCTAAAACAATTTTAATTTTTTCGTTTTTAATTAGTTTTTTCAGTTCGATCATGGTTGCTGCATCCGGAACATAAGCGGCGTAAAGCGGATCGTACATTTCTTTAAACTCAGGAAAAGTGGTAATTCCTTCGCGGGTGCAGGCGTTAATCAGGATATCTTTATTATGGACCTGATCGTGGATTTTTTTATTCATTTCCTGTGCAGAAACGTTCATTGCTAGTATAATTAGGGTTATAGATAAAAAGATTTTCATATGTATTGTGTGGGTTTTTAGTGCCTGTAAATTTTTAATGAAATTATTGTTTTAAAATCTAAATTCTGCCATTTAAACACGATATTTGCAAAAAAAAATAATTAGAATAAAATTTATGCCAAATATTATCAGATTAATTGCGGGGTTTGCTTTACTGGGTGGCGCAGTAGCTTTATTTATCTTTGGCTTCTGGCCATGGGGCATTATTGCCATTTTATTAGGAATAATTGTACTGGTAACTTATTTCTTTAATGAGAACATGCTTTTAGCGCAATGGTTTCTTAGAAAAGATAACATGCCTAAAGCAAAAATGTTTTTAGATCGCATTACCAACTACGAAACCCAGTTAATTAAAGTTCAGCATGGTTACTATAATTTATTGATCGGTTTAATTGAAAGCAGAACAGCACCAATGCAAAGCGAGAAATATTTCAAAAAATCGCTTGCTTTAGGGATGCAGATGGATCATAACGTTGCATTGGCAAAACTAAGCCTGGCCGGTATTGCAATGGCTAAACGCAACAAACGCGAAGCAACCATGTACCTTGCCGAAGCAAAAAAAGCAGATAAAAATAAATTACTGGCCGATCAGATTAAACAGATGAAAGATCAGATGGGCATGATGGACAAGCAGCAGCAGGTTCGTTACAGATAATATTAAACTTTGTAGTTTGGAGCCATTTCATAATTGAGATGGCTTTTTTGTTGGGTTGTATTTTTTGAGGAAATGAAAGGGCTGTGTTTTATCGGGGGCTGCAATCCCGCTGTACGCTTTAGCCCTCATACTTCGGGGCTGCCGCTCCCATCGGGTTTATAATGAAAGGCAAGTGTATAAAATGTATGATGTAAAAAATTCCGTCATTACGGGGCACAAAGCAATCCTAATGCGGATGCAATTAGCGATCGTAAGATTGCTTCGTGCAATGACGACTTTTCTTATGAATTTGTCGATGCAAATCGAGATGTGATAGTTACAAAGGATCCCTTCCAATAAATCTTTCTTTACCCAACAGAAAACCGATTGCCTTTTTAACATTTTTCTCTACTGATTCTTCCGTTTTAAGATTCGCAATATAACGTATAATTTCTTTCTGTAAATAGGGGGCGAGGCCATCAAATACATCCCTGGCCTGTTTATTTTCTGCTAAGGCCTGCTCCAACTTATGATTTATAATTAGTGTACGTTCTTCAGTATCAAATTCAATTTCAAAAGTTGCAATATCGCCAAGATCTTTTCCGGCCGCCTTTCGCATGGGAGTGTTCAGATACAAACGCCAACCACCGGCATATTTTACTAAGGTTTGTTTAAATTCATAACCATCAATTTTCATAACAATTGGGAGCTGTCCTTTAGTTTCGCCAGCCTGTTTAAAAATATAAGCCAAAGTTTCTTCCGGTACAAATACAAAAGGATTAATGCCGATAATTTTAATTTCAGCTTTAAACGGTTGCGGTTTTTTAATCTCCATTAATTAAAGGTATTGCCTTTCATTAAAAATCCATAGCAATAGATTAATAAATCTATTCTATTTGGCTGCGTTAAACACTCATAGCTAACCGCTATCCGCCGTCCGTTTTCCGCAAAAACTCAAAACTAAATTCTACTTTCCTTTGTAGTTAATATAAAATCTTATACCTATGGCAACATCACAAGAAGGAAGTACAAACAATACTCAGGAAGAAAATAATATTAAAGATTTGGGCGGCAAAGCAGCCATCGAAAAACTTAGAGAACTGGCAGAAAAAGCAGAAAGTTGTTTTTTCTGTACCAATATTAAAACGGGTATTCCATTATCTGTCAGGCCAATGGCCATCCAACAGGTTGATGATGAAGGAAATATCTGGTTTATGAGCATGAAAGACAGTCATAAAAATGAAGAGATTTCTACTGATCCTTTTACCCATTTATTATTTCAGGCAGGCGCACATTCAGGCTTTGTCAACATTTATGGCATTTCAGAAATCAGCAGGGATCAGGCTAAAATTGATGAACTTTGGAGTCCATTTATTAAAACCTGGTTTCAGGGAGGAAAAGATGATCCGAATATTACACTGATTAAAGTAATTCCGTCAGAAGGGTACTATTGGGATACCAAACACGGAACTGCAGTTGCATTTTTGAAAATGGCAGCATCCGTAATTACCGGGAAAACAATGGATGATTCGGTAGAAGGAACGTTGGAGGTTGACTAAATTTTGGTTAACTGTTTAAATTGCTTAACTGGTTAATTGTTTAAAGCGGTTAGCCGGTTAATTGTTAAATTAACTGCTGACGGGAAATTGCCAACTGAAACAGACTACTTGTCTCCTAAATAATCGAATCCTTCATATTCTTCTCTTTGGGCTCTTTTGCTTAAGATACCTTCATCTTCAGCCTGGGCTCTTGAGAAAAATAAGGCTTCGGCCTGGATTCTTTTTATTAACTGGCGAACTAAAGTTAAATCAAAAGCATCTTTGCTTAATTTAATGCAGTATTCTCTTTCGTTAATTTCTAAACTTGACGTATTCATAAGGCAATGATTTATTTATCGATTGCTGTAAATATAGAAAAGGCTTGCTAAACAATTGTTAGCAAGCCTTTTAAGTTTTTGTTATGTTTGTGTTAACACTAAAGATGTGTTTTCACCGTTACGAAAGCCTTTTTTCGATTATTTATGTGATAAAAACAAGCCTTCATCGGTTTTGGCTACCTTTAAAATGCCTTTACCGGTTAATGCTTTTAATGTTGTATCCCACTTTTTATTGCTCCAATCGGCTAGTTTTGCTTTAATATCTGTTAACAGATATTGCTCGCCTTCCGAAATCAATGCAAATAATTCTGTTTCTTCTGGTGTTAACTCTATTTTCTTTTTCTCCGGTCGCATCTGCGGGAAGAATAACACTTCCTGGATGGTACTTTGGTTAGTCATTAACATTACGATACGATCGATGCCAAAACCTAAGCCTGAAGTAGGAGGCATACCGTACTCTAAAGCACGAACAAAATCGTCGTCCATGGCCATCGCTTCGGCATCACCACGATCGGCAAGTTTTAACTGATCTTCAAAACGTTCTTTCTGGTCAATCGGATCGTTTAATTCAGAATACGCATTTCCGATTTCTTTACCATTCACAAATATTTCGAAACGCTCCACCAATCCTTCTGCGCTGCGGTGTTTTTTAGCAAGCGGCGTCATCTCGATTGGATAATCCGTAATAAATGTAGGCTGGATTAAATTAGCTTCTACTTTATCACTGAAAATTTCGTCTACTAATTTACCACGACCCATGGTAGAATCGGTTTTGATGCCTAATGATGCGCAGGTTTGTAAAAGCTCCTCTTCAGTCATTTTCGAAACATCAATTCCGGTATATTTTTGGATCGATTCGTACATGGTCAGTTTTTCGTATGGCCCTTCGAAATTGATTTCGTTTTCACCAACTTTTACCACAGCCGAACCATTGGTTGCAATAGCCACTTTTTCTAAACATTCTTCAACCATGGCCATCATCCAGATATAATCTTTATAGGCCACATAAATTTCCATTGAGGTATATTCCGGATTATGCGTACGGTCCATTCCTTCGTTGCGGAACATCTTACCGAACTCATAAACGCCGTCGAAACCTGCAACGATCAGCCTTTTCAGATACAGCTCATTTGCAATACGAAGGTAAAGTGGCATATCCAAAGTATTGTGGTGCGTAGCAAAAGGACGTGCGGCAGCACCACCATGTATAGGCTGCAGGATAGGGGTTTCTACCTCCATCCAGCCTTGCTCATCAAAGTAATTGCGCATGCTGTTAATTACCTTGCTGCGTTTGATGAAAATCTGTTTGTAATCAGGATTTACTGTTAAATCTACATAACGCATGCGGTAACGCAGTTCTGGATTGGTAAAACCATCATATACGTTTCCTTCATCATCACGTTTTACGATGGGTAGCGGACGTAATGATTTAGCTAAAACAGTAAAACCGGTAACGTGGATAGAAATTTCTCCTGTTTGGGTAGTAAAAACGTAACCGGTAATCCCGATAAAATCGCCGATATCCAAAAGCTTTTTAAATACCGTGTTGTATAAGGTTTTATCATCGCCAGGACAAAGCTCATCTCTCTTCAAATAAATCTGGATACGGCCTGTAGAATCCTGTAATTCAGCAAAAGATGCGGCACCCATTATATTACGTCCCATAATACGACCCGCTAAACTAACGGTCTTATAGGCGGTTTTATCTTTTTCGTAGTTTGCTAAGATGTCGGCAGCAGTAACGTTAACTTCATAAGCTTCTGCCGGATAAGGCTCAATGCCTAACTGGCGTAATTGTTTTAACGACTCACGTCGTAATACTTCTTGTTCTGATAATCCTATACTCATTTCGGGTATTTTTTGCAAAAGTAATGATTTTGCAGGGTTTTATTTTTGTCTTAATGTATAATTTTAATATGCCTGGATAAGCACATCTGTAGGTATATTGAAACTTTCGTGTAATTGTCTGATCATATCGAGTGATAATTTCCGCTTTCGGTTTAATATTTCACTAGCCCGGCTTTTTAAACCAACAACTTTGGCTAAATCACTTTGTTTATAGCCCATTTGTTCCATTCTAAACTTGATGGCCTCAATTGGGTCAGGAAAACCAATAGGGAAATGTTTGTCCTCGTAATTTTCGATGAGGATCGCTAATACCTCTAATTCATCACCTTCGACCGAGCCTTTTTTAGCATCGAAAATAACTTCGAGCCTTTCTAAGGCTTGTGTGTAATCATTTTGATTTTTGATCGGCTTAATATTCATGTGTTTAGATTTTAGTAGCATCTATTTTATCATATTCAGCATGAGTACCAATAAAACGTATCCAGATCATCTGATAATCATAATTGATTTTGATAATCAACCGATAGTTATTGCCTTTAATATTAAAAACAATTCTATTATCAGCCAAGATACTTGCACTGGGATAATCGTTTTTTACATCATTAGGCTTTTCCCAAATGCTATTGCTTGTTTCCTGGTACCACGATTTCAGTTGTTCTTCACAATCCCGATGTTTTTCCCAAAAATCACGCAGTATTTTTTTTGCGATTATTCTCACTTAGATAAATATTGTACAAATATAAGAAAAGTTCCCTAATTGGGAAATTTTTAATTGTTATGATTCCGCTTCTACACCTTCTTCATACATTTCGTTAATCGCATCTGCATATTTCTTTTCCACAATACGGCGTTTAACTTTCATGGTCGGGGTAATTTCGCCTTCATCGATATTGAAAGGATTACGTTTGATCTTGAAGTTTTTAATGCGTTCAAATTTTGCCAGTTCGTTAGAGATTTTCTTAATGTCCTGTTCCATCCAGTCGATAATTTCCTGGTTACGGATAAAAGGATCAGCTTCTTCGAAAAACGATGGCTGAAGTTTAAAAGTTTCTTCCAGTGTTTCCCTGTTCGGGATAATGATAGCCGTGATAAATTCGCGTTTATCGCCAATTAAGAACAATTGGTCAATTTTAGGACTTTTTAAATAAATATTTTCTACCGGGGTAGGATATACGTTTTTGCCGTAAGCATTTACGATCATGTTTTTTAAACGATCGGTAATCTGCAGGTTCCCTTTATAAAACCGGCCAATATCGCCGGTGTGGAACCACATATCTTTATCAATTGCCTCGGCAGTTTCTGCAGGTTTGTTAAAATAACCTTTCATTACACAGTGACCACGCACAATTACTTCACCCTCAGCACATTCGTAATTTTCTTCAAAAGTATGGTGTGTCTGGATGCTTAGCATTGCTTTGCTTTCTACATCCTGTATGCCAACCTCAATGCCGGGGATTACACGTCCAACCGTACCATAAACCTGCCGGTGGTATTCCGTAACCGACATTACCGGCGAAGTTTCTGTTAAACCAAAACCTTCCAGAATTTTAATGCCCAGATCGCCAAAAAACTCACCTACATTTTTAGGTAAGGCCGCTCCGCCCGAAATCATGAATTTTAAACGTCCACCGGTTTTTTCCTTGATCTTGCTAAAAACCAGTTTCTCTGCGATTCCTTTTTTTGCCGATAAGATCAACCCCGGATTTTTGCCTGCTTCTTTGGCTACACGGTATTTATTTCCGGTTTCTAAGGCCCAGGTAAATATTTTTGCTTTTTTACCTCCGCCTGCAGTTCCGCCTTTTATCGCTTTATCGTGAATGCGCTCCAGCAAACGTGGTACGCAACTCATTACGGTTGGACGCACTTCGCCCATGTTTTTGGCTAAGAGTTCTAAACTTTGTGCAAAGGCGATTTTACAACCCTGTGCACAGCAAACGTGATAAGTGGCGGTACGCTCGAAAACGTGAGATAATGGTAAAAATGACAGGAAAGTTTCTGTTTGGTCAATCACCGGGATTTGCTGCAAACACACCTCCACATTTTTTACAAAATTATAATGGGTAAGCATTACTCCTTTTGGCGTTCCTGTTGTTCCTGAAGTATAAATTAGTGAGGAAACATCTTGTGGCAACACTAAACTTCTGCACTGGTCTATTTCGGCCCTTTCAGCAGCTGTAACCTGATGTTTAAGTGCCAGGATATCAGAAAAAGCAATTACTTCTACATTTACATCTGCTGGGATGGTAACTTTCTCAAAATCTTTAAACGCGGGAATAATATATTTTAGTTCCCTGCAATTGGCCGCAACCTTTAATACTTTACGGTATAAAAAATTATTCCCAACAAGAATGGCTTTTATGCCGGAATCGTTGATGATATAAGACACCTCCTGCTCAGAAAGCGTAGGATAAATGGAAACGTTGATTACGCCAATCTGCTGGATTCCCTGATCGTAATAAACATATTCTGGAGAATTTTCGATCATTAAACCTAAGCGGTCGCCTTTTTTTATTCCTTTCTCTAAAAAGAATGCAGAAACTGCATCAGCTCTTTTCAGGGTATCTTCATAAGAAATTTCAGCCCATTCTGCACCCTGTTTATGGATCAAAAAGGTTTCTTGTGGTTGATGTATATTTTTTACAACATTCCGCAACAGGGTAGGGACCGTTGAAAATTCGTTTATTAATGGCATTGCTCGTAATTGGTTCGCTGATTTATAATTAACAATTATAAGGCTTTTTGGTTTAAAAATACAAATTGGGGTAAGAGTTTGGTTGTTTAAGTAGTTTTAAGGCTGTACTGGTTTCAATAGGTTCAACTTCGATGTCGTCATTTCGAACGGACTGCAACAAAGTCGAGAAATCTATCGAGATAGATCTCTCCGCTACACTGCGTTTCGGTCGAGAGGACGTATCTTGTTAAAAACAAACCTTTTAAAACGCAAAAAAGGTTCCATAAAATGAAACCTTTTTCTATAAGTATTGATCTGATTAAACAGAAAAACTCTCACCACAGCCACAGCTACGGCTTGCATTCGGGTTGATGAAATTAAAACCTTTTCCGTTTAAGCCATCTGTAAAATCCAGTTCAGTTCCGGCCAGATAAAGGAATGATTTCATGTCTAACGCAATTTTGATTCCTCTGTCTTCAAAAAACTGATCGCCTTTTTGCTCTTCGTTATCAAAATCCAGATTGTATGATAAACCCGAACAGCCACCACCTTTTACTGATACGCGTAAAAAGTAATCAGAACCCATTTCCGAATCCTGCATTAAGTGAGTGATTTTTTCTTTTGCTTTATCTGTTATCGTAATCATTGTGATAGAGATTTGTGATTTGAGATGTTAGATTTGAGATATATTTGAGCGCCCTAAGTTAGGTGCTCTCACATCTCAAATCTATTATCTTACATCTATTCTAGTGGTGCGATTTTTCTAATACAATAGCTTCCAAGCCATTTTTAACGCGGTAATCGTTAATCGCAGATTTAATTGCATCTTCTGCCAAAACTGAGCAGTGGATTTTTACCGGAGGTAAAGCCAATTCTTCAACAATATCCATGTTATCGATAGATAAAGCTTCATCAATTGTTTTTCCTTTTAACCATTCTGTAGCTAAAGAAGAAGAAGCGATTGCAGAACCACAGCCAAATGTTTTAAATTTAGCATCAGTGATTACGTTATCTTCGCCAACTTCAATCTGTAAACGCATTACGTCGCCACACTCAGGTGCACCAACTAATCCTGTTCCTACAAATTTGCTGTCTTTATTTAAAGTACCTACGTTACGTGGGTTATTGTAATGGTCAATTACTTTTTCTGAATATGCCATGATTTCTATTTCTTAAGTCTCCTTTCGGAGATAATTTTATTTATTAATTATCAGTTACCAATTTTCAATTACCAGTTTACCTACTCAAAACTGGTAACTGCCAACTCCAAACTGGCCTAGTGTTCCGCCCACTCGATTTTACTCAAATCGATTCCTTCTTTAAACATTTCCCAAAGTGGAGAAAGTTCTCTTAAGTGGTTAACCGCTTTTTGAGTTACTTCAATGGCCTGGTCAATTTCTTCTTCCGTAGTAAACCTTCCTAAGCCGTAACGGATAGAAGAGTGTGCTAAATCATCAGATAAACCTAAGCTTTTTAATACATAAGATGGTTCTAAAGATGCTGAAGTACAAGCCGATCCGGAAGATACTGCTAAATCACTCATCGCCATCATTAAACCTTCACCTTCAACATATTTGAAAGAAATATTAGCTACATGTGGTAAACGGTGTTGTGTATTACCATTAACATAACTTTCTTCCATTTTGTTCAAAGTAGTTTCCAGCTTATCACGCAAAGCAGATAAACGTGCTGATTCACTTTCCATTTCTAAACGGCAAAGTTCGCAGGCTTTTCCTAAACCAACAATACCAGGAACGTTTAATGTACCCGAACGCATACCACGCTCGTGGCCACCACCATCCATTTGTGCGGTTACTTTAACCCTTGGGTTTTTACGACGTACATAAAGTACACCAACACCTTTCGGACCGTACATTTTATGTGCAGAGAAAGCCATTAAATCGATACCATCCGCATTTACATCAACCGGAATTTTACCAACTGCCTGCGTAGCATCAGTCATAAATAAAGCGCCGTGTTTGTGTGCAATGGCAGCAATTTCTTTAACCGGTTGTATTACACCGATTTCGTTGTTGCCATACATAATCGAAACTAAGATAGTTTGAGGTGTCATGGCAGCTTCCAGTTCAGCTAAATCAATTAAACCGTCTTCTTTAACACCTAAATAGGTAACGCGTGCGCCATTTTTCTCTAAGTGTTTGCAGGTATCTAAAACCGCTTTATGTTCAGTAACCGCAGTAATAATGTGGTTACCTTTTTCTTTGTACATCTCAAATACACCTTTAATTGCCAGGTTATCGGCTTCGGTTGCACCTGATGTAAAAATAATTTCTTTTTCAGTACAGCCGATTAATTTGGCTACCTGCTCACGGGCATAATCTACACCCTCTTCGGCCACCCAGCCGAACGCGTGATTACGACTTGCGGCATTTCCAAATTTCTCAGTAAAGTAAGGTAGCATTGCTTCCAGCACACGTGGATCTAACGGTGTTGTAGCATTATTATCTAAATATATCGGCTGTTTCATCTCTATTCTGTTAATTATATCACAAAGATACGAAAAAACTTATTTAACAATTATAAATAATAGCTATGAGCTTATAGAGAAAAGCCGCATTTTTACATTCACATAACCTTATAATCTATGAAAAAGATAGAACACATCGGTATCGCGGTAAAAGACCTCAACCGTTCCATCGCCATTTACGAGAAACTGCTCAATACCGATTGCTATAAAACAGAGCAGGTTGCCTCCGAATTTGTAAATACAGCTTTTTTTAAAACAGGCGAAAATAAGGTAGAGCTGCTGCAGGCTACCGCTCCAGATAGTGCAATCGCTAAATTTATCGAAAAAAAAGGAGAGGGGATTCATCATATCGCCTTTTTGGTTGATGATATCCTGGCTGAAATGGAACGTTTGCACCGGGAAGGTTTCGTGCTGCTCAATGAATCTCCAAAAAAAGGGGCGGATAACAAGATGGTTTGTTTTGTTCATCCAAAAGATACCAATGGTGTGCTGATCGAGATCTGCCAGGAGATTAAATGGGTATAAGGATGGAAGATGGAAGAAGTAAGATGAGAAATGGCTTAACTCGCTAGTTCATTCTCTCTTTAAAGGGGTGCCTGCAAGGCGGGGTGTCAATATAAACGTATTTATTTTTTAGAAAACGAATGGTTCCGTATTCCATAGCCCTTTCAGTCCTGCTGTAGACTATAGTCCCTCTTTTCAATCGGGAGCTGCCGTTTCCATCAGGTTTATTTAACTTTGGCCTGTGGTGCTTGGCTTTAGCAAATTGCCTAATAAAACTTGATCTTAAAATCCTATAATCTCAAAAATCCTAATTCCGTGTCATTAACCAGTATCATCAGCAAAGATTTCGATATACCGGATACCCTTTCAGAGAATCAGTTACGTGAAGCAATGGTTACTGCTTTTGCCTACCTCATTGACAACGATTTCCCGAAACTAATCCAGATCTTATATAAGGCAGATGTAGATCAGTATAAATTAAAAGAATTGTTAGAAACCGTAGAAGGGCTTAGCTCTGCCGAAGTAGTTGCCGATGCATACATTGCCCGTCAGAAAGCTAAAATAGAAACCTGGAAAAAATACAGTCCGAAAAAGGATTAATCGGTAGTTTCTTCCTGCGAAGGATTGAACCTGTTGTACATATCCATATCAAAAAACGAAATGGAATTAATCTTATCTGCTTTTAACACAAGGTCGGTTTTTAATTCATCAGTATTGGCAACAGAGCCATCTTCAATATAACTGGCATAAACCGTTAAATACTGGGTGGTAAAAACCAGTTCCTTATCGTCGGCCTTGCGGTAACCACTAAAAGCAGGGGTAATGCGGATGTAACTTGTGGTAAAAGGTTTTGGCAGTTCTTTCACCCAGCCGATGTAAAATTTGCCGCTGTCCATGGTAAACTGTAAAAGGTGTGCATCAAAAAAAGAGGAGCTTAATAACAGTTCAAATTCATTTCCCGATGTAGCTATTGCCCTTTTAATCGCTTTTAGGCGGTTGATAAAAAGATTCGCGATCTCAGTTGCCGCAACGGCTACTAATAAAGATAAACTTGTGGTGCCAAAATAAGGCGCATGAATAGGAAGTAATCTGCTAAGTTGTTCAACGGTTTCTGGCCAGATGGCAATAAAAATTCCCCTTAATATAAAACACGCGCCGAGTAATAGGATTCCGGCAAAAGCAGAATTTAATAGTATGCGCTGGCTTTCGAGCCGGTATTGCACATACCGCAGGTACCTGAACCTGATTAATATATAATAGCCGCCTACAAGAGGGAACAAGAGTAGGTTAAATGGCATTTATATGGTTATTTTTTGTTTTTGTCCTTTTCTATCTTTTTGAAAATATTCGATTGCATTAATGCACCCACCATTTCGATAACCCTTGGCTGCGCAAAAAAATCAGGACTTTTAATGTAGAGCTTTCCGCTGCTATCGGCATGGATAATGCCGTCAAATTCGCTTTCTTTTCTCATATACCAAATTTACACATATTTTTTAAATATCTGAAAAACAATATTCAGCTCAAAAAAGTTTAGCTTTGCCGCGATCTGTTTATGCCCTTTTGATTAAACCAGAAGTAGAAAAGCCATATAATTTAAAATTCTTTAATTAGGCTTGTAAATCAAAAATAAAATTAAGATATTTGCATCCTCTAAAATAGAGGTAGAAAGACTAATAGGAAATGTCATAAGCGTTGTTGCCAGCAAATTGCAAAAATGTTCTTGATGCTTTCACACAAATAACTAAAAATAATATTCAAATGAAAAAAGATTTGCACCCAACAAGCTACAGACCAGTTGTTTTTAAAGATATGTCTAACGAATATGCTTTCTTAACAAAATCTTGCGTAGATACTAAAGAAACAATTAAATGGGAAGATGGTAACGAGTATCCTCTTTATAAATTAGAGATTTCTCACACTTCACACCCTTTTTATACTGGTAAAATGAAATTGGTTGATACTGCAGGACGTATCGATAAATTCAAAAACCGTTACGCTAAGAAATAATTTTAGCTGTAAAAAGCATTTTTTGAAGTCCCTTTGCCAAAAGCATCGGGACTTTTTTTATTTTTGCAGCTTATGACAATCAATCTTTTTGATGATGCCAGCTGGATGTCCCTGCGTCCGCTTACTTTTACCAGGCCAGTGGCCGATCTGCGCATAGGTATTTTAACCATTGCTGAAAAATGGGCCAAACATTTAAAAGCCGATTTTGGCTTTCATACCCAGGATTACCTCTCTATAAAATATGCACCAAAACCTGATGCTAATTTATTTATAAACGGTTCGGTTTGTCCCGATGAAGCTTTGCTTAATGCTGTTGTCAACCTTAAAGCAGGTGAGGTACTCTGTAAAAAAGATGTAATTGTGGCTTATATTGCCGACAGACACGATTCTGAAACTGTTAAATCGCTAAAGCAAATTGAATATGCCGGCGATTTTATACATATTGTTTATCCCGAGCATATTTTTGGTCATAATCCGGCCGAAATCAGAAAAGATTTTAAATTGTTAACTGAAGGACGTAGTTCGGCAAAGTTAAGCGGTACCAATCAGCTGTTAGGAGATGATATTTTTCTGGAAGAAGGTGCTAAAGCAGAATGTAGTGTATTTAATACTACTTACGGACCAATTTATATCGGTAAAAATGCTGAAGTTTGGGAAGGTTCTCTAATCAGGGGATCTTTTGCACTTTGTGATAATTCATCCATAAAAATGGGTGCTAAAATATATTCGGGTACTACAATTGGCCCGAATAGCCGTGCAGGTGGCGAAATTAACAATGCTGTAATCTGGGGCAATTCGGCTAAAGGGCACGAAGGTTATTTAGGTAATTCGGTAATGGGCGAATGGTGCAATATTGGTGCCGATACCAATAATTCGAATTTAAAAAATAACTATGCAGAAGTTAAGCTTTACGATTACGAAAGCCGAAAAATGCGAAATACCAATCTGCAGTTTTGTGGCTTAATTATGGCCGATCATGCTAAATCCGGCATTAATACCATGTTTAATACAGGTACTGTGGTAGGGGTTAGCGCCAATGTTTTCGGCGGCGGACTTCCACCAAACCATATATCTGATTTTAGCTGGGGAGGAGGCAATAGCTTTGAAGCTTATAAACTGGATAAAATGTTAGAAACTACTGAAAAGGTTTTCGCCCGGAAGAACCTACCTTTAGGGGAAGTTGACAAAAACATTATTGCAAAAATATTTGAATTAACCGAATCGTACAGACGATTTTAAATAAGATGAAGGGTTGGGATATTTCAACATTTAAACATTCCAACTTTAAAACATTCTAACATTAAAAAAATACAAAATGAGAAAAAAGATTGTTGCCGGTAACTGGAAAATGAACTTAGATTATAATGAAGGTGTTTCGTTGTTTAGCGAAATTGTAAATATGGTTAAAGATGAGCGCAAAGGCGATCAGCTGGCTATTATTTGCTCGCCATTTATTCATTTAAACAGTTTGGCAAAATTGGGTGGTAACGATGTTAAAATTGGCGCTCAGAACATCAGCGATAAAGAAAGTGGTGCATATACAGGCGAAACTTCTGCTAAAATGGTAAAATCTGTTGGTGCAGAATATGTTATTTTAGGTCACTCAGAGCGCAGACAATATTTTGCTGAAAGCGATGAATTATTGGCTACTAAAACCAAAACAGCTCTGGCACATGGTTTAACACCTATTTTTTGTATCGGCGAAACTTTGGATGAACGCAATAATGGTAGCTATTACGAAGTGTTGAAAAAACAATTGGTTGAAGGTCTTTTCAGCCTGACCGAAGAAGATTTCAAAAAGATTGTGATCGCTTATGAGCCGGTTTGGGCTATTGGTACAGGTTTAACCGCTTCACCAGAGCAGGCACAGGATATTCACGCTTTTATCCGCAGTGAAATTGAAGCAAATTATGGTTTCAATGTGGCTGATGATACTACCATTTTATATGGCGGTAGCTGTAACCCTGGCAACGCAGCAAGTTTATTCTCGCAAAAAGATATTGATGGTGGCCTGATTGGTGGTGCCTCATTAAAATCACGCGATTTTACAGATATTATTAAAGCATTAAACAGCTAAATGCAATACATTAAAGCAATATTTACATTCAAAGGTATCGAAGATTATCAACAGGATCTGCTCATCAGCGATCTTGCCGATTTAGGCTTCGATACTTTCGAAGATAGTGAGGGTGGGTTTACGGCTTTCGTAATTAAGGATAATTTTGACGAACAGGAGTTAAAAGATCTGTTGGGCAATTATAGTGAAGAATTTGCAACAGATTACACTTTAGAAGATGTTGCCGACGAAAACTGGAATGCCGAATGGGAGAAGAATTTTAGTCCGCTGATTATCGATGATGTGTGTTATGTAAGGGCAACCTTTCACGAGCCTCAGCCATCATATCCTTACGAAATCGTAATTGATCCAAAAATGGCTTTTGGTACCGGTCACCACCAAACCACTACCATGATGATGCAGTACATCTTAGCTGCCGATCTTAAAGATAAAAACATCCTGGATATGGGCTGCGGAACCGGAATTTTAGCCATTTTGGCTGCAAAATTAGGTGCTAAAAGTTTAATGGCCATTGATTATGATGATATCTGTTACGAAAGTACAATAGAAAATGCTGCACTTAACCAGGTAGATAATTTACAGGCACTTTGCGGCAGTAAAGATGTTATTCCTGATGACGAATATGATGTTATTTTTGCTAATATCAATAGAAACATCCTTTTAGATCAGATTCACCGTTATGCGGAGGTTTTAAAACCAGAAGGCAAAATTTTCTTCAGTGGTTTTTATCTGGATCCCGATCTGGGTATGATTACGGCGGAATGTGCTAAATATTGCATCAAATACGTTGATCATAAGCAAAACGGCGATTGGGTTGCGGCTCAGTTTGAGAAAAAATAATGATTGAATTTTGAATGAATGAGTGACAGAATGTTTTAGTTTACGATGCATTACCATTCAATCATTCTCTAATTCTTCCATTCAATAATTAAAAATATGCGCATACAATTTATAGCAATTGGTGGAAGTGCCATGCACAATCTGGCCATTGCCTTACATAAAAAAGGATATCAGATTTCGGGTTCTGATGATGTGATTTTTGAACCTGCAAAATCGAGATTAGATAAATATGGCCTTTTACCTGCCGAAATGGGTTGGGATGAAAACCGTATTTCGAAAGATTTAGACGCGGTAATTTTAGGCATGCATGCCCGGATCGATAATCCTGAATTATTGAAAGCGCAGGAACTGGGTGTTAAAATCTATTCTTATCCCGAATATATTTACGAACAAAGCAAAAATAAACTGCGTGTAGTAATTGGTGGCAGTCATGGTAAAACAACCATTACCAGCATGATTTTGCATGTATTAAATTATTATAAACGCGATTTCGATTACCTCGTTGGTGCACAGCTGGCCGGTTTCGAAACCATGGTTAAAGTAACCGAAGAAGCTCCCATAATGATTATTGAAGGTGATGAATATTTATCGTCGCCGATTGATAGAAGACCTAAATTTCACCTCTATAAAGCAAATGTTGCGGTAATCAGTGGTATTGCCTGGGATCACATCAATGTTTTTCCGACTTACGCTGATTATACGTTGCAGTTTGATAAATTTATCGATACCATCGAAACTAAAGGTACTTTGATTTACTGTAAAGCAGATGCAGATCTGAACGAGATTGTATCCAATTCAAAAGCTAATGTAACTAAAATCGGTTATGCCATTCCTGAACATGAAATCAGAAACGGGATAACTTACCTGCTTCCGGAAGAAACAGCGCTAAAGATTTTTGGCGATCATAACCTGATGAACCTCAATGCGGCTAAATTAGTCTGTAAGCAGTTAAATATCAGTGAATTGGATTTTGATGCCGCAATTGCTTCATTTACAGGCGCAGCCAAACGTTTAGAAGTAATTTCTGCCGATGATTCGACAAATGTGTACAAAGATTTTGCACATTCGCCATCAAAATTAAAAGCCACGATTGATGCAGTTAAAGTACAGTTTACAAACCGTAAACTGGTGGCTTGTATTGAATTGCATACTTTCAGTAGTTTGAACAAAGATTTCCTGAAAGAATATACCGGTGCGATGGATAAAGCCGATGAGGCCATTGTATTCATTGACATTAAATCTTTTGAACAAAAACGCATGGAGCCTTTTTCTGAAGATGATGTACAACAGGCATTTGCAAACCCAAAACTGAAATTTTTTAACGATGCTGCCAAACTGAAAAGTTACTTGTTAAGCCTCAATTATAAGGATACCAATCTTTTAATGATGAGCTCTGGCAATTACGCAGGTTTCGATCTTCCTGAACTGGCGGCTTCGTTAGATAAATAGATATGAGACGTGAGATTTGAGACAGGAGATCACCCCATCTCATATCTAGCATCTCAAGTCTCATATCTCACATCTAGTATCTCAAATCTCATATTTATAAATGAAAAGCATCGGAGACCGCATTAAACAAAGCAGATTGGCCTTAGGTTTAAGTCAGGCTGATGCTGCCAAAAAATTAAATATTTCTACTCCGGCTTTCTGCAAAATAGAAACAGGTCAAACCGATCTCAACATTTCCCGCTTACTCCAGATTTCTAAAACTTTTAAAGTTTCCATTTCGCAATTAATTGATGGTAAAACAGTAGGGGCCGAGCCATCAGCCGAATTAGCAGTGCTTAAAAAAGAACTGATCGAAAAAGAAGAAGAAATTAATAAACTCCGAAAAAAAGTAATCGACCTGTACGATAAATTAGGAATATAAAATTCGGATTTCGATTTAATATGCCGACTAATTATCATAATAAAACTATATCATAGAATAAAATTCATTTTTATTTAAAATATTTTGAATTATGTTCTTAATATTTATAGTTTTACAGAATGGTAATCGAAAACAATTTTAGCCTTGATCATATCGATCTGGCTATACTCAGACTTATGCAGGATAATGCCCGGATCTCAAACGTAGATTTGGCTAAGGCATTGGATCTTGTTCCATCAGCTGTGCTGGAGCGCGTAAAAAAACTTGAGAAGAAGAACGTAATTACCGGCTATAATGCCAAGGTAAATCCTGTTGCGGTCGATTTAAAATTACTGGCATTTATTTCAATGAAATCAGCGCAAAGTTTCAGCTGTAACGATACCGCAAGCGAGCTGGCTAAAATTCCCGATGTGCAGGAAGTGCATGTAATTGCGGGCGATGATTGTTTCCTTGTTAAGGTGAGAACAACTGATTCTGCATCTTTAATGGCTTTGCTGCGCGATGAGTTTAGCAAGGTGCCCAACATTTTATCGGTGAAAACAACTATTGTGTTAGAAACGGTAAAAGAACAACAACAACTGGTAATCCCTCAAAAATAAAATCATGACAAATTTAAATAAAACAGCATCTCCGGTAATGGTTTATTTGGCATTTGCTATCGTGTATATTGTATGGGGCTCTACCTACTTTTTTATCCAGAAAGCACTGGCTGGTTTTCCTCCTTTTATTTTAGGTGTAGTGCGGTTCACCGTTGCAGGCATTTTGTTATTGGGTTGGTGTAAGATAAAAGGCGAAGAGATTTTTAACCTGAAAACGATTAAAATTGCAGCGATAAGCGGTATCCTGATGCTGGGTTTAGGAAATGGGATTGTAATTTGGGTAGAACAATTTATTCCAAGCGGTTTGGTGGCCATCATGGTGGCTTCGGCAGCAATATGGTTTGTAATCCTGGATAAATCTCACTGGAAAGAGAATTTGAGTAATAAATATATTGTTTCGGGTTTGATTATCGGTTTTTTAGGGGTTGTGCTGTTGTTCGGCGATCAGATTATGCAGGCGCTTGATAAACCACAAAGTAACCTGCAAATCATCGGCATGGTACTGTTGGTTTTCGGACCAATTGCCTGGGCTGGCGGCTCGCTTTATTCGAAATATCACCCCACCACAGAAAGTTCAGTTTCTGTAAACACAGGCTGGCAAATGTTGATGGCAAGTTTAGCATTCTTGCCGGGTGCCGTATTGAAATCAGAATTTAAATTACTGGATTGGAGCGGTATATCACTTGATGCATGGTTATCGATCATATACCTGATCCTGTTTGGTTCAATTGCAGCATTTAGTGCTTATGTATGGTTGCTAAAAGTGCGTCCGGCTACACAGGTGAGTACTTATGCTTATGTAAATCCGGTTGTGGCAGTGCTGTTGAGTTTAACTTTTACCAACGAGGTAATTGGAATTACACAAGTAATAGGTTTGGTCATTATTTTAGGTAGTGTGCTGTTGATTAATTTACCAAAGTATAAAAGTGCGTAGGCAAAATAAAAAAGGTTCGTGGCGACACGAACCACAGCATAAGGTTATAGCTAAATCGTCATTTCGACTGAAGTGCAGTCCCGAACGTTCGGGAGAGAAATCTGCTGCATAAAACAAAAAAATGAAATTGAATTTTTTCTTGTTTTCAGTGAATCCGTGGCAGGAAAATAAAAAAAGGTTCGTGGCGACACGAACCTTGGCGATTAAAATATTTTGCGCATCGTTAAATGCTTTTTACCGAAGGTAGCACCCGTAGCCTTGTGTATCGCGATCATCTGCTCATTAAAATCGCCCACCCAGCTTAATTCAAGCTCCTTGTATTGATTTTTAGGTAATACATATTCACCTAAACGAATAAAAAGGACTGATTCCAGGCCATGTTTCTGGAATTTTGGCTTTGTACCCATTACAATGGCCCTCATGCGGGTAACGCCCACCCAGCGACGGTAAGCAAATTTTAATTTTTCAATTAAACCCAATTTGCCATCAAAACCTTTAATCATCTGGTTAGCATCAGGGATTAACACCACAAAAGATGCCGGCTCACCATTAAAATAGGCAAACTGGATCAAATGTTCGTCCATAATCGGCTCCATGCTTTTAAAGCTTTCTTCGAGGGTTTCTTTTTTGATCGGAACAAAGTTTTCAAAATCCTGCCAGCCATCATTATAGATTTCCATTAAATCGTTAATGTATTTGCTGGCATTGGCCTTACTGAAATATTCGAAAGTATAACCCGGTTTGTTTCTTACCCAATTGGCAATTTTGGTAAAACGTTCAGGAAAAGGAATGGTAAGGTTAATATGATTGGTTAACTGTTCATATTCGGTAACAAAGCCATACTTTTCGAAAAACTTTTGATAGTAAGGGAAATTATAATTCATCCCGAAAGAAGGAGGGGTAAAGCCATCCACCAGCAGGCCCCAAAAGGTATCGTTCTCTCCAAAATTTATCGGTCCGTCCATGGCTTTCATGCCGTTTTCAGTCAGCCATGCTTTAGCAGTGTCAAACAAAAGAAATGCTGCTTTTTCATCATCAATGCATTCAAAAAAACCCATTCCGCCCGTTGGCTGATCGTAATGATACGCTTTTTTCTCATTAATAAAGGCTGCTACACGGCCGATAAGTTTGCCCGCATCGTCTTTCAAAACCCAGCGTGTACATTTCCCATGCGCAAAAAAGGTATTTTTTTCAGGATTAAAGACATTTTCTACTTCGCTATCCAACGGACAGATCCAGTTTTTATCGTTTTTATATAAGAGTTTAGGCGTATTTAGAAAATCTTTTTTTAATGATGGATTGCTTACCTGTATTACTTGCATGGGCACATTTTAAAATTAAAAAGCATCCTACCAAGCGGGCGGATGCTTTTTCAAATATATGTTTTTTAAATATTAATAATCGTCGTCGTCATCATCGAAATTCTCGAAGTTGTCAAGATCATCTAACGGCAAGTCAAAATCGTCATCATCATCGTCATCCTGAGGCTTCTTTTTCGTTGTTTGAATATCGTCATCATCTTCAAGATCATCGTCTTCGTCTACCTGTTTCTTTGTAGTCGGCTTTGTTGGGAGTTTCTTTGGCGCTTTCATAACACAAAAATAAAAATTGCTTTTATAGTTTAAAAATACAAAAAAACTTTTTTTAATAACAACCTGGAAGCAAAGAAATTAAATTATTTATTCAACATTTTCGCCAACAGTATTTTCCTCTTTTACGATGTCTTTTAATTGCGGGAGCTGACTCAGGTTATTTAGTCCAAAATAATCCATAAATAACGGGCTTGTACTGTAAAGGATTGGCCTGCCAGGGGTTTCAGCCTTTCCATCGATGCTGATCAGTTCTTTTTCTAGCAGGCGCTGTACCGAATAATCAGAATTTACACCCCTGATCTGTTCGATTTCCAATTTGGTAATGGGCTGGCGATAAGCAATAATGGCCAGGGTTTCCATGGCAGCCTGACTTAATTTTTTCTTCGACCGGTGTAACTGGAGCTGGTTAACGGTTTCGTGATAATCTTTTTTGGTAAGAAACTGATAGCCATTGTTTAAGAATACCAGTTCGATTGCAAAATCATCATGACTATATTTTTCCTTAATCTGCTCGATACATTCGAATACCTGTGTTTCAATAAACTCTTCATTAAAAACGGCGTTAAGTGCAAGCATAATCTCCTGTGTGCCTAAACTTTGGCTGGAAGAAAATATAAGGGCTTCGATGTGCCTGGCGATGTTGTGATTGGGCATATGCAAAAATAGAATTTTTGGGCATAAAAAAAAGCGGTCTCGCTTTTAAAAACAAGACCGCTTTCAACACACAAATGAAACCTGAATTAAGATATAGTTTTAGGTTAGGTTATTAAATATCTATATCAATTCTATAAGAACGTCTTTGATAAACACTATCGTTTATTTCTAACACAAGTTTAAGGCTAAAGAAGGTTCGATCCAGGTTCTATTTAGTGAGTGGTATTAATAATTGAGTAAACGGTAAAATTTCTATTTTAACGGTATAGAAATGGATACTGTTGTGCCATTTGTAGCATTTTGTTTCACATTTAAGTGTATAGGTTTTGCTCCAATCTGCCCTAAAAGGTGTAATCTTTCTTTGGTAAGCTGCATGCCTTTACTGATATGCGTTTCCTTTTTATCTTTCAATGAATTATCAATACCAATCCCGTCATCTATTATTTCGATGTTTAAATAAAATTCGTCCTGCAGTTTAATGTTGATCTGGATTTCGCCACCGGTTTCTTTTGGCATAATGCCATGCCATATTGCATTTTCTACATAGGGTTGTAACAACATGGAAGGAATAAAGGTTTCTTCCTTGTCTATATCTTCGTCGATATTAAAAACATATTCGAGTTTATCGCCGAAACGATTTTTTTCCAGTTTTAGATAAAGATTAAGGTATTCCAGCTCTTCTTCTAAAGAAATGTAACTTTTTGTACAAATTTCGAGGTTTTTTCTGATCAGGCGGGCAAAACCGGTTAAAACTTTATTGGCAGAGGCCGTATTTTGCGTATTAATGTAATGCTGGATAGAATTCATCACGTTAAATACAAAATGCGGATTCATCATGGCCTGTAAAGCCTGCTGCTCAAGCATTAATACCTTATTTTTTAATAATAACTGCTCTTGCTCTTTATCTTTTTGTTTGCGGGTGATGTAAACCGCTACTTTATAGAAAATATAGGCTACTAACAGGATTAAAATGGACAAAAACCATAGACTTTGCCAAAAATGTTTTTTAATAGTAAAGGAGATTTTTGCCGGTTCGCCCCAGTTTCCGTTCTGACTTTTGGCGCTTACTTCAAACACGTAATCGCCCGATTGTAGCGAGGAGAAATCCAGTCGTCTGGTGCGCGTTTCTATCCAGGGCGAATTTTCGTTTAAACGGTAGCGGTAGGTAATATCACTCGTGGTAAAATCTACCGCGCTAAAAGTGAATAAAATAGTGTTATTGCCCGTTTCGAAGGTGAAATTTCCCTGATCTACCGGTAAACGTTCGTTATCTTTAATAATGGAGGTAACGTACACCTTGGGCAGGTTTTTAATGATATTTTTATTGTTGTACTTGAATAAAATTAACCCTTTGTTTGTAGCAAAATAAGCCGTGCTATCATCAATAAATAAACTGTTGATATCATCGCTCAACAAATCTTTGCCATAGTCGAAATTGGCCACACTGGGCTGATTCGGGTAATCTGCAATTTTGTTAACACCTTTGTTCGTGAGGACCCATATCTCGCTGTTTTTTACAAATATTTTGGTACAGATGTTATTGGTTAAACCATCTTTTTGAGTAATCTGCCTGGTAATCTGATTATTTTTGTAAAAAATTAATCCATAGCCATCAGTAGCTAAAATCAGCGTACCATCCGCAAGCTGCTGAATGTCGTTTATCCTCTTGGTAAGCAAAGGATGATTTTCGTAATGTTTGATTAATTTTCCTTTAGAAAACTGTGATAAACCGCTAACGTTGGAAAACCACAAACTGCCTTCGCGGTCGTAAAAAACGTGATAGGAGCGGTCTTTAAAAAAATCTTCTTTTTCGCGGTATTTTGCGGCGTTAAATTCGAATTTGTTGGTCCTGTCGGATAAGAAAACCACCCCTGATGATAGCGCCAGGGCTAAATGGTTGTTGTTTTCGCCAATGCTGAAGTGTTTGATTACAAACATGGAATTGTTTGATTCCTTTAAATAACTTACTTCATCATTGCCTTGATAAATATTTTTAAAAACGCCCATTCCATAATCAGAAGCGAAATATATCGATTGATCTTTGGGATCGAATGTAATCTGTTTAATGGTTTTGTACTTTTTAAAATCATCCAGACCGATTTCGTTAACCTGATAATTGTTGATGCTTAAAACATCAATTACGGCATCATCAGTACCCAGCCAAAGGCGGTTTTTACCATCTTTAGTGATGCTTTTGATTACATTGCTGCTCAAACCCGACTCTGCATCGATAATAGAAAGTCTGTTGTTCGCATTCGGCAGCATATAAATGCCCTGATTGGTAGCAAACCATATGTTTTGGTTATTATCTTTAATTACCTGGTTAACAGCAATATCCTGTAAATACTGAACGGTTTTCCCATTTTTATCAAGGGCAAAAGCGCCGTTTGCATTTGATAGCCAGACTTCTTTAGCGGCAACGTCGTAATAAAAATAGCCCGACATGTTTTTGATCAGGTTCTGCGGGATTGGGATCAGGTTATTGATGGTTCCGTGTCTGTATTGTTTCAAACCACCACTATCCAGATAGAACAAAGACCGGTGGGGACTATTGGTCGCGGTCATGTAAGAAAGTGGCTGAACCTTAGATTTAATCATGGAAAAAGTTTTTCCATTAAATTGCTGAACGCTTAAATCGCTGTAGGCAATTATGTTTCCCTGTTCATCCTCATGGATAAAGGCATTGATAAATTTATCATTCTGGTTAGGAGAAATGTATTTTTTGATCGTTTTTCCATCCCAGCAAACAATAAGATTAGCGTTGGTGCCGAGCCAGATTCTTCCGGATTTATCGACCAAAAATGAAACAATTACGGTATTAAAGTTTAATTTTTTAAGCAGTTCATCGTTATCCTGGTTATAAAATTTACCTTCTTTAAGGTAACTCAGCTGACCATTAAGCGCGAAAAACCATAAACGGCCCTCTTTATCCTCTTTCATCTGGAGGATCTGTGTATCAGGCAATCCATCTTCAATGGTGAAATTCTGGAAATTTGTACCGTCAAAACGGCTCAGTCCATTGTCTGTAGCAATCCAGATAAAGCCTTTTTTGTCCTGTAAAATATAATAACAGTTGTTGCTGGCCAATCCGTTTTTCGAATTGTAATGCGGAAGATAGGTGGTTTGGGCAAAAAGACTTTCAGGAGTGATAAAACCGGTTGCTAAAAATAAAAAAGCAATAAAAATTCTGCTGAAGTTTGGCTTCAGGATAGCTTTTTTAGCTAAAAATTGAACTTTTATCTTTGGTTTAATGATCACTGTTGGCTTTTGTAAATAATTTTATTTTTTCGAAAAAATCGCTCGCCCTTCTTCTCGAAATGTTGATGCTTTCACCGTTTTTCAGGAAAACCTGGAGTCCGTTTTTAGAATTGTATTCCTTTAAGTGGTTTAAATTGATGATGCTCGACTTGTGAATCCTTACAAATTGGTCGGTTGGTAAAAGCTCTTCAAACTCGCGTAATACTTTAGAAACGGTTATTTTATCGTGATTATTTAAGTGTACGATAGAATAATTACTATCTGCCTCAATGTAAATAATGTCATCAATATCGATCATTTTAAAACCTTGTCCGTAAGGCAGTGTAAGTTTCCTGATTTCCGTTCTGGAGCTTAAGCTGGAGGCGAGATTATTGATTCTTTCGTCGTTTTCATTTTGGCCTTTAAACAATTTTATATGCTGAAAAACCTTCTCTACGGCTGTTTTAAGCTCATCTATATCGATTGGCTTTAGCAGGTAATCGAGCGCATTGGCTTTAATTGCCTTTAGTGCATACTGATCGTAAGCGGTAGTAAATATAACAGCTGCCTTGTGTTTTTGTGCATCGGGGATGAGTTCGAAACCATTGCCTCCCGGCATGGCAATATCGAGAAAGATTAAATCGATGGGATGGTGCGCTAAAATATCTTTTGCTTCGGCTACAGACCTTGCAATACCGGTAATTTCTACCTGTGCACAATTCTGTTGCAGTAAAAAAAATAGCGACGATCGGGCAAACTCCTCATCATCAACAATAATGGCTTTAAGTGTAGTCATAATTATAGGTTGGTGAATGTATTAAAATGCGCTTACAAAAAAAAATGCAAAAAGAAAAAACCAGTGTTCTGATTGTCACGTATGTATCATCAAACGAATTCAAAACCACTAAACATAGATGACTATGAAAAACAATGAACTAGAAACAAAAAATGAGCTTCAGGAAAAAAGTTTATTTGACAAAACTGTAGGAAGAAGATCTTTTCTTCAGTATGCAGGCGCGGGTGCAGCGGGTATTGCTTTAGTAGCTGCTGGTTGTAAAAAAGACCGCGGTTATGAAAATCCAACAATGAACGGGGGGGCAACATTGGATTTTAAGGATGATTTCGGTGTATTAAACTATGCTTATGCTTTGGAACAGTTAGAAGCTGCATTTTATGTTAAAGTTGCTTCAGCACCACCATCAAGTTTTACTGCTGCTCAAAAAGCTTATTTCCAGGATATTCAGTTCCATGAAATTGCGCACAGAGAGTTTTTTAAAGCCGCTTTAAGTACTGCTGCAATAGGTAGTTTAGAAGTTGATTTCTCTTCAATTGATTTTACAAGTGCATCGAGTGTTTTAGCTACAGCAATGGCTTTTGAAGATTTAGGTGTATCTGCTTATAATGGTGCCGGATCAAGAATAAAAAATGCAACTTATTTATTGTTAGCAGGCAAGATTGTTTCTGTAGAAGCTCGTCACGCAGCATATGTTCGTGATTTGATCTCAAATGGAACATTTGCAGATTTAAACAGCCTTACTAGTTTAGGCGCTGATAATGCGAAAGGACTAGATGCTGCACTAACTCCGGATAAGGTTTTAGCTGTTGCCGGTAAATATATCAAAACCAAAATTAACGTAATTAATCTTTAATTTTTAAAACAAGAAATCATGAATATCGTAAATATATTAGAAGAAATTGAAAAAGTTGACGGCGAAATCTATGAAAGATTAAATCCGAGAAGAGCCGCTATGAAAAGCTTTTTTAACGTAGGTAAAAAGATATCTTTAGCAGCTGTACCACTTGTCCTTAGTTCAATGTTCCAAAAAGCTTATGGTCAAACTACTCTACCTGCTGCAGTTGTAGATGTATTAAATTTTGCATTGTCGTTAGAGTATTTAGAATACCATTTTTATAATCACTGTATTGTAGGCAAAACTCCGGGATCAGCAGTTACTGATGTTACTTTTAATTTTCCTAACGCAGCGAGCCAGGCAGCGATTACCACTATTCGCGATCACGAGAAAGCGCACGTTGATTTATTGGTAACAACTTTGGGAAGTGCAGCTCGTGCACCAATTGCTTATGCTGATACTGATTTTAGGGCTGGTGGAACATTTTCAACTGTTTATAGTGATTATAATACATTTTTAGCTGTTGCACAAGGTTTTGAAGATACTGGCGTTAGAGCGTACAAAGGTCAGGCAGGGAATTTATTAGTGAGTCCGGGTATACTACAGGTTGCATTACAAATCCACTCAGTAGAAGCACGTCACGCATCACATATTCGCCAGATGCGTACAGCAGCTTCAGGAGGAAGTCCAGTATATAAACCTTGGGTAAGCTTAGGTGCTTCCGGACAGGCAAATGATTCTGGCGTTCCACAGGTTGATGCTGTTTATGCTGGTGAAGATTTAACGGTACAGGCAGGTGCTAATATTGTAGGTATTGGTGGAAATGCAGGTATAACCAAGGCAGCAGCAGTAGAAAGTTTTGATGAGCCATTAGATAAAGCGAGCGTTGTTTCAATCGCAAATTTATTTTTACAACCAGGTAAAAAATTGTAATACAATAAAATATTTACATTATTGATTAGGTAATGTTTAGTTTAAGGTAGGGAGGTAGAACTTGGTTTTACTTCCCTTTTTTGTACATGATTTTCAAGATTGATCAGTTGAAATTTAAATTGATCCGTTATTTGATCATTAAAGATTTCGAAGAACTTAACTATATTGCTTTAGGCAAGCTTGCCAATGCTCATTAAAAATCAATATTTTCTTCCATTTCCCGTCTTCCATTTTCCCTTTTACATCATTTAGTAGGTTATCACCTGCTCTTCCAAATGCTCTGGTAAATCCCTGTAATTATATTTCTGTCCACGTAACTGTGGTTCGAAACCTGCAGCTTTAATTGATTGCTGGATACCATTTGCGGTGAAGCGATGTGGTGCACCAGCGGCCGATACCACGTTTTCTTCAATCATGATCGATCCAAAATCGTTTGCACCTGCATGTAAACACAATTGTGCAGTGGTTTTTCCAACGGTTAACCAGCTGGCCTGAATGTTTTTAATGTTTGGTAACATGATACGGCTTAAGGCAATCATTCGGATATATTCATCAGCGGTTACATTGTTACTGATTCCGCGGAGCCTCTTTAATAAAGTACCATCGTCCTGGAAAGGCCATGGAATAAAGGCCAAAAATCCATTTGCATCGGCAGGTTTTTCGCTCTGTACCTGACGGATCCATACCAGATGCTCAAAACGTTCTTCGATGGTCTCTACATGGCCGAACATCATGGTTGCCGATGTGGTAATATCTAATTGATGGCAGGCACGCATTACATCCAGCCACTCTTGTCCGCCACATTTTCCTTTAGAAATTAAACGTCTTACACGGTCATTTAAAATTTCGGCACCAGCACCAGGCAACGAGTCCATTCCTGCTTCTTTAAGCACTTTTAACACCTCTGTATGTGTCATGCCTTCCAGTTTTGCTACGTGTGCAATTTCCGGCGGACCTAAGGCATGAAGTTTTAAATCCGGATATAATTCTTTTAGTTTTTTGAACAGATCGGCATAAAAGGCTAGGCCCAAATCAGGGTGGTGACCACCTTGTAATAACAACTGATCGCCGCCTAAACGGAAAGTTTCTTCAATTTTTACCTTATAGGTTTCGATATCGGTAATATAACTCTCCTCATGGCCAGGCCTGCGGAAGAAATTACAAAATTTACAGTTCGCGATGCAAACATTGGTCGTGTTTACATTGCGGTCGATTTGCCAGGTTACTTTACCACTTGGCACCTGAATTTTTCTTAGTTCATTGGCCACAAACATCAAAGATGCAGTATCGGCATTGTGATATAGATATACGCCTTCTTCCTGAGAAAGAAACTCAAAGTTTAAGGCACGTTTTAATAATTCTGCAGTTTGCATATACAAATGTAAATAAAACTGGGCTGTTGGATGTTAAAAGCTGCAACAAAACTTTAATTTAACAATCGGCCAACAATTAATTTGTATATAAGTTGATACATTATAATTATATTTGAAATAAGCGTAAACAATTATGAAACATTTAGATAGAATTACTTTAAATCCTGATCAAATGGGCGGAAAACCTTGTATCCGCGGATTAAGGGTAACAGTTGGTACCATTATAGGTTTATACGCTTCGGGTTTGTCAGCTGTAGAAATTATAAAACAATATCCTTATCTTGAAGAGGAAGATCTCTTGCAGGCGCTATCTTATGCTTCCTGGCGTTCAGAAGAAATCGAAGTCCCTGTTGCGGTTTGAAAATATTGATTGATATGAATCTGTCACCGGAATGGGAACAGGTTTTTGATAAACATCATATACAAGCTGTACATTGGACAAAAGTTGGTGCTTTTAATGCGCCGGATGTAGACTTAATGAACTGGGCCAGAGAAAATGGTTATATCGTTTTTACGCACGATTTAGATTTTGGTACTGCACTGGCACTTTCTAGAGCCGAATCTCCGAGTGTAATTCAGGTTCGTACGCAGAATGTAACTGTTATTCACCTCGAAACTTTAATTATTCCAATATTCAAAAAATATGGTGAGGTTTTGAAAAAAGGCGCGCTAATTATTATTGATGAGCAAAAAGAGCGGGTTCGCATCTTGCCGCTTTAAACATTGCGTTTATTCTTATCATTTTAATTATGTCTCGCTTCTTACATTTTACATATCCGATTCTAACCTAAAATAATATCTTTACGGTTCTAAAATTAGATATGGTAGATTTTAATCGTTTTACACTAGCCAATGGGTTAAAGGTTTTAGTACATGAAGATGCTACAACCCCGATGGCAGTTTTAAATATTTTATATGATGTGGGTGCCCGCGACGAGGATCCCGAAAAAACCGGTTTTGCACACTTATTTGAGCATTTAATGTTCGGTGGATCGGTAAACATTCCAAGTTACGATGAGCCTTTGCAAAGGGTAGGGGGCGAAAACAACGCTTTTACGAGTAATGATATTACCAACTATTACATTACGCTACCTTCAGAAAATATAGAAACCGCGTTTTGGCTGGAAAGCGACCGCATGCTGAGCCTGGCTTTTTCTGAAAAAAGTTTAGACACGCAGCGGAATGTGGTGAGTGAAGAATTTAAGCAACGTTACCTCAACCAGCCTTATGGCGATGTTTGGCTAAAATTGCGTCCCCTTACTTACAAAAAGCATTCTTACCGTTGGGCAACCATTGGAAAAGAACTTTCGCACATCGAAAATGCAACCATGGAGGATGTAAAAGCATTCTTTAAAAAACATTATACACCGCAGAACGCCATTTTGGTTGTGGGCGGAAATGTGAAAACTGAAGAAGTAAAAAAACTGGCCGAAAAATGGTTCGAGCCTATCCCTGCCGGTGAGAAATATGTTCGGGATTTAGTTCAGGAAGAACCGCAAACAGAAGCCAGACAAGAAACGGTTAAAGCAAATGTGCCATTAAATGCAATTTACATGGCTTTTAAAATGCCCGGACGTTTAAACCAGGATTATTATGCTTTTGATTTGTTATCGGATATTTTATCGCGTGGACAATCTTCCCGTTTATACAACAGTTTATTAAAGGAGCAACAGCTTTTCAGCGATATCAATGCCTATATTTCAAGCAGTTTGGATCCCGGTTTATTTATCGTTGAAGGTAAACTGGTAGAAGGAATCACAATAGAAGCTGCCGAAAAAGCCATTTGGGCAGAACTGGATAAACTTAAGGCTGAGTTAGTTGCAGATGCTGAATTAACTAAAGTAAAAAACAAGGTAGAATCGGTACTGGTTTTTTCTGAAATGAGCCTTTTGGATAAAGCCATGAACCTGGCATATTATGAGCTACTAGGCGATGCTGCTTTATTAAACCAGGAAACAGAGGCGTTTTTAAAAGTTACAGCCGAAGACATTAAACGGATTTCTAACGAAACTTTTAGCCCAAATTCATCATCAACTTTATATTATTTAACTGAAGAACATGCTTAACAGACAACAGGCGCCTGATTTTAAGCAGGTATCGACTATAAATTTTATCCAGCCGGAAAAAAAAGCGCTGGATAACGGTGTTCCTGTTTTTACCATTTACTCGGGTGAGCAGGATTTAGTGCGTATCGAATTTATTTTCGAAAACGTAAACTGGAAACTTGATAAGCCATTACAGGCCATTGCGGTAAGCTCGCTGATTAATAATGGAACCAATAAGTTAACTTCAAAGGAAATAGCCGAGCAGATCGATTTTTATGGGGCGTTTTTTCAAACGGAATATCTTCAGGATCAATCGTCTGTTACCCTTTACACGCTGAATAAACATTTACATTCGGTACTGCCGATTGTGAAAGATGTTTTATCAGAAAGTCAGTTCCCTCAGCACGAGCTTGATATTTATATTCAAAACCAGAAACAAAAGCTGCAGGTAAACTTAAAGAAAAACGATATTCTGGCAAGAAAAGAATTTGCACATGCTTTATTTGGCGATACCGCTTATGGCGTAAATATACAGGCTGAGCATTATGATGCCTTAAAACGGGAAGACCTGATCGAATATTTTAAAGCAGCTTATGCGCCAAATAACTGTACGATTATTGTTTCAGGAAAATTTGATGAAGCAAGTTTTAATTTATTGAATGATGCTTTTGGTAAAAATTGGGAAAAAAGTAATGCCGTAAAAAATAGCTTCGATTTTACTGCTACAGAAAAACAGGTTATTTATACTGAAAAACCAGAAGCATTGCAGTCTGCCATCAGAATTGGCCAACTGGCCATTAACCGTAAACATGAAGATTTTTCCGGGCTTCAGATTTTAAATACTGTATTAGGTGGTTATTTTGGCTCGCGTTTGATGAATAACATCCGTGAAGATAAGGGTTACACCTATGGCATTGGATCTGGCATTTCTTCATTACAACAAGCAGGTTATCTGTTTATTTCTACTGAGGTAGGTGCTGATGTTTGCGCTGCGGCTCTGACAGAAATTTACAAAGAAATAGCGCTTTTAAAAACTGAACTGATCGGGGAGGAGGAGTTGAGCCTGGTTCGTAATTATATGCTAGGTTCTATGTTGGGCAGTCTGGAAAATGTTTTCTCGCATGCCGATAAATTCAAGAATATTTATTTTTCAGGATTGGATTACGATTATTACACTAAATATATCGAAAAAGTAAAAACCATTACAGCTGAAGAATTACTGGCACTGGCTAATAAATACCTTACAACAGAGAACTTTACCGAAGTGGTAATTGGAAAGAAATAAATCTAGCTAAATCAATTAAAACGAGTACTGTCACGCTGAGCCTGTCGAAACGCCTAAAACATACTTTAAAGCGACCTTCGACAGGCTCAGAATGACAATCCTGCATTGATGATATAAAATCTTTTTACTACCTATACTGACATAAATATGCCGTTTGTACCGTCGCTTTTACCTTAAATGATGAATTGGCAGGTACTTCAAAATTACTGCCGGCTTTAAAGGTTTGCCTGTCGGTAGTTTCAGGAAGCAAGGCTTCCAATTCGCCGTCTATAACGTGCATAATTTCTTTTTGGGCGGTTCCGAATGTGTATTCTCCCGGATTTATAATGCCTATTGTCGATTTGCCTTCGGTGGTTTCATAGCCCAGCGATTTTACATTGCCATCAAAATATTGGTTTTCAGTAATCATAATTATAAGGTGAGGATTTTTTTGAGCTTACTTTTACTTCTCAAATGTTTGTCTGTTCGATCGGCACAATTATAATAACATTTATTCATACCGTCAATTGTCAGCCAAGCTCAATATTTAAGCATTTTTATCTTTATGCTTTTATTTTCGCGTTATTTCCGTATCTTTGCCTGGCAAATAATAAATCCTAATTTATTTGCTATGCAACTCGATTCCACAAAATTTATTGCCACAGGTTTAACGTACGACGACGTACTATTAGTACCCGCATATTCAGAAATTCTGCCCCGTGAAGTAAATACATCCACTTTTTTAACTAAAAAAATCAAACTTAATGTTCCGTTGATTTCTGCCGCAATGGATACTGTAACAGAGGCCGAACTTGCCATTGCCATTGCACAAAATGGTGGGATCGGGATGTTGCACAAAAACATGACTATAGACAGACAAGCTGCTGAAGTGCGTAAAGTAAAACGTTCTGAAAGTGGTATGATCCAGGATCCGGTAACTTTACTGGAAACAGCTGTAGTTGCTGATGCTTTCAAAATTATGAAAGAGCACAAAATTGGTGGTATTCCGGTGGTAAGCAGCGATAATAAATTGGTTGGTATTATTACAAACAGGGATCTTCGTTTTCAAAAGGATATGAAAAGGCCAGTTTCTGAGGTAATGACTAAAGATAATTTAATCATTGCACCAGAGGGAACTACTTTGGTACAGGCAGAAGAAATTTTGCAGAACCACAAAATCGAGAAACTTCCCGTTGTAAGTAAAGATGGTTATCTAAGCGGTTTAATTACTTTTAAAGATATATCAAAAGTTAAAAATTATCCTGTTGCCTGTAAAGATGAACGTGGTCGTTTACGCGTAGGTGCTGCGGTTGGCGTAACTGCCGATACCATTGAAAGGGTTGATGCTTTGGTTGCAGCAGGAGTTGATGTAATTACCATCGATACGGCTCACGGTCACTCTAAAGGTGTAGTTGATAAATTAAAAGAAGTAAAAGCGAAATATCCTGATTTACAGGTTATTGTGGGTAATATTGCTACAGGTGCCGCGGCTAAATTTTTGGCCGATGCTGGTGCTGATGCCGTTAAAGTTGGTATTGGTCCGGGTTCTATCTGTACCACCAGAATTATTGCCGGTGTTGGTGTTCCTCAGTTATATGCCGTTTACGAATGTGCTAAAGCATTAAAAGGTACAGGCGTACCGGTTATTGCCGATGGCGGTATTAAGCATACTGGTGATATTGCAAAGGCAATCGCATCTGGTGCAAGCACTGTAATGGCAGGTTCGTTATTTGCAGGGGTTGAAGAATCTCCGGGTGAAACCATTATCTACGAAGGCCGTAAATTTAAATCATACCGTGGTATGGGATCAATAGAAGCCATGGAACAGGGTTCTAAAGACCGCTATTTCCAGGATGTAGAAGATGATATTAAAAAACTGGTTCCCGAAGGTATTGTTGGTCGTGTGCCGTTTAAAGGTACTTTGGCCGAAGTGATGTACCAGTATATCGGTGGCTTACGTGCAAGTATGGGCTACTGTGGAGCAGCAAATATTGAAGCATTACAAGAAGCACAGTTTGTACAGATTACCGCTGCGGGCATGCGCGAAAGCCATCCGCACGATATCACCATTACCAAAGAAGCACCTAATTATACGAGATAGGGTATAAGGCTTAAGGTATAGGGTAAATGAAAATACCTGATAATTTTAAGGAATAAATGAGCGGGGCATCGGTTTATGACAGCCCCGTTTTTTGTCTACCATCATCCTCGTTTGTATTTTGAAAATAACCTGCTGTAACACTTCGGGGCGTGCAGCCCTGCTATCCCTCCAAGTCCGCACTCGTTCCTCGCTTGCGGGCTTTCCGTTCTATCAGGTTTATTTAACCTAAAACAGAGGATCTTGGGAGCAGGTTAGATTTATAAACTCCTCGCCCTCGCCTCGTTTCGTTTCGTGTCGCCACGAAACGAAACTTAGGTGTATGGTGTAAGGCTAAAGTATAGGGTAAATGAAAATGCCTGATAATTTTAAAGACTAAATGAATGGGGCATCGGTTTACGATAGCCCCGTTTTGTTTTATGCCAGACCTCGTAGGCTTTAAAAACCTGCTGGGTTTAGAAAGAGTCTTTAAACTTCTTCGCCTCCGCCTCGGTTCGTGTCGCCACGAACCAAAACTTAATATCAAAGTAATTCTAAAAACCATAAGTAATATAAAAATTCACAAAATAAAATTTGGCAGATAGAATTTTTTAATATATTTGTCGACTAAATCTATAGGATTTATATAATAATTATGAAAACTAATCAAAAATCACGCTTCTATTGTTGTTGTGGCCATGCTAAAACAGTGATCGAATACTTTCGAACGGGTCGCTAATCAACAATATATAAAACAAACTATCAACAAATCATGAACAAAAGTTTACTCTTTTTCTTTTCATTTTTACTTTCGGCAGGCATTGCTTTTGCCCAAAGTCCAATAACAGGTATTATAAAAAAATCTAACGGCGAGCCGGTACCACGTGCAACCATTAAAGTTAGGGGCACCAATATTACCGTAAGTGCCGATGATACCGGTGCTTTCAAAATCGATGCAAAGCAGGAACCTCCATTTTATCTTCAGGTAAGTTCGGTAGGTTATAAACCTCAGGATTTTCAGATTTTAAGGTATCAGGATACACCGATTGAACTGGTTCTGGTAGAAAGTGCCCTTTTAGATGAAATCGTGGTAACCTCACGCCGCCGTTCAGAAGTTTTACAGGATGTGCCTATTCCGATTACCGTAATTGGTGGCCGTGCAGCAGAAAATGCCGGTGCTTTTAACGTTAACCGTTTAAAAGAATTGGTTCCTTCGGTGCAGTTATATGCATCAAACGCCAGAAATACAACGCTTAACATCAGGGGATTAGGTTCAACCTTCGGTTTAACTAACGATGGTATCGATCCGGGTGTAGGTTTTTATGTAGATGGTGTGTACCATGCCCGTCCGGCTGCAACCTCAACCGATTTTCTTGATATCGAGCAGATTGAAATTCTTCGCGGTCCGCAAGGTACCTTATTTGGTAAAAACACCACTGCAGGTGCATTTAACATCACAACAAGTAAACCAACTTTAACGCCAAGTGCAAAAGTAGAGCTAAGCGCTGGAAATTATAATTTCATTCAGGCTAAAACCTCTGTTTCTGGTGCGCTTGCGAAAGATCTTGCTGCAAAAATTTCTATTTCGGGTACACAACGTGATGGTACCATCTGGAACACCAGGGAAGAACGTAAATACAGCGGACAAAATAACCTTGGTTTTAAAGGCCAGTTGTATTACACCCCTTCAGAGAAATTACAGGTATTGTTAAGCGGTGATGTGAGCATTCAGCATCCGGCAGGTTATCCATTGGTAATTGCGGGTGTTGCTACTACAGAAAGAAGTGCATACCGCCAGTACGCTAAAATTGTTTCCGATTTAGGGTATCAGCAGCCTAAAATCGATCCTTTTTCAAGGGAAATCAATACCAATACCCCCTGGAGGCATAATCAGTCTATCGGTGGTATATCTTTAAACGTAGATTATAAAATCGGTAACGGAACACTTACCTCAACTACCGCCTGGAGATTCTGGAACTGGGACCCTACAAACGACAGGGATTTCTCAGAGTTAGCGGCTTTAACCAAATCGCAGGGTACTTCGCGCCACGATCAATATTCTCAGGAAATAAGATATGCAGGTAACATCACCGATAAATTAAGTGGTGTAGTCGGGGTGTATTTGTTAGGTCAGAATTTAAAAGGATTGGCACAAACAGAAGAAGTAGGTAAAGATCAATGGAGATTTGTACAAACCAGCAACACAGGTAGCCAGGCTTTATATTCAACCCCTGGTTTACTGGATGGCTTCGGGATTAAAACCAACTCTACCATCAAATCATTAAGTGCCGCTGTTTTTGCGCAGGTAGATTGGGAAGTTTTAAAGAACCTGCACGTTTTACCTGGTTTAAGATATACTTATGATAAAAAAGATGTTGATTATGATCGGGTAACTTATGGTGGTTTGCAAACTAATGATGCAGCTTTATTAGCGCTCAAAGCAGCTGTATATGCTAATCAGCAGTTTACAACAAAGGTAGATAATAACAATTTATCAGGAAACTTTACCGTGTCATACCGGCCAACACACAACTTAAATGTTTACGGAACTTTCTCTACCGCTTACAAACCGGTTGGTGTTAACGTAGGTGGTTTGCCAACTACTTCAACCGGAGCAGCCGATTTATCGGTAGCAGTGGTTAAACCGGAATATGTTCAACATTACGAATTTGGTGCTAAAACAAAGCCGTTTAAAGGTGCTATTGTAAATCTTAGTTTATTCAATACCGATATCAAAGATTACCAAACCAATGTGCAGTCACCTCAATTAGGTGTAAACAGGGGGTATCTGGCTAATGCCGAAAAAGTTAGGGTAAAAGGATTGGAAATTGACGGAAGCTACCAGCTCGAAAAGTTCTTAACCTTAAATGCTGCTTTAGCTTATCTTGATGGGAAATATGTTAAATTTACCAATGCACCACTTCCTTTAGAAGAAACCGGCCATACCGAACTGGTAAATGGCGTTGCCACACAGGTTGCATTTAAAGATGCTTCGGGCGGCAGGTTACCAGGCGTATCTAAATGGAACATTTCTGGTGGTACAGAGTTAAGCACAGCAGGCAACCTGGCTACTAAAGAAGGCAGGTATTTTATTGCTGGTGATGCCAGTTATCGTTCAGAATACTCTTCGAACCCTACGCCATCCAGTGTTTTAAATGTTAAAGGTTACGCCTTATTCAATGCCAGGTTAGGTTTTAAATCGGATAAATTCTCATTATTTGTTTGGAGCAGAAATATTGCCAATAAAAACTACTATGAGCAATTGCAAGCTGCGGCAGGTAACTCCGGTTTATACGCTGGTGTGCTTGGCGATCCTCGAACTTATGGTGCTACAATCCGTTATACTTTCTAAAGTTGTAGATTAAAAAGTAAATCTTTTCTCTCTTATATTTGGTTAAAAAGGAGTGGTGTAATGCCGCTCCTTTTTTTGTTTATACAGGAAAAAACTTAAATTCCTCAAGTGACTAAGGTGGTCAATATTTTTAGAAAACGAGTTTGCTGATATTAATCGGGAGATACAGCCCTGCTTTCCGTTTCAAGTCCTCGCTGCGCTGCGGGCTTTCCTCTGCAATCAGGTTTATTTAGCAAAGCCGGTGGTTCTTGGCAAGAAAAATATTCTGGTCATTTACCCGTAATAAGTCCTGTAACAGCTTTGTGCAGAATAAAAATTTACAGAAAGCCGATAAAATCTTAACTTCGGTAAATTTTAAAATAATGAATAAGCTTAATTCGGTTTGTGTGTATTGTGGCTCAAACTTTAACGGCGATGTGCAGTTGCGCAATGCAATAAAACAGTTGGCAGAAACATTGGTAAAGCAACAAATTAAGTTGGTTTACGGTGGTGGCAGTGTAGGTGTAATGGGGGTTTTGGCCAACGACGTATTGGAATTAGGTGGTTTGGTTACCGGCATTATTCCGCAATTTTTAATGGATAAGGAAGTTGGGCATAAAGGGGTAACCGAAATGATCGTAACTGACAATATGCACCAGAGAAAACAAAAAATGGCCGATTTAAGTGATGGATTTGTGATTCTGCCCGGCGGTTTTGGTACACTCGAAGAATTTTTTGAAGTGCTTACCTGGCTACAGCTCGGCCTGCACAATAAACCCATTGGTGTATTAAATGTAAATGGTTTTTACGATCCGCTTTTTGCCCAAATGGAAATGATGGTACAGAGCAGATTCTTAAAACCTGCCAACCGCGACCTCGTTTTTAACGAAGCAGATGCAGAAATTTTAATCGACAAGATGGACAATTTCTCAGCCATTTCTGATGAAGTTTGGTTTAAAGAAAGGAATTTGAGTTAATTATACTACCACTTTATGGTTAAATGGAAAGTTTAGATACGATCTATGATAATCGCCTATAAAACAATGATCTATTGACCATAAAACCATCAACCAAAATAAAAAATATAAACCCGCCATCCGCAAAACGCCTGGCGCTAAATACATACAACAATGCAAATCATTACCTCCCACGCAGAATTTGAACAATACCTTGGCAAGGAATTAGGCGTTTCTTCATGGCACACCATTACACAAGAACAGATCAATAAATTTGCCGACGCTACCTTAGACCATCAATGGATTCATGTTGACGAAGAACGGGCACAAAACGAAGGACCCTTTAAAGCAACTATTGCACACGGTTATTTAACCCTATCTTTAATTCCGTATTTATGGAAAGAAATAGTCGATATTCAGAATCTAAAAATGGAGATCAATTATGGGATCGAAAGTTTAAGATTTGCACAGGCGGTTACTGTAAACAGCAAGGTAAGATTAAAAGCTAAACTGGCTTCAATTATTAACCTGCGTGGCGTAACCAAGGTAAATATGGCTATCGAAATGGAAATTGAAGATCAAAAGAAACCTGCATTCAATGGCGAAGTAGTTTTCTTATACCACTTTATCAATTAGTTAATATGCTGTAGCGTATGGCTGATTTTTAGCGCTAATAATAAATGTAATTATACTTATGAAAAAAATCAGCACATCGCTTAGTTTAATTTTAGCAGGTTTGTTTTTGTTCTCCTGTCAGGAAAGCAAAAAGCAGGATCTTGCTGCCGATTCATTTTTACCCATGCAGATCGGTAATTTGTGGTATATGAACAATATGTCTTATACCGAAATCAAGGATACCGTACGGATTAATAAAAAGCTTTTTTATAAATTTTATTCCCTGGTTGGAGGTGATGCCAGCAGCACATTTTACCTGCGCATAGATGAAAATAACAAACTCATCGAAAGTTATCCCGACGATCCTACCAAAACCTATATCCGCGCTGATTTTAATGCCAAAATAGGAGAGAAGTTTTTTACCACGGGCGAAAAGGATGAAAACGATAACCAGGTAACTGTTGTTCAGAAATCGGATAACGAAATGACTTTTTTTTTCGATCCGGTTTATCACCCCAACTTAAAAGGACATCCATCCGAAGTCAAATACATTAAAGGCAAAGGTTGGGCAGAAAAATATCAAAAAGTAAAGATTGACGGGGTAGTTTATCAAGATTAGTTCAGTGTTTGGCGTTCGGCGGTTAGCGTTAAGCATTTTGCAATTAGTACATCTCATACTTAAACTTCTCAATGTGCTCTGTACTTTTTTCTCTGTGATCTCTGTGGTTAAAAAGAAAAGCAATTAATAAAAACTTTGCGATCTCTGCGGACCCTTCTTTACGCGCTTTGCTGTTACCTTTCCCCGTAGACCAGAAACCGATTTGGTCAATGCTGTTTTTCTAAAATTAAATTTAAATTGCCTCCATGAATATCGAATTCAACAAAAACGAGGATGTGAACAAACAGTTGGTTTACGAACTGAAAACCAAACTCAAAAAAATATACCTCGGTGGGGGTGAAAAAAATGCCGCCAAGCAAAAAGAAAAGGGAAAACTTTTGGCCCGCGAGCGTATTGCTTATTTAATCGATAAAGACTCTGACTTTTTAGAAGTCGGAGCCTTCACTGCCGACGGCATGTACAAAGAACAGGGCGGATGTCCTTCTGCCGGCGTAGTATGTGGAATCGGGTATGTAAGTGGCAGGCAATGTATGATTGTGGCCAACGATGCTACCGTTAAAGCCGGTGCCTGGTTCCCGATGACGGCAAAGAAAAATCTCCGCGCACAGGAAATTGCCATGGAAAACCGTTTACCCGTAATTTATTTGGTAGATAGTGCAGGGGTATATTTACCAATGCAGGATGAAATTTTTCCTGATAAAGAACATTTTGGACGGATGTTTCGTAACAACGCCATCATGTCGTCAGAAGGCATCGTGCAGATTTCGGCCATTATGGGGGCATGTGTGGCTGGTGGTGCTTATTTGCCGATTATGAGCGACGAAGCCATGATTGTCGATAAAACCGGTTCCGTATTTTTAGCAGGTTCTTATCTCGTAAAATCGGCCATTGGCGAAGAAGTTGATAACGAAACCCTGGGCGGGGCAACCACACATTGCGAAATATCGGGTGTTACCGATTATAAACACCCTAACGATCAGGCCTGTTTAGATAGCATCAGAAATATCATGAGCATGCTGGGTGCGCCGGAAAATGCGGGTTTCGATCGCATTGCCGCTGTTAAACCAAAGGAAAAAGAAGAAGAACTGTATGGTATTTTTCCCGAAAACAGGGATAAACCTTACGAAATGATGGATGTAATCAACCGTTTGGTTGATGGATCTGAGTTCGAAGAATATAAGCAGGGCTATGGGCAAAGTATTATCTGCGGTTTGGGCCGGATTGATGGCTGGGCGGTTGGCATTGTAGCTAACCAACGTAAAGTGGTCAAATCGAAAAAAGGGGAGATGCAGTTCGGTGGCGTAATTTATTCTGATAGCGCTGATAAAGCCTCACGTTTTATCATGAACTGTAACCAAAAGAAAATTCCGTTAGTATTTTTACAGGATGTTACCGGTTTTATGGTGGGTAGCCGTTCAGAGCATGGAGGCATTATAAAAGACGGTGCAAAAATGGTAAATGCAGTGGCTAACTCTGTAGTGCCAAAATTCACCATTGTTTTGGGTAATTCTTACGGTGCCGGTAATTATGCCATGTGCGGTAAGGCTTACGATCCACGGTTAATTTATGCCTGGCCAACAGCAAAAATTGCCGTAATGGGTGGTTCGCAGGCAGCAAAAACATTATTACAAATTCAACAAGCTTCTTTAAAAGCGACAGGTGAGGTGATTACTCCAGAAAAAGAAGCTGAGTTATTAAAAGAAATTACCGATAAGTACAATAGCCAAACCACCCCATATTATGCGGCATCCAGGCTTTGGGTAGATGGAATCATCGATCCATTGGAAACCAGGAAGGTAATTTCGATGGGAATTGAAGCGGCTAATCAATCGCCGATTACCAGGAAGTTTAATGTGGGCCTAATACAGACTTAGGTATAATGTGACGTCAGATTTTATCATCCGATGGTGAGTATTATTTAGTTTTTTGCCACCCTAATATATCTGATTTTGGCGTATAAATTTAACTTTTAAAGTATATTAAATCTAACCGCTCCACAGCAATTGAAGTGAATTTATTTAAAATATTATGATTTATTAATATTGGAATTACACATACTTAATAATATTTTTGAGTCATGAAATTTCTTAACGCTCTATTATTCTTCACATTTTTGTGCTGTTATTCCTTTGGCCAAAACGTAAAATACTTTCTCAATGATGAGAGTGAAATCTGTGATTCGGCAAAAGCTTCTACCTATATGATTGTATTCGAAAAAAAACTTTCTGATTCTGTTTTTAGGATGAATCAATTTTCTAAAGAGGGTATATTATTAACAATTGCCAGCTTTAAGGATGCAAATCTATCTATTTCGCACGGAGACTTTGAGTATTACAAAATGATAGAAAATCCTCCTCCAGCTTCTATTAATGATGCCCCACAAACCACGCACTGGCAGAATTATTTACAAATTAAAGGTAGTTATTTTCTCAACAAGAAGAATGGCATCTGGAGAGAGTATGGTACAAATGGTAAAGTAACCAAAATTGTTACCTACATCGATGATGTATTAAATGGAACATATACTGATTATGATACTATTGGTAATGTTATCACTAACGGAGAATATGTAAATAATTTTCGAGAAGGAAGGTGGACAATGCTGAGTGGAATACGGGATGATATTTATAAAAATGGTAAAGTAATAAAAACAACCAAGAATAAAGAAGTTATAGCAGCGAAAGAAAGAAAACAAAAAGAGGAGCTATTACTTGAAAAAGAAAAGCATAAATATGATGTTCCTCCAAGGATGCCAGTTGATTTCAACTTCGCAATATCTAAATTCGTAAATAATGCCCGTTCAAGTGATTTCACTCCAGAAACTTTTGTGGTTACGTTTACGGTTAATATTGATGGGACTATATCTACACCATCAGTAACGGGTATTAGTGATTACATCATGAGAGAAAAAATAAAAGACTATTTTCAACAGTCTAAAGGTTGGAAACCGGCAACAATAGGAAAAGATAAGAAGCCTGTTGACTCTTGGTATTCATATCGATTGATTAGCCGGTAATAATTGTTTTTTAGATGTTGCCATCTGATAAAGTTATTTCTGTTTACCGCTTAAGCCACTTGAATACCTAAGTTTAGTGCCATGCGCCAAACGCAATCCGCTTAGCGCTTTGCACCGTGCTCCCTGCTCTATGCTGTTAATAAGTAAACTATGTTGACAATGTACGCTTGTTAACAATTGTTTAAAGCATTAAATTTGCGCTACGATTAATGAATTTCAAACACACAATATAATGTCACAAGAAAACGAGCACGTTCAGTGTTTAATTATAGGTTCTGGTCCGGCAGGTTATACTGCTGCAATTTATGCAGCCAGGGCTGATTTAAAACCAATTATGTACACTGGTATGCAGGCTGGCGGACAGCTTACGCAAACTACCGATGTAGAAAACTTTCCGGGGTACCCACAAGGTATTATGGGACCAGAAATGATGGAAGATTTCCGTAAACAGGCAGAGCGTTTTGGCACCGATATCCGTTTTGGTTACGTAAGTTCGGTTGATTTTTCTTCAACTCCGCACAGGGTAGTGGTTGATGAAATTAAAACCATTACCGCCGATACTGTAATTATTGCTACCGGTGCAACCGCCAAATGGCTGGGTTTACCAAGCGAGCAGCAATACAATGGTTTTGGTGTTTCGGCATGTGCCGTTTGTGATGGTTTCTTCTTTAAAGGACAGGATGTAGCCATCGTTGGTGCTGGTGATACCGCTGCCGAAGAAGCAACTTATTTAGCTAAACTTTGTAAAACCGTGCATTTATTGGTACGCAGGGATGAGTTTAGGGCATCAAAAGCAATGGTGAGCCGCGTACTGGCTACTCCGAACATTGTGGTGCACTACAATACCGAAACCCAGGAGATTTTAGGTAATGGTAAAAATGTAACTGCAGTAAAAGTTTTAAATAATAAAACAGGAGTGGAGTCTGATATCGCGGTTGAAGGTTTCTTCGTTGCGATTGGTCACAAACCAAATACTGATATCTTTAAAGGTCAGTTGGATATGGATGAAACCGGTTATTTAACCACCAAACCAGGTTCTACTTTAACCAATATCGAAGGCGTTTTTGCCTGTGGCGATGTGCAGGATATGTACTATCGTCAGGCGGTTACTGCTGCGGGTTCTGGCTGTATGGCCGCGCTAGATGCCGAAAGGTACCTCGCCGCTAAAGAACACGCGGTAGAAGCATAAGGATAATTTTAAAATATTTTGAAAAAGAGAAATCGTTGATGGTTTCTCTTTTTTATTTGATATCGTCATCTCGAGCGAAGTGCAACGCAGTCGAGAGATCTACCAAGACAGATCTTATTTTACAAAACTTCCTGTTTTCTCTCTTTTGGAAAGCAGTTACAGTGGTGCTTTTTATTGTTCGTCCTGCTTTTTATTACAAGTCCGCACTCGTACCTCGCTTGCGGGCTTTTCATTTCAATCAGGTTTGTATATAAGTTTTGTGCTGCTGTTCAAGTAATTATAGCATGGGTGTCTACAATTATTTTGCACTATGCAACCCCAAATTGTTCAACTGGTCCTGCTTCCCAAACCCGACAGTAGTGGCAGCTCCCGATTTTTCATCGGGACTATAACGGATGGCGGGACTATCGCAACCCAAACGCTGCTGTACCTGACTTTCAAAAAAAAAGTCGTCATCTCGACTGAAACGCAGTGGAATGGAGAGATCTACTCGCAAGAAACTTCACAATATAAATTTAGCTTCGCTGAGCCTTCGGGTTCTCGGCTGCGTTGCACCCGATAGTTATCGGGTTCGCTCGAAATGACAACCTCTTAAGATTAAGATTTATAGGCCTTACATAGTGCAGTCAAACGGTTGATTAGGATTGTAACAAAAATGTGGGATTTGGAATCTGCCCATAATCTCTATCTTGGTTTAATTAATCAGATAAATCTATTTAAACCACACAGTAAACATGAACAAAGCATTATCGATTTTTATTGGAGTATTAATCAGTACGAGTGCATTTGCGCAGAGCGATCCCAATCTGGGAATCATACCTGCACCCGTAGCCATTACAAGGGCGAACGGAAATTTCATTTTGGATAAAACAACCGTTTTGGTAAATCAGAGCATCGACGGCGCAAAAATGACTGATTTACTGAACGCTTTTATCGTAACCAAAGCAGGTTTCGCCTTAAGGGAAACCAAAACCCCGCAGGCTAACCAAAAGGCAATTGTATTAACATCTGTTGGAGCAGATAAATTACCTGCCGAAGGTTATACCATTAAAGTTACGCCTACACAAATTGTTTTAACAGGAAAAGGCGCAGGACTTTTTTATGCGGTACAATCGGCCATGCAGATGATGCCTGATAAAGTTGCCGATAAAATTACCATCCCTGCGGTTAACATTAACGATTATCCGCGTTTTAGCTACCGTGGAACCATGCTGGATGTTTGCCGTCATTTCTTCCCGGTTTCTTTTATTAAAAAATATATCGATCAGCTGGCCTATTACAAAATCAATACCTTTCACTGGCATTTAAGTGATGATCAGGGATGGAGATTGGAGATTAAAAAATATCCTAAATTAACCGAAATAGGTTCATCACGTAATGGTAGTATTATTGGCAATTACCCTGGAAACGGCAATTACCTTACTCCGGTTAAAGGTTTTTACACCCAGGATGAAGCCAAAGAAGTTGTAAAGTATGCGGCTGAGAAATACATTACCGTAATTCCGGAGATTGAATTGCCGGGTCATGCTTCTGCTGCCATTGCTGCTTATCCTGAATTGAGCTGTTTCCCGGATCGTGATACTTTTGTAAGCGATAAAACACCATGGGCTGGCAGCAAAAAAGGCAAACAGGTACAACAAACCTGGGGTGTTTTTGATGATATTTTTGTGCCATCAACCAATACTTTTGCCTTTTTAGAAAATGTTCTGGATGAAGTAATCGCAATTTTCCCGTCAAAATATATCCACATTGGTGGCGATGAAGCCCCAAAAACTTATTGGAAAGAATCTACTTTCTGCCAGAACCTGATGAAGGAAAAAGGCCTGAAGGATGAACACGAATTACAAAGTTATTTTATCCAGACGATTGAAAAACATGTAAATGGCAAAGGACGTTCGATTATTGGCTGGGACGAGATTTTAGAAGGTGGTTTGGCTCCAAATGCAACGGTAATGAGCTGGAGGGGAGAAGATGGTGGTATTGCGGCTGCACAGCAAAAACACGATGTAATTATGACCCCGGGATCAATGGGTTTGTATATTGATCATAAACAATCTAACTCTCCTGATGAGCCCGTAACCATTGGTGGATTTGCGCCTTATCAAAAAATCTATGCTTACGATCCGATTCCGAAAGTACTGGCTGCTGATGAACGCAAATACATTAAAGGGGTGCAGGCCAATATGTGGACAGAATACATTAAAACCACCGCTAAAGTTGAAAATCATGCTTTTCCACGCTTATTAGCGCTATCTGAAATTGCCTGGTCGCCGGTTGAACGTAAAGATTTAAAGAATTTTTCGGAGCAACGTTTACCGGTACATTTGGCGCGTTTAGATAAAGCAGGAATTAATTTTTGGGTGCCTACACCAATCGGTCAGAGCGATAAACCTTTAACTGGTGGCGATTTCACCATCGATTTGAAAGCACCCGTAACAGGAGCGAAAATTTATTATACCATTGATTTGGCACGTCCGTCAGAAAATGCATTTTTATATACCGGTCCAGTTAAAATCACTGTTCCACAGGGAGAAAAAAGGGTGTTAAAAACCATCGTAATTGCACCAAGCGGCAGAAGAAGTGTAGTTACCGAAACCGTTTTAAACAATGGCGCACCTGAAGCTAAAACCGAAGCAAAGAAATAAATTATTGCTTTGATAAGCTAAAATAATTAATTTGGGGCAACCAAAAATGAACCCAAATAGAATGAAACTACAGAAATATACATTACAGCACCTTTTGTTAATAACAGGGGTGCTGTTTTGTTTTGCATGCACCGAAGAAAAACCTAAAGAAACCAAAACAGAAACGGTTAAAGTAGAAAAAAATCCGTTCCGGTTTTATAAGGATATAGAAGTAAAACCCGGATTGAATTTTGAAATCCTTAGCTGGGGAAAAGGTGTGGATTCTATTGGTGGCTATCAGATTTTAATGTCTGATTCGATCCGCAATAATTACAGATCGGCTGCGGTAGATCGCAAAGGAATTATTACCGATGCCTGGAACATGGACCTGGATAACGATGGTAACCCTGAACTTTACATCCAGCTGTTAAGCAAAAAAAATGTTTTAGATTTAAATGTATTTGAATATGCAGGCGGAGATTTTAATAAAATCAGTTTTCCCTCTTTAAGTACAAACCAGAAAAAAGGCTATACCGGCAACGATAAATTTTTTATCAAAAACGGTGAATTATTCCGCTCTTTTCCTGTAAAAGATGCAGCAGATAGCACTAAAACGATTAACAGAACGCTGCAATATAAATTAAGCGGCAATAGTTTTTCTGCGAGTGAAGTGAAGTAGGCATTCCTTGGAAATCGTCATTTCGAGCGGAGTGCAACGAAGTCGAGAATCCGAAGGCTCAGCGAAGCTAAATCTATTGTAGATCTCTCCCGAAAGTTCGGGACTACGCTCAATAAAGAATTTAAAATAATAATATCGTCCTTTCGACTGAAGCTCACCGATTTTTCATCGGTAGCGTAATGGAGAAATCTTTTAAATTTGATTTAAATAACTTGTTACAAAGATCTCTCCACTTCGCTTTGCTCCGGTCGAGATGACGACTATTTGGGCTCTGTGTCATCCTGAGCGTAGTCGAAGCTCTTTATAGTTTAAATTTAAAACAATGAACAACCAGAAATTTTCAATTACCGATCGTATAAAGAGCTTTAAATATGCATTTAATGGTTTAAAACTCTTTTTTATGACCGAACATAATGGTCGTGTTCATTTATTTGCTGCAATAGTTGCCATTGGACTTTCTTTTTACCTGAAAATATCGGGTATGGAATGGATTGCCATCTTATCTGTAATATCTGCGGTTTTTGTGGCTGAGATCCTTAATTCAGCTGTCGAAAAACTGGCTGATGTAGTTTCGCCTGATTATCATCCGAAAATTAAAATAGTTAAAGACTTAGCTGCCGCTGCGGTTTTGGTTACGGCATTTTTAGCGGTAGCGGTTGGGGTGATTGTATTTATCCCGAAACTATTTTTGTAATTCAGCCATTGCTGCTCTTGATTCCTCAATTTTATCCTGAATAATATCATCCCAGCGCCCCTGCATTTTATGATTGCTGCCGTGTTCGGTTTCCTCATCATAATTTCGCTGCATGGTGTCAAAAAAACTGCTGATCTGGTTAGCGAGTTCCGAAATTTGTGCTTTGTAATTGCTGACAGAATAATTCCGGTTTTTTAACACCCTCTCGGCTTCTAAAAGCAAAACATACTGGATATTGGCATGTCCTTGTTCATGGTGTAAAAGACTTGCCCTGATTTCCGGATCTTTAATTTTATCCCACTTTACCCACGACCGCGTTTTGTCAATACTTACATCGTTTTTAAGCTTAATTACCACACGATTACGGTAAACTGTACTTTCGTAACTGTACTTCCAGGTCATGGCCGTTAAAGCAAAAAATGGCGAGTTCATATCCGCTTTTCCTTTAAAATGAGTTTCCCAATCCAGTTGTACCGGTTGGCTTAAATCCTGTTTAAACGCGAAAGTGCAGGGCAAGGCCAGCAAAAATAATAAGGGTATAATCAGTCTCTTCATGTGTTGATTTTTACAATGAAAAAACCGTGCCTAAAATTATTCCGGGGTGGAAATCTGTCCGCTGATGCGCTCAAATTTCTCGATCAATAAGGCAATCCGTTCTTTTTCTCTGCGCATTACCGCTTTACGTAAAATGGTTGAGCAAAATAATATCCACATTGCGGTTAAGCCCACAGCCAGCACTTTTTGTACGGTATTAAAATGAGCCAATATTTCTACGAAATAAAAAATGATACCTAATGAAAGCGCAATCATGTAAAACCAGTACAATGAATTGTATAACTTATAACGGTTTAACTGATAGGTTTTTAGGTTGTTCAGGTATTCGTGTGGGTGGGCAGTAAAATCGGTTTTAGAAATCAGCCTGTAATCCCGGTAAAGAATTAAAGTATATACCCCAATGGCAATAATGGTAATGCTGATGCCCACATGCGTGGTCCACGATTCGAAGTGGAAAAATATCCATAACGCTGCAATGGCAATAAAAGATGCCAGCATCCCGAAAATGTTCAAAGCAGATTTTAGCTTTAATCCATTTACTTCTTTCTTCGCTTGCTGTAGCATTTCATCGGCAGAAACTTTAACTTCTACCTCGTGCTTTTGCCACAACTCCTGTAATTGATCAAACGCTTGCATACTGGCTATATAATTCTGTTAATTTTTGTTTAATTCGGTGAATTTTTACCCTTAAATTGCCTTCGCTTATCCCAGAGATATCGGCAATTTCGTGGTATGGCAACTCATCAAGCACCATGGTAATAATCAAACGGTCGTTTTCTTCAAGCTTCGATATACATTTATAAAGCAGGGCAACCTGTTCATTCTTTTCTGAAAATTCTTCTACTTTATTTTCGATAATGTTATCGGTCAATTCATCTTTAGCCTGCCTCTTTTCCGACCTCAAATACGTTAAACAGGTGTTTACCGCAATTCTGTAAATCCATGTAGAAATTAAAGATTTGTTTCTGAATTTGTCCAGATTTTGCCAAACCTTTAAAAACGTTTCCTGTAAAAGATCATTTGCAGCGTCGGTATCGCCAGTATAACCATAACATAAATGGAATATCTTTTTGGAATTTGAATCGAAGATCTCTTTAAATAACTTGTCTTTTTGTTCCATTTAGGGGTTTATAGTTGCGTTTTAGATAGTGATGTACACTTTTTGTTACACCTGAGGCCCAAAAATAATATATTTTTTGATGTGATTCGGTTAAAAATTTTTAACCACGGATGCCCGCAGATAAACAGGGATTTTCACATCTATGTGCATTCTTTTTACCTGTGGTTAAATTATTTTCTTTTGCCAAAAGGGCTTAACTCAGCTCTATTGAGATATTTTTTAACGTCAGCCCATATCAAAATTTGTTACACGGCGTAAATATCGTAGTTTTACCAAATTAAGAGTACCACAAACTTTTTATATTCATGAAGAAAAACAAACTCACGCTTTTTATTTTCATAGCGCTGATTGCGGGTATTGCACTGGGCTACATTTTAAATGTAAACTCAATCGATGTTTATAACCAGAAAATACTCAATGCTGATGCAAAAGTTAAAAGTATAGAGGTAAGCATTGCTAAATCAACCGATACCACAAGCATTGCTTACACGCAGTTAAAGGCCGAAAAAAAGGCCAACTCCAAAATCAAAAAAGAGAACGAAGACATCAGGGAGAAAAAGTTAGAATATTTTACACTGTTGAGCGATATTTTTCTCCGCCTGATTAAAATGATTGTTGCTCCCCTGGTATTTACTACACTGGTGGTTGGTGTAGCAAAAGTTGGCGATATTAAAGCGGTGGGCCGTATTGGTGGTAAAACATTGGGTTGGTTTCTGGCCATGTCGTTAATGTCGCTGGTATTGGGAATGATCCTGGTGAACCTGTTCGAGCCGGGCAGACATATGAAATTATCGTTGCCCGATCATTTAGTGAATACAGGTATCCAGAAAGCCGCCATGAGCGTTAAAGATTTTATTGCCCATGTTTTTCCGAAAAGTATAGCCGAATCGATGGCAAATAATGAAATTCTACAGATTGTGGTATTTTCGTTGTTTTTTGGTGTGGCAACAGCCGCCATTGGCGATTTGGGTCAGGTGGTAATCAAAGCCTTTGATGCCATTGCCCATGTTATCTTAAAAATGACCGGTTATGTGATGAATTTTGCACCATTAGCTGTTTTTGGAGCCATGACTGCTATCATTGCCAAGCAAGGACTTAACGTTTTGAATACTTATGCCATATTTATCGGCGAGTTTTACCTCGGATTGGGTATTTTATGGTGCGTATTGATCTTTTTAGGCTTTCTGGTATTGAAAAAACGCATTTTCCGTTTGGTAAACGATATGAAAGAACCAGCCATTCTGGCTTTTAGTACTGCAAGTAGCGAAGCTGCCTATCCAAAAACAATGATGCTTTTGGAGCGTTTTGGCTGCAAAGATAAAATTGTAAGCTTCGTGCTTCCATTGGGTTATTCGTTTAACCTTGACGGTTCGATGATGTATATGACTTTTGCTTCCTTATTTATAGCACAGGCTTATGGTATTCATTTGGGCTTTGAACAGCAAATTTCGATGTTGTTGATCCTGATGTTAACCAGTAAAGGGATTGCCGGTGTACCTAGAGCATCGTTGGTGGTAATTGCCGGCACCATCGCCAGTTTCAATATTCCTGAAGCAGGTTTAGCTTTACTGATCGGTATCGATCCGCTGTTGGATATGGGCCGTTCCGCAACCAATGTAGTGGGAAACAGTATCGCTACCGCAGTGGTAAGTAAATGGGAAGGGGAGCTTAAAGAGTCCGAAGTCTAGAGTCTTCAGTCCGGAGTCGTATTTAATATTCAATCATTCAAAATTCATTCATTCAACCATTCTCTCATTCAATCATTCACTCATTTAATAATTCTCTCATTCAAAATTCATTCATTCAATAATTCAATATAAAAGTGTCAAGTAAAGGAAAAAAAATATTCTTAGCCCTAACCATCATTGTTCCGATGATTATTTATTGCTATATCTATTATAAACCAATCATCCAGAATGCACCGTTCAGAAAGGCTGATTTTGTATCCATGGAATATAAATGGGGTTTAAAAGATACCTTAGAAAATAGCTACAATTCGGCCACAGGCGAATACCAATATGTTACCAGTGCAGATTCTACCATTAGAAAAAAAGTGTTTTTAAAGAGTGATGATATTCTTTACATGCATGCCAAGGCCAACGAAATCGGACTTTGGAATTTTCCGGATACCATTGGGAAGAAAAGTCCAAAATCAATGGCAGTGCCCCGTTACGATATGCTGTTCAATTATAAAAAGAAATCGAAACATGTAATCGTTTACGGAGATTTCGATGGTAACCCAAAATTGCTGGATGCTGCCGTACAGATGAGAAAGGTGATCATGGAAACCTTAAATCAGGCAGAGCGGAGAAGCGGGAAATAGGGTTTAAGTCCGGAGTCGGGAGTCGGGAGTACGAAGTTGAGAAAGGAAAACACAATATACACAGTCGTCATTTCGAGTCCGGGTTTTATGGTGTAAAATCGATAGGGGCGACAGCTGAGTTAATGCGTATATATCCTCAAAATACCGTCATTTCGAGCGAAGTGCAACGCAGTCGAGAAATCTGTCCCGGGATAGATCTCTCCCTGCCCGAAGCAGGCGGGCGCTTCACTGCGTCTCGGTCGGGATGACGGTTTTTTTTATTGAATTAGTAGTCTTGTATCAGTTAACCAGTTTAAACAATTAACCGATTAACCCTCTTTAACAGTTTTCAGTTGGCAATTTGCAGTAACAATAGCGCAATCAAACAATTTAGCAATCGCACGAAACAATTAACCGATTTAACCAATTAACCTTTTACCACCCGATAAACCATAACTCATTAGTTCTTTTGTTTTTAGGATATTTTCGTATATTTACGATATATTCGTAATAATGGAAAAGTTAACATTACAGGAAGAAGAGGCGATGCTGGCAGTTTGGCAGATCGGGAAGGGGTTTATAAAGGATTTTATGGACGTGCTTCCGGAGCCAAAGCCGCCATATACTACGCTGGCATCAACCGTTAAAAATTTAGAGCGCAAAGGTTATCTGGTAAGCGAACGTTTTGCCAATGCCAACCGTTATAGTGCCAAGGTTAAAGAAACGGAATATAAAAAACGCTTTATGAGCGGTTTCGTCAATAATTATTTTCAAAGTTCTTATAAGGAACTGGTTGCCTTTTTCGCAAAGGATAAAAAAATCAGTGCAGAAGAACTAAAAGAAATTATAAACCTAATCGAGAACCCTGAAAAGTAAATGCCATGCCACATTTATTTATCATTCTTTTAAAAATTAACCTGGTGCTGATTTTGTTTTCGGCAACTTATTACCTGGTATTGCGCAGGTTGACATTTTATTCCATCAACAGAATGTTTCTGCTGTTTGGAATCCTCTTTTCATCTGTTTATCCTTTTATCAACCTTACCGGTTTTTTTGCTGATCAAAAGGCTATTCCTACCTTTGTGCCACAATTTAACCAGCAGGTAAGCCAGTTTGTACAACAAGATGCTGTTTCTATTTTTTGGCAGGCATTAACCTTGCTTTTTTATGTGGGCGTATTATTGATGGCTCTAAGGTTATTGGTGCAGTTTATTTCGCTTTACAGGATGCACAAAAATTCTTTGCCGGATCGTTTGGCCGATTATAAGGTGAGGATTTTAAACGAAGAAGTGAGTCCTTTTAGTTTCTGGCAGACGATTTATATCAATCCGCGGTTGCATAAAAAGCAGGATCTGAACAATATCCTCGAACACGAAAAAGTGCATGTAGAAGAATGGCATACGCTGGATATCATCCTGGCCGAAATCTGTGTGGTTTTTTATTGGTTCAATCCGGGTGTCTGGATGATGAAAAAAGCTGTTCGTGAAAATATTGAGTTTATTACCGACGCCAGGATCCTGAAAAAAGGTATCGATAAAAAAGCTTACCAATACAGTTTGCTGGATGTAGGTACGCTGCAGCCATCGATCGCCATTGTGAATAATTTTAACCTGTCGGACCTTAAAAAACGGATTAAAATGATGAATGCCAAACGTTCATCAAGGGTGAATTTAACGCGTTATTTATTTGTGCTGCCCGTATTGCTTTGCGTTACGCTAGCATTTACCATCGATAAAAAGGAAGTTAAAAAAAGCCTGAAACCTTTAGCTAAAATAGTCGGTAATATTTTACCCGCAGAAGTAACTCAGGTACGGGTACTGCCGAAAACTGTTTCAAAACCGAAAGCAAAAAAGCAAATCTCAATCGATACCCTTAAAACACCGGATACGGTAACAAAAATGACTTTTATTATTAAAAGCATAACCAATGGGGTAGATTCTTCGCGGAAATCGGTAGAAGATGTATTTAAAGGTTTGGGTAAAAAAGTGAAAATCCTGAGCTTTAAAACAGATGGCGATTTTAAAGGCAAAACCTTTGTGCAGCATTTTAGCTTTAACGATTCAATAAAATCGGATCATAAAAATATCGATGTAAAAGTTTTGGCTAAAAGTGGAGGGGATCTGGAAGAATTGCCATTACCAAATAAAAAGGGAATTGGCTTTGTGTATATTGTAAAATCAACTGCTACAATCTCCGATGCAAAAGATGGAAAACAGCATTCAAATGATAAGGCAATCATAGCTGCAGAAAATACCTCATACTTTCTCAACGGAAATAAAATCACGAAAGAAGATTTGGACAAACTGAACCTTAATAAAGTTTCTGATATGAAAATTGACCGAAATAATCAGGCTATTCAGATTACTATAAAGCCGTAATTCTCCAAAGTTGTCGTCATTTCTATAGTTGCCGTCATTTCGAGCGGAGCGCAGCGCAGTCGAGAAATCTATTTCGAGAGATCTCTCTCTCGAATATTCGGGACTGCGTTCCAGTCGAGATGACGGCCGTTCCTGGAGAGTTGTCACCCTGAACTTGTTTCAGGGTCTTTCATGCAAAATTAGATCTCTCCGTTCCGCCCTGCTCCAGTCGAGAGGACGTTGTCGGTAATTAAAAACTAAAAGTTGCCTTCAACATTGCTACCCTTCCAGGAATATAATAAGTTCCTGTGGTAAGCGAATTGGCTGAGAGGTAAACCGCGTCAAAGCTTTTTATATTCGCCAGATTGGTGATGCCAAATTCAAAATCTGTTTTCATTTTCAGGTATTTGTATTTAATATTCATATCTGCGAACAGATATTTAAGATTTGGCTGCGTAGATTGATGCGTAAATAAGTGCTCTGCCGATAAGTTTAAATACACATTTGTAACCGTTGTGATGGCCAGTGTAGATTGCTGCCTTAACTGCTGAAAATTGGTTTTTATGGCATCGGCAACTTTTGCCTTATTATCTGTTACCGAAAAATTTGCGAGGTAAGACCAGTTGATGAAATTGTTGAGTTTTGCTTCTATACCCACTCTATAGGTAATGGTTTGTGCATTAAATGCAAACAATTCGTTGTTCTGTAACTGATCATACCTGCTCTGCGAAAAGTTGATGCCACCATTTACCGTACTTTTCAGTGCGAAAAGGTATTTACTCGCATTCGCATTTAAAGAAAGTGTACGGATGTGGTTGCTCAACGGCAAAACAACCCTTTGCTGAATATTATTGCTTAAACTGTAGGAAGAAATCGTATTCAGTTCGGCATCGCTATAATTGGCCGTTAGATTGATAAATAACATCTGCATCGCTTTTCTGAAATTAAATCCTGCGCCGGCGTTGTGCGTTTTCGATTCCGAAATTGGTGCATTGTTCGCAAAAAGCGAGCGGTAGTTTTTTAAAATTGTTCCCTGGTAAATATCGTCAATTCCGCCTAAGTCGTTACGAAAGCTATAGTTTGCTGTAAGGTAGTTTTCTGTACTGGTTTGGTATTTAATGTTAATAGAAGGGTTTAAAAACAATTTATGCAAATGTTTATCCAATTGGTTTACATCATCGCTGTAATTAATCAGGTTGTAACTTAAAGGTACACTTAAGCCGGCTTTTAACTTATCGTTAGTAAATTCATAGGTAGCATCTGCATAAAGTTTGCTTTTAAGCCAGTTAAGGTTATTTACCGTATTGCCCGAAACCAGTTCGGTTTGCTGATTGCTCTGCGTGCGGTAAAGTTCTGAGTTAAGTTGTTGTTGCTGCACATTAAAACCTGCCTTGTAGGTCTGCATAAAATGGTTGTTTACAAAAGCAAATGATGCATAATTATTGGTGTACCAGGTTGGTATTTTAATGTACTGGCTTAAGCCAAGATAACTGTTGCCATTATTTAAAATATCGGCATTAAGTCCTGGCGTAATGATTAAATTTTCTGGCTGAGTGGTACGGTTTAAATAAGAGTAGAAGTTAATTACATCTTCCGATTTCAATTTTTTCCGGTAATTAAACTCGTTGGAAATATCGAGTGTTTCCTGCTTTAATACCTGATTTGCTGCTACATTATTGATCACAAAGCCCGATGAAGTTTTAAAAGGTGCATAATCAAGCACAAAATTATTGTTCAGGTAATATTTGTCTGCATTTCCGTTCAGGTTAAATTGTGCCCTTAATTTTTGCGGATTAATGGCATTGTTCTGCGACTCGGCATAACTGATCGTTTGACCGGAAAGATAAGTTTGCGAAAATTTATTGTACTGCTGACTGCGCTCATCATACAGGTAAGAAAGATTTGCCCTTAACTGCAAATCCTGGTTAAACTTGTATAAGTTGTTTAAATTGATTAATCCTGCTTTATTAAACAGATACCTGCTTTGTGGTAAAGATGGCACGCCGGCAGCACCAGTTGAAAGGAGACTGCCCGGTTTGTCGTTATCCAGTTTCTTTAAATAATCAGAAAAGTTATGAGAAGTAAGATCAATACCGGGATCATTTCCAATATTATTGCCTTTAATGTTATTGATGAACTTCAGCTTTTTATTGAACAGCATCGCCGTCAGGTTCTCGTCAAAACGGTTCGGCATTCCAGCTCCGGCTGTGGCATCGCCCATTAGCTTCAGTTTGGCTTCATCTTTAAGTACCAGGTTCAGTGCCACATCATCGCTCATGTTGTTTTTACGCATCATTTTAACCGGTTGATCATTCTGGATCACCTGTACCTTATCTACGGCACCCTGTGGGATACTTTTGGTGCCAATGTTATACTTATCATCCAAAAGATTGTCGCCGTCTACATAAAGGTTCGAAATGGATTTTCCGTTGTAACTGATTTTTCCATCCTCGGCCACTTCTATTCCGGGCATTTTTTTGAGCACGTCGCCGATACTTCTGTCCTGTTTATCGGCAAAATCGGATGGTCTGTAATTTAAGGTATCGCCCCTCGAAGTTAAAGATGGACGGTTTTTTACGGTTACGGTTTCCAGGTTTGTTTCGCTGCTCTGCATCACGAGGTCGTAACTTTTAGTCACATCGGTAACAATTGTGCTTAACTTTTTAAATCCAATGCTCGAAGCTTCGATTTTATAACCGGTAACCTGATCGTTTTTTATAGCAATGCTAAATTCACCGTTGCGGTTGGTTCTGCTGAAATTAACGATGTTCCCTTCAGGATCCTTCAGACTTACATTAACAGATTCTATTGCTTTTCCATTGGCATCTTTAACCAAACCTTTTATCGGTTTTTGAGCCCAGCCGGAAAAAGAAAAGATCAGGAATATTAATGTTATAGCGTAATTCTTCATTTTTTCTCAGGGATTTCGATGGGGTTGTTGATTTCGGGTTTTGTTGCTGCAGAACCCCCGGAAGGACGTGGGGCAGTATTGCTCTTAAATGAACCCTGAATGCCACTAGCAGTCATTTGCGCCTGCATAAAGCCCTGTGGATCTTTATCTCTTGCTTCTTTAAGTTTATCCAGTTCTTTTCTGGTGGTTTTAATGGCATCGGCCGGTAATTTGATTTCTGATCCCAGATAAGGAGTACCAGTATCAATGCCTACCATTTTTACCACACCAACACCGCCATTTGGAGCCGCAATTTTAACATCGTCGCCAGCATTAGCTTCACTGGCATCGTCTTTTACGTTTTCAAGACCGGCAAATTCAAATTTTACTTCTTTTTTATCGTCGTAAGCCTCTACAATTAATCCTGGTAAGCCGTTTAATTTCCACGGACCGCTTTGGAAAGGGATTTCAGTAGCAAACCATGCAATCCAGTTCCGGCCTTTAAACCTGGTAGTTGCTTTCTGGCAGGGGATACCCGAAAAACTCATGGTATCTTTTAAAATTTTCCAGTCAATTTGTGGTGCGGTTTCTTCAATCAGATAATTATTGAAAAGGCGCTCCTTGGTAATCATTTTGTGCTCATTGGCGAAGAAAAAATAATCGGCCTGGGTTAAAGGGGTTTTCGTTTCACTTTTAACCTGAATTTGCATATTGCCATTGCCGCTCTGGTTCTTGATCTGCTCCTGTATCTGTTTCTGCATGTTTAACGATTGATTCAGTTTATCGTAGCTTGTGTACACAGAAGCATTTTTACCGGTAACAAGCAACATATTTTCCGTTCTTGGTTTATCGCGCTGCGTAGTATCCTGGATGTGGGTAAAAGTATAACGTACCCTGGCCAGGGCTTTATCGGGGTTTTGGGCTTTTGCCGAAATGGTTAGGGCAGTTGCTAAACAGATGGTTAGGATTTTTTTCATGATGATTGGTTTAAAATTTATCTATTTAATTTTCGTAAAACTACGAAATATTCGTAATAAAAAATTGGTTTAACATTTTTTAACAGTGAAGTACCATTTGCTTTAGCCACGGATGCACGGATAAACACGGAGAATCTATCGGTGGTGTCTCACCGACCGAAATCTAATTGTTATTTTGAAATGAACGGGTGGTAGTTCTTGGCAGGGTTTTGTCCCGCTTTCCGTTCCTCTCGACTTTACATCGGGATCACTGCAATCGGGTTTAGTAACAATGGTTGTGTGGTTTTTATAAAATCGAAATACCCAAAGAATTACCTAAATTGCCTTTCAGAAAGCTCGTAATACTTATCGACGAATGCATCTTAAAATCACGAAATCCTATAAATCCTGATCCTACATGATTTTAGTGAAAAATATTTTCGATATGTGTTTGTGTGTTAATTGAATTTGTTCTATATTTGCACCTCGTTAAATAAAAATTATAAAAACAAATATTTAAACAATGTACGCAATAGTAAATATAGCAGGGCAGCAATTTAAAGTTGCTAAAGACCAGCACCTTTTTGTACACAGATTACAAGGAGATGAAGGCGCTAGTATTGAATTTGATAATGTATTGTTGGTTGACAACGGTGGTGCAATTACTGTAGGTGCTCCTGCAGTTAAAGGTGCTAAAGTTTCAGCTAAGATCGTATCTCATTTAAAAGGTGATAAAGTAATCGTATTCCACAAAAAACGTAGAAAAGGTTACAAAAAGAAAAATGGTCACCGCCAGTTTTTCACTAAGATTCAGATCTCTGACATCACTCTATAATTAATTGTTAACCCAATAATTCGCTTTTTTGGCGAGTTACAAAATATAAAATCATGGCACACAAAAAAGGAGCCGGTAGTTCGAAAAACGGACGTGAATCGCATAGTAAGCGTTTAGGTATTAAAATTTTCGGTGGGCAATTAGCTATCGCCGGAAACATTTTAGTACGTCAACGTGGAACAAAACACCACCCTGATAAAGGTGTTGGTATCGGTAAAGATCATACTTTATTTGCTTTAGTTGACGGTACAGTAGTGTTCAGAAAGAAACAAGATAACAAATCTTATGTTTCTATCCTTCCTATCACCGACGCTGAAATCGAAGCAGCAGTAGCTAAAGCACCAGTTGCTAAAGAAGCGGTTGCAAAGAAAGAAGTTGTAGCAGAAGAAGTTGTTGAAGCAGCACCGGCAAAAAAAGCACCTGTTAAAAAAGCAACTAAAAAAGAAGAATCTACTGAAGAAGCTGCTCCTGCAGAATAATTGGTATTCAAGTTATAAAAGAAAAGTCCCGATGCAAATCGGGACTTTTTTTTGTTTTAATGTTTTTTGGTTAATCGGTTAAATGTTTAAACTGGTTAATTGACCACTATCAAGAAATCAAATTGCTTATCAGCCTCAGTCGATTGTCGCAAACTTCCTTAAGTTATCGTCATTTCGAGCGAAGTGCAACGCAGTCGAGAAATCTATTTTAAATCTCTTTGTTCGAGTCGAGATAACGATTTTCTCTAAGATCTATTATCAGTAGAGAATTGACTATGGACTAAAGACTATGGACTTAGGACTAATCCCAATTGGCTATTAACTCCCAACTCTGAACTCCCAGCTAATGTTAAATCCTGTTAAATAACAAAAATTAACATTTTTCAGATTTAGATTTGAGTATTGATATAAAAACAATCCAAATGAATCTGAAAAGAATATCCTTATTAATCCTATTATTGATTTCTGGCCGTTTATTACATGCACAGGATGTGGAAGAAAATATCCGCATGATAAAACCATTTAAAGCCGATGGCATATCAAACGAATGGAACGAACCACTTAATCAATATAACGATGCTACCAAGTTAGCCTTTGCGCTGGCCAATGATGATAAAAACCTATACATCATTATCGAATCGCTGGATCCCCAAACTACTTTTAGTGTGTTAAGAGGGGGCATTACTTTAAATATCAATACCGCAGGCAAGAAAAAAGAGGGTATGAAATTAACTTTTCCTTTAATGGAAAAACCGCCGATGCCAAAAGAGGGGGAAGAGCACCGAGAGCATGCTGCTTTACCAGCAGAAAGAGAAAATGAAATGCACGATCCTGCGGCAATGAATAAAAGCATCCGGGTTTCTGGCTTTAAAAATATTCCTGATGGAGAATTACCTGCCATTAATCAGGATGGTATTGAAACAGGTATGAGCATACATCCAAACAGAGACCTGATTTACGAACTTAGTATTCCATTAGCGCAGCTACAGGTGGGTTTGGATCTTAAAAAGCCGCTTGTTTACAATATAAAAATTAACGAGCCAGGTAAATCTGGCTTTAAAAGAGAAGGTGCTCCTGAAGGAGGAAACAGTGGTGGAAGAGGTCGGTCTGGAGGTAGAGGTGGCGGAGGTATGGGCGGAGGTGGCCGTGGCGGTATGGGCGGTGGCGGAAGAGGTGGAATGGGCGGAGGAGGAGGTCAGCGACCAATGCAGGGTGGCGAATCTTCTAAATCATCAGATTTTTGGATTAAATATAAGCTGGTGAAGGCTTAAATAAAATTACCGTCATTTCGAGCGGAGTGTAGCGAAGTCGAGAAATCTATCCCGAGATAGATCTCTCCATTCCACTGCGTTCCAGTCGAGATGACGGTTTTTATTTAGAGTCTGTCAATGGTAGCCGAGTGTATTGATTTAATATTCCCTGGCCATTAATTGCTCGGTAAGCGTTAAAAGATTCGCTTTCTTTTCATCACTCACATTAATCTGTGTAAATACCGCTAAAGCTTTATTGCGGTAGTAATTCATGCTTTCTTTAGCAATATCCTGGATATCCAGCGTGTCGTAAACCTGACGAACGGTTTCTACCTTTTCTTGTGCGTTAAATTCTTTGTATCCCGTCCAGGTATCTAATGAAGCACGGGTTTCTCCTTCGGCCAGTTCGAAAGCTTTTAAGAGTAAGAAAGTTTTTTTATTGGCAATAATATCTCCTCCAACCTGTTTTCCGAATTTTTCCGGATCGGCATAAACATCCAGAATATCATCCTGCAACTGGAAAGCAATTCCGATATTTTCGCCAAACTGATAAATCAGATCAGCATCTTTTTCTGAAGCACCGGCAATAATTGCACCCAGTTTTAATGCACCACCAAGCAATACGGCTGTTTTTAGCCGGATCATATTGATGTACTCATCGATGCTTACGTCATTACGGCCTTCAAATTCCATATCCAGCTGCTGACCTTCGCAAACGCCCTGAGCCGTTGCGTTAAATGTATCTAAAACGTCTTTCAGGAAGATAGGATTTACTTTTGCGAGGTTTTTATTGGCCTCTACCATCATCACATCGCCACTTAAAATGGCAACATTGGTACTCCATTTTTCGTGTACGGTGGACTGCCCCCTGCGGAGTGGTGCATTATCCATAATATCATCATGAACAAGCGTAAAATTATGAAAAACCTCTATGGCCATAGCGGCATGAATGGATTGATTTGGATCTCCGCCGAACAGTTCGGTGGCCATTAAAACCAATAAAGGCCTTACGCGTTTTCCACCAAGGTTAATGATATAGGTAATCGGATCGTAAAGTTGTTTAGGGTGATCCGGAAATTTTAAATTTTGTATTGCAGTATCTAAAATTTGCTGTAATTGTTCTGTAGTATGCATGCTTTGCTTTGAACATTGTGTTTTCGGGCACAAATGTCTTAATTTTTAATCAGGAATCAGCGTAAAATCGATTTGACGTTTAGAAAGATCTACTTTTTTAACCCTGATCATCACTTCATCCCCCAACTGGTACTTTCTTTTTTTGCGTTGACCTATTATGCAGTAGTTTTTCTCGTCGAGCACATAAAAATCGTCGGATATATCGCGTAAACGGATCATACCTTCACATTTGTTCTCTTCAATTTCTACATACATGCCCCATTCGGTAACGCCCGAAATAATACCTTTGTACTCTGTACCGATGTTATTTTCAAGATATTCGGCCTGTTTGTATTTAACAGATGCGCGCTCGGCATCGGCAGCCCGTTTTTCCATGGCCGAAGAATGTACGCAGGCTACTTCGTAAAATTCGGCATCTGCTGATTTACCGCCATCCAGATAAGTTTGTAAAAGCCTGTGCGCCATTACGTCGGGATAACGGCGGATAGGGGATGTAAAGTGGGTATAATATTCGAAAGCCAGGCCGTAATGGCTGGTTTTTTTAGTTGAATAAATCGCCTTAGCCATTGATCTGATGGCCAGTGAAGTAAGAATATTTTGTTCTTTTTTACCTTCAACATCAGCCATTAAACTATTTAATGATTTGGCAATTTCCTTATCCGATTTGGTATTGATTTTATAACCGAAACGGGAAGCAAATGTGGCAAACGTTGTAAGGGTTTCCATGTTCGGCGAATCGTGCACCCGGTAAACAAAGGTGAGTTTATTTTTACCCTTTACTTTTTTGGCTACAAATTCGGCCACTTTCCGGTTGGCCAATAACATGTAATCTTCGATAAGTTTATGGGCATCTTTACGTTCTTTAACATAAACACCGATCGGTTTTCCTGTTTCATCAAGTTTAAATTTAACCTCGGTACTTTCGAAACTGATGGCTCCGTTCTTAAATTTACGGTCGCGGAGAATGTAAGCCAGCTCATTCAACTTCAGAATTTCTGTAGCATAATCACCTGCTTTGTTCTCGATCACTTCCTGTGCTTCTTCGTAGCTAAACCTTCTGTCAGAGTGGATTACGGTACGGCCATACCATTCATTTTGGATATTGGCCTGTTCATCCAGCTCGAAAACCGCTGCAAAACACAATTTATCTTCATGCGGACGTAATGAACAAACGCCATTGCTTAATCGCTCAGGAAGCATGGGGATTACCCTGTCGACTAAATAAACGGAAGTTGCACGGCTATACGCTTCTTTATCCAAATCTGTTCCCTGGATTACATAATGCGAAACATCGGCAATGTGTACACCGATTTCGTGGTTTCCGTTAGGAAGTTTTTGGTAAGAAATGGCATCATCAAAATCTTTTGCATCAGCCGGATCGATGGTAAAGGTTAATATATTTCTAAAATCTTTTCTTTTGGCAATTTCTTCGGCAGGGATTTCTTCAGGGATGGCGTTTGCTTCGCGTTCTACCTGAGGCGGAAACTCTAGTGGGAAACCATATTGCGCTAAAATCGCATTCATTTCGGTGTTGTTCTCACCCTGATTACCCAACACGTGTTTAACAATACCAATCGGATTTTTAGCACTTTCGGGCCAGTCAGATAGGGTTACCAATACCCGCTGGCCATTTTTGGCGTCGTGAGTATCTGCCAATGGCACAAAAATATCGTGCATCATTTTCTTATCATCCGCAATTACGAAAGCAAAACGATCGGATATTTTAATTACACCTGTAAAATCCGATTTTGCCCTTTTAATAATTTCGACAACTTCGCCATCGTTTTTACGACCGCTTTTCTTGGCAAAAACATAAGCCTTAACCGTGTCGCCATGTAAGGCATTTTTGAGTTTCTTCGGCGCTACGAAAACATCTTTTTCAAATTCATCTTCCGGAACAATATAAGCCGAACCATCGGCGGTCATATCTACCGTACCAATAATAAAATTTTGAAGTTCTTTAAGTTTAAATTTACCTTTTTGGGGTTCTATAAAAATTCCTGCATTTTTCCCCTCTTTTAAGATCTCGAGAATGGTCTCCCTTGATTCCTGATCGTTCAAATTTAATTTGGCTGAAACCTGCTTATAATTGAGCAGCTGATTACTGTTCTTTTCAAAAACATCACTAACCAATTGATTCAGAACCAATTTTATATTTGCCGATTTTTTCTTTGCCATACGCTAATACTGAATTTACCGAAGATACGGAAATTATGTAAGATGGGGGATGGAAAATGGATAATGGAGGTCGTTCAATGGTTCATTTGTTCATTTTGCCATTCGTTTATTGGTAGAGTTGTGGGTAATTGTAAATCAGATTGCTTAATTGTTAGATGGCTAGATTGTTATCTTAGTATTGGTTAATCGGTTAATTGTTTAAATCGGTTAATCGTAAATCGGATCGTTTAATTGTTAGATGGCTAGATTGTTACCGGCTAGATGGTTAATCGGTTAAATGTATAAATTGGTTAATTGTAAATCAAATTGCTTAATTGTTAGATGGCTAGATTGTTATCTGAATATTGGTTAATTGTTTAAATCGGTTATTGTAAATCGGATTGTTTAATTGTTAGATGGCTAGATTGTTATCTGAATATTGGTTAATTGTTTAAATCGGTTATTGTAAATCGAATTGTTTAATTCTTAGATGGCTAGATTGTTGGATGTAAACTGTAAATTGATTAAATATTTTTGGAATATTAAACCCTTATTCAAGATGCTTTCCATTCTATGGACTATGGACACCATTATCCATCTTACCTCAACTCCCGGGAATGGCCTCAATTAATTTCCTTGTATATTCAGCTTTAGGCGCATTAAATATCTGTTCAGGGAAACCTTCTTCTTCGATTTTGCCTTTATTCATTACGAGAATTCGATCAGAAATATGTTTTACTACAGCTAAATCGTGTGAGATGAAAATGTAGGTGAGTCCGAATTCTTGCTGGAGGTCTCTGATGAGGTTTAAAACCTGTGCCTGAACAGAAACATCTAAAGCGGATACCGATTCATCGCAGATGATAAATTTAGGTTCTAAAGCCAAGGCCCTGGCAATAACTACACGTTGCCTTTGTCCGCCGCTGAATTCGTGCGGATAGCGGTTATAGTGTTCTTCTTTTAAGCCTACTTTATTGAGGAGTTCTAATACCTTTTGTTTGCGTTCGGCATCATTGCGGTGTAGCTTATGTACCTGTAAAGGTTCTAAAATAGATTGCCCGATACTTAAACGCGGATTTAAAGAAGCATAAGGATCCTGAAAAATGATCTGGATATCTTTTCTTAATTTCCGCAGATCAGTTTTATTAATATGTGTAATATCTTCTCCGTTAAAGATAATCTGACCAGAAGTAGGCTGGATTAATCTTAAAATGGTGCGGCCTAATGTGGTTTTGCCACAACCTGATTCGCCCACTAATCCTAATGTTTCTCCCGGGAAAACCTCGAAATTCAATTGATCAACAGCTTTTACATAATCAGTGGTTTTGCTAAACAGGCCGTTACTGATTGGATACCAGGTGCAGAGGTCTTTTATCTGGAGAAGCGGTTTTTGTGCATATAATTTTTCTCTTCTTACTGCAATTTCTGTAGCGGTTAACTGGTTCGAAGCCTGTAAATGCGCGGAGGCATCGTCAATTTTTCCGGTAAGGAAATCGCCCACAACAGGTAATTTTTTTAACTGCAGGGAAGGGGAAGGGCGGCAGGCAAGTAAACCTTTGGTATAAGGATGCTGAGGGTTCTCAAAAATGGATTTTGCAGGTCCCTGTTCTACAATTTCGCCCTTGTACATTACCGCAACTTCATCGGCAATTTCGTTTACCACACCTAAATCGTGTGAAATAAAGATCATGGCCATGTTTCGTTCCGTTTTCAGCTTTAAAAGCAACTGAAGAATTGTTTTCTGAACGGTTACATCCAATGCGGTGGTGGGCTCATCGGCGATTAATAATTTGGGGTCACAGCTTAAGGCCATCGCAATCATGACCCGCTGTTTTTGTCCGCCGGAAATCTGGTGCGGATAACTGTCGAATATTTTTTCGGGGCGGGGTAATTGTACCTCGTTAAAAAGGGCAATGGTATGTTTTTTTGCTTCTGTTTTATTTACTTTTCTATGGAGTATAATCGCTTCAGCCACCTGATCGCCGCAGGTAAAAACAGGGTTGAGGGAAGTCATCGGTTCCTGAAAAATCATCGAGATCTGGTTTCCCCTGATCTGACGGATTTCATTGGTGCCAAGGTTAAGCAGACTTACGTTTTCAAAATCGATTTCACCCGTAATTTTTGCAGTCTTTTCATCGTGCAAACGCATAATGGAAAAAGAAGTGACCGATTTTCCGGAACCCGATTCGCCTACAATACCTAAAACCGTTCCTTCTTTTACATTAAAACTGATTTGTTTAACGGCTTTAAACCAGGTTTTTTCTTCCTGGTTATAAAAATCAATATTTAGGTTTTCAACGTTTAGCATCAGGTTACAATGGTAACATTTTCTGCTGAAATTATATCCATTCCTTTAAATTTTAACAACACCTGCGCAGTAGTAATTACATCTTTCTGGCAATAGGTCACAATCCGATCGAGATTTTTCTCTTCGTAGTAAACCTGCCTTACCTGAGATCCGTTAATATCATCTTTTGGGGTAGGGATATTCAAAATTGCGGCCAAAAGGTTTAAGGAGGTGAAATGCTTGTAATCGCCGAATTTCCAGAGCTCCATGGTATCGATATGGTTTACTTCCCATGGTTTTTTGCCCGAAAGCTGCAGCTGAACCGGAATTTCAATGCCGTTAACCAATAACCTGCGACATAAATAGGGGAAATCAAATTCTTTTCCATTATGCGCACAGAACATTAAAGTAGGTGCTTGTTTGCTCAACAGTGTCGAAAACTGCAAAAGCATTTCTTTTTCATCATGACCAAAAATAGATTTGATCCGCAAAGAATAAGATTGATCCTGTACATTAAAAATTCCCAGGCTGATACAGATTATTTTACCGAATTCGGCCATAATGCCTGCTTTTTCGTAAAAATCTTCAGGACTTTGGTCAGCACTTCGCTGATAATGTGTTTTTTGCTCCCAAAGTTCCTGAAAATGGGGGGGGACATCCTGAAATGAAGGGTATTGCGGAACAGTTTCGATATCGATAACCATTACCTGATTGAGATCTAACGTTTTTAGCATATATGAATTCTTTTCTGTAAAACAATTTACAATTTTCATTTCATAATCCTGTAGATAAAAGATTTAACATCACAATAATATTCTATAGCTTTGATTTATGGCGAAAAGTAAATTCGAGGAATCTTTAACAGATGGCGCTCATCTGCAACTTCAACAGTTAATTGGGAACTGGCAGGGAACAACCAAAACCTGGTTCGAAAAGGATGTTCTGGCTGACGAATCTCCATCTGAAGCTCAAATTACTTCCATTTTAGGCAGCCGTTTTATTTCGGTTGATTATCATGGCAGTTTGGAGGGAAAGCCTTTTGAAGGCAAAATGATCATCGGTTTCGATATTCCGTACCAAAGGTTTACCACAAGCTGGGTGGATAGTTTTCATATGGGCACGCAGATCATGTTATCAAGCGGAGAAGCCACTGTAAATGGTTTCTCGGTTTTTGGCGAATATGGTAGTCCTGAGTATGGGGAACAGCTTTGGGGCTGGCGCACAACGCTGGAAATTGTTGGCGATAATGAGTTTATATTAACTGCCTATAATGTTTCGCCTGGAGGGGAAGAGGCAAAAGCGACGGAAACGGTTTATAGAAAAATCTAGGTTTTAGAAAATGGTTCGTGGCGACACGAACCATGACAAATTGTTGGTCAGGATTTGTAATCCCGACTTTTGAATTAAGGATTTATAATCTTTTAAGGTGGATTGCAAATCCACAGCTCATTCAGATAAGATTGCAAATCTCGACTAAGGGTTTTGAACCTATTAAAATAAAGAAGGCGAAGCCTGATTAGCCATTACTGGTATTTTTAAATCGGTTCCAACTGCTTTATTCAGTTTCTCGGTAAAATAAGCAGAAAATAGAGGGGATGAAAGCTCTACATTCTGGTGTACAAAAAAGTAAAGGTTCTGCAAGCCCTGTTCTTTCCATGTCACAATTCTTTCGATCCAATCGTCCAGACGTTTTTTGTCGATTTCATCATCATTAGCGCCTACGAAGCGTATAAAAGCAGTTGGAGTGGTTAAGCGCATGTGCAGCATGTCTCTTCTGCCAGAAGTATCAACGATGATGTTTGTGATGCCATTGTTTTCGAAAAGCTTGGCAAATTCATTTGAAATGGCCGGGTTGGTAAACCATTCTGTATTTCTCACCTCAACACCCAACGGAATTACCTTTGGAAATTCGTTGATTACGATTTTTAACCTTTCGAAATCTTTTGGTTTAAAATTATCATGAAGCTGTAGAAAAGCCATGCCCAGTTTATCCTCAAAATTACTAATCGCATCGCAGTATTGCTCAACAGGTTCTTTAACGTTGATCAACCTTTTAAAGTGACTGATGGTATTGGTGAGCTTGGGGAAAAACTTAAAATCTGCAGGTGTTTTTTGCGTCCAGGTAATTACCTGCTCGCTGGTTGGCATGCCATAAAAAGTGGCATTCAATTCGATCGAATTAAACTGGGTAGAATAATAAGTTAATTCATCCTTAGTTCCTTTTGGATAAAAACCTTTTAAGTCGGCTTTATTCCATTTTGCACAGCCCACAAAAGCTTTAAAATCCTGTTTAGGTTTATTAGCTGCCAAAATTGCTGCTGTTTCAGGTGCATCCGCAGGAAGGGTATAATCTATAATCGAAGGGTCGTCTACTTTACCGAATTGCATTATTTGAGGTTTTAGGTGTAAGGTAAAAGGTTAAAGGCAAGAAAATACCTTAGCTTATTCAACTAAGGTATTTACATATTGTAAAAATAAGAAACTTGTTCTTTGCTTTAGCTATTGTGGAAAGTTTGTACTGAAAACACTCAATTATTCCGATAGGAAATCCTCATTAACTTTTTGAGCGGAGTATAACAGGGCTGACTTAATATCCTCTTTTTCTAATACCGGATGTTCCTCTAGGATTTGTTTTTCATTCATGCCGGCTGCCAATAGTTCAAGTATATCAGAAACTGGAAACCTTAATCTACGTATTGTGGGTCTTCCACCCATCAAACCATCTGTAGAAGTGATCCGATCGAATAATTTAATCTGTTCTTGTGCCATACTCAAATATAAAAAAATACCCCAGTTTAAAAAACTGAGGTATCTGTATCATGTGATATAAAATTTTACATTTTCAGGTATTTGCAAACAGCAAACTCCTAGCTAAAAACTGAATTAGTAGCCCAGTATCTTCAACACTTGTTTACTGTTCTGTTCCTCTCCAAAAACCTCGAAGTTGAAACTTTCATCACGGTTTCTGCGGATTAAAACGTGTTTTGGACTAGGCAATAAACAATGGTGGATACCACCGTAACCGCTTAATACTTCCTGATAAGCACCTGTATGGAAGAAACCTAAATACTGTACTTTACGTGTTTTCGGCATAAATACACTGTTCATGTGCGCTTCCTGGTTATAATAATCCTGTCCGTCGCAGGTAATGCCGCCAAGGTTAACCCGCTCGTATTCAGCATCCCAATTGTTAATTGGCAATAAGATATATTTTTGGTTCAATGCCCAAACATCAGGCAAGTTGGTGATGAACGAACCATCAAGCATCAACCAGCGCTCGCGATCATTTTGCTGTTTACGTCCCAATACTTTATAAAGGATACCTGATGCTTCGGCAACGGTATATTTACCAAATTCAGTAATAATATCTGGTTCCATGACCTCGTGGATGGCACAGATTTCCTTGATCCTTTTTACAATCTCGTTAACCATGTATTCGTAATCGAAATCGAAAACCAGCGAATCTTTAAATGGCATACCGCCACCAATATCAAGGGTATCTAAATCAGGGTTGATTTTTTTGAATTTGCAATAAAGTGTTACATATTTCTCCAGCTCGTTCCAGTAATATGGCGAATCGGTAATCCCTGAATTAATAAAGAAGTGCAATAATTTAACCCTGAAATTAGGGTTGTGAACGATTTTATTGTTGTAAAAATCAATAATATCTTCCATACGTACACCCAAACGCGAAGTGTAGAACTGCGAATCTGGCTGTTCCTCTGCTGCGATACGGATACCCAGGTTACAAGGTGTATCAATATCAACCTCATCATCAAAAAGATTAAATTCTTCTTTGTTATCTAAAACCGGGATAATATTGGTATAACCATCGTGCAGCATATCAATGATATACTGTTTGTACTGGTAGGTTTTAAAACCGTTGCAGATAATGGTGGTATCTTTCGTTAATACCCCTTTTTTCTCTAAAGCATCAACCATCGGCATATCAAAAGCCGAAGAAGTTTCCAGGTGGATGTTATTTTTTAAAGCCTCTTCTACAATATGTTTAAAATGCGAGCTTTTGGTACAATAGCAGTACTTATAATCACCGCGGTAATTGTTCTTTAAAATAGCGGTCTGGAAAAGAATCTTCGCCTGCTGAATCTTCTTACTTACCATTGGTAAGTATGTGAAACGTAGGGGAGTACCGTAAGTTTCGATCATTTCCATCAGGTTTAAATCCTGAAAATATAATTCATCATCTATAACATCGAACCCCTCCTGAGGGAAACCAACACTTAGATCAAGAAATTCTGAGTAACTCTGCATTTACTTTTAAATAATTTTTGCAAAAATGTAATTTTAAATCGAGAATTAATCTTTAATAAAAATATTTTTACTGTAGGGAAACGCTTAGCCTAACTACAAAAGTTGAACATAAATTGTTTTGATAGAAAAAAGCAGTATGATGATTTGGTAATGTATTGTATTACAGTTTGTTGTGTAACTTAAGGGTTTGGAAAGCAGGTTCCTGTTTTTTATAGGTTAGGCTTAGTCCTGCTCTCCACTTTATCCCGAAGAAACCTGTGCAACAAGCAAGCATACCAAAAAATAATAAACAATGCTTAATTCGGGATGTTCGTTCCGATCAGGTTTATTGAAATTAGGCTGGTGCTGCTATTT